>JBCDJC010000187.1:0-9645 GCA_038748225.1 Cyanobacteria bacterium P01_H01_bin.26 | reverse complement strand
GCTAAGTCTTTTTTCTAGGGCCGTGCGACGCTGAGTGACCGCGTCAGGGCTAGATATGCCGAAGCTGGCGGTATTATTAGATGTCGATTTTGCTAAAGTCATAGGTCACTCCTTGGGTGAGAAGTTAAACTGAGGCTAGGGTTAACTGGTGCTAATAACCTGTCCCCATAAAGTTCTTAGGGCTTAAAAACGACTAAGTACTAGTGTACTATAAACTATATTGATGAGGTGGCAACTTAACAAAGCCTCATAAATTTTGAGGCTGGAGAGAATAGAAAAGAGATAGCGGGTGACGGCGATAGGCTTTCACCCGTTTGTTTTGTCTGATTTGAGCAGGGGTAGCCGGACCGTAACGGTAGTGCCAGCTGTGGCATCCGAGGTGATGGTCAGCTGACCATTGTGGGCCGCAATAATCCGTTTGACGATGGCCAATCCCAAACCGCTGCCGTTGGCCTTGGTGGTAAAAAAAGGTGTCGTAATTTTTCCTAAAATATTGGGGGGAATTGGTTTACCCCCATTGTTGATGCTCGCTGTGAGATAGTCTGCTTTGGATGGATGGGTAATCTCCCAGGTGATGGTCTCACCCGGGGGCACCGCCTCACAGGCATTGGTAATTAGGTTGATAAATACCTGTTTAAGTTTGTCTGAGTCCGCTGATATGATGGTTGAGATTGGGTTGGCGCTAAATTTTATAATCCGATCCGCTACCAGGGGATGGGACTGAATCGAGCTCAACAGATCCGCACTCCACTTGTTGAGCTCTAGGGGTTTTGAGTTTAATGTTTGCTGCTTTGAAAAGAGCAAGATCTCATTGAGCAATCGTTTCAAACGTTCGGCTTCTTCTAAGGCAATGGCTAGACGGGCCTCAAAGCGACTGTCTAGCTCTAGCTTTTTAAAGCTGTTCAGTCCCATGAGTACGGTTGTTAACGGATTGCGAATCTCATGGACAATCATGGAGGCCAGCTCCCCCACCTCGGCCAGGTGGGAGAGGGCTCTGTTGGCCCGAGCCTCGGCCCGCTCTCGTTCGATATCTAGCTGCTTTCTTTGGTTGATGTCCCTCACCATGGCGAGAATGCACTGTCTGCCCGCAAATTCGATGGGGGCGGCTGAAATTTCGGCGGCCAGTTTTTGATTGGTTTTGGTCAGACAGGTGAGTTCATCGGTCCAGCCCTGGCCGTTGCGAAGGACAGTGTTGGTAAAGTCGATGAGCTTTGGCATTTCATCGGGATGAACCTGGGAAATTTTTATAGAGTTGAGCAGCTCCTGGTGGGAGTAGTTCAGCAGCTGGGCAGCGCGGGGATTGGCTTCAAGAATCTGATCCTGGGCCGGGTCGATCACAAAGATGGCATCGTTAGATCCCTCAAAGATTTTACGAAAGCGCTGCTCTAGGGAGGAATGGGCAATGCTTTCCATCTGTAGGCGAGCGGAAACCGTTTGCAGTTCGACCCGATACTGATCCAGCTTTTGGGTGAGCTGCTGGTTAACGGCAAGCAGCTTATCTTGCATGATTTGGGAAGGATGGCCCGGCGCGGGTAGGGCGGACTGGCGGCAGCCTTCTAGCTGAATGGCCATGGTGACCTGGGCGGCCATCAGGGTCAACACCTGCTGGTCCTCGGCTCGAAAGGGCTCTATGGCGGGTCGCAGGGCCAGCAAAATGCCGTCGTCTTTGGTTTGGGTTGGCACCCCGCAGTAGGCTACAACCAGATGCGGCTGTATTGTGTACAACCCTATGCCGGGCATTTTTTGAGCCAGAATATCCTGGGTGAGTACGAGCCACCGCTCAAGGTTCTGGGTTGCCCCTGGCAGCAGTTCTGGACTCATGATGAAATGGTACCCCTCTGTTTGAGAACGCTGGCCTACCATGACTCGCGAGGCACCGAGGCCGTGGCGCAAAGCAGAGACGAGTTCCGTTAGGTAGGCGTCTAAATGCCCGGTCCTGTACTGTAGCGGTGCCAGAGCTGACAACCACCGACACGGCATGGGATTGCCTGGCATATAGGCAATCTTAAGCTGAGGCTGGTTTGCTGAACTCATAGGGCTACTCAGATGAGATTTGCCAAAATCGTATGTGAGTAGTTCCTGAGAATCCATGATTCAAATCAAGTTTTCTGAGAATTTTGATTTTCTTAATGCGCTAAAACCTGGCTTGGTAGAGGGGTTATCGTTCTAAAAATGTGATTTTGCGCTGATTTCGCTGAATAATGCCATCTTCCTGGAGTTTACGCAGTGTGCGTGAAACGACCTCCGGTGTTAGGCAAATTTGTTCGGCAATCTCTTTGAGGGAGCGATCGAGATGGCACGTACGGCTGCCAGCAGAGGTTAAGCCATTGAGATACGCCAGCACGCGCTCGTAGGCAGAACGTATACAGCGCAACATCATGAGGTTTTTGGCTGTGTGCAGCTGCTCCGTTAGCTGGCCAATAAATGTCAACGAGATTTCTGGATCGTGGCGTAACAATGTCAGAAAGGCTCGTTTTGGCACGGCGATAATCTGGCAGGATTGGGTTGCGATCGCAGAACTCTGATAGACCGCATTAAACAGCGCCCCCTCCCCAAACCATGCGCCGCTCTCCAGGGTATATTGGTGACTCATCTGGCCGTTTTCTAAATAACGCACCAGCTGCACTTTTCCCGCCTGTATCCCAAAGATTGTCTGAGCCGATTCCCCGGCATGGAAAACAATCTCTCCCGCCGCAGGCACCAGGATGCTGGGTTTGGCATCAATTAGCTCCGACTCAAACAGGCGGTTCAGTGTTTGAAGGTAGGTATCCAGTGGTTCCATCAAATGACACTTAGACTACGATGTTCCCTAATCTAAGTACCGAACCTAAGAGCCCCCCCAACAAACACCAAAGACCGGCCTCAATTCGACTGAGTATTGACTTAAAACTTGCCTCCAGGCAACTTATGCGGGACTCAGCTTTGCTCAGATGGCTGTCTGTCTTCTATCAGCGCAAACGGCAGTAAGGTTAGCGGCCAGACAAAATACTGCAAAAACAAAACCGAATTAAAATATAAAAACGCCATCATGGCCATGGCCGCCGCTAAAAATATCCCCACCCGCTCGCTCAGATAGCTCAGGTAGACCAGCCCCATGATAAACAGCATCGGTAGCTTGGCCCGAAGCCCCACAATCCAAAGATAGTCCTGGGAGAAAATAACATCGACCGACGGCGCGCCGCCAATGTGTAAATCCCCCAGCCGCGTTGCTGAAAATAAAACAGATTTCAAAAATCCCTCAGCATTCCAGATTAGAAACGGCAGAGACGTTAGCACTGGAACACTGAGGATAATCAAAAAGCCAACCATAAAATTTTTAGAAAGACCGGCCTGCTTTCTCCACAGGTAGATCAGGTACAGCGGTAGCACAAAGATGGCAATCTGTTTAATCCCCAGGGAGATACTAAACATGAGCAGTGCTAGCTTTGGTCTCTTTTTTAAAAGCACCAGAGAGACTAGCAAAAAGAAAATAGCTGCAAACTCTAAATGATGTACGCGAACAATATAAACACTCCAGCGCCCGAGCAAAATAACTAGGGCGGCAGCCGTTCCCATCAGCCACAGCCCTCGCCTTTGAAAGTATCCCAGCGTTAGGCCCACAATCCCCATGTGACAGGCAAAGGAAACCGGTCGCCAAAAATAGAGCCAGTGGCGATACTCTAAAAAACCAAGTTTTTGTACCAGGGCGGAGACAAGATAGGCAACGGGAAAATAGGTGGCATATTTGTCATTTTCCCTAAGGTTACCGGCCAGGATTCTGCCATAGGGATTTTCCCCAGCAACAATCCGCTTGCCTTCTAGCCAGATATAGTACATGTCATGGCCCTGCAGGTCGTCGGCCGGGGTTTGCCAAAAGTGATAGTGAATAACAAATCCTGCCGATACCAGCAGCAAAAAAACAAACCAGTATCGTTTATCCCATCCGGTGAGTAACATCGGGTATGACTGAGCCTGGGGTTGAACAATTTTGCAAACAAAACAAATATTTCCATCTGGTTTGCCAGGGCAAAAAACCAGATGGAAATATAATTACCCGGGGAATAGGCCGGGTTAGGAATTGACCGCGAGATGGTCTCAAGTGCGGCGTTCAACCACCAGGGTAAAGCGGGCGGCGAGCATGCCAACGGATGCGATCGCAACCAGCGGCGCAAAAAATGCAATCCCAATGGCCCCACCCACTAGACCGGCTGTGAGGGGCACCTCCAGCAGCACCCGTCCCTCGGCATTTTTGATCAAAATCCGCCGAACGTTACTCTCATTGATCAGTTCCTGCACCTTGCTGACCAGGTTATCGCTATTCACGGCAAATTCTTCTGTGGTAACTTCTGGGCTCGACTCAGGATCGGGCGGTGTCGGATTGGGAGGATTGGGATCAGAATAGCTCATGGGGTTTAACCTAACGGTGATCACAGGGGCGTCAAAGACGAACCTGTCCCTGTAATACTGGGTATATCCAGGAACAGGTCGTAATTCTAAGCTTTCTTTTTAGATTGGCGGTACCGGGCCTAATCCAAATATTTTTCCAGGGTGGTTGACAGGGTGCTAGCAGGGACCGCACCGACGACCGTATCGGCCACCTTACCTTCCTTAAAAATTAGCAGGGTGGGAATGCTGCGTACCCCATAGTCACTGGCGCTGTTGGGATTATCGTCCACATTTAGCTTAAGGACCTTAACTTGCCCTTCAAACTTAGCCGCGACCTCATCCACAACGGGGGCCACCATGCGACAGGGACCACACCAGGGCGCCCAAAAATCTACCAGTACCGGCACCTCACTCCCCAGCACATCGGTCTGGAAGTTAGCATCAGACACTTCATTTACTAACGCATTTTCAGTCATTTACAACAGATCTCCTTTAGAACCAACGAACCAGTAATACAGTAGCCCCATCAAGGCCCGGATGTATTACCTAGATGGTGTTAATTATAGTTCCACAATATTGAACTATCGGGTGTGGTCATCCCCCCACGGTTGCCCTCTCCCAGGGCTGTGCCCCATGGCATAATGCAACTATGCAGCCGATTTCCCATCCAGATACGAGTCAACTAACCCTGGCAGCGGTGCTATACGCGCTGGGGGACCCGGTGCGGCTAAAAATTGTCAAAGTTATTGCCGAAAAAGGCGAGCAGGCCTGTCGCAGCTGCGGCGGTAGCGACATTGCTAAATCCACCCTGTCGCACCACTTTAAGATTTTGCGAGAATCTGGGATCATCCACACTGAAAAAGTGGGTACCCAGCACTTAAATTCGCTGCGGGCGGCGGAGCTAGAAGCCCGATTTCCAGGGGTGCTGGCAGCGGTGTTAGCGGCGGCCGATGTGGAGGGCTGCGAATAGCCCCTACCCCTCCACCACAATGGCGCGAAAGTCATTCACATTAGTGAGCGTTGGTCCCGTGACCACCAACGAGCCCACCGCTTTAAAAAAGCTGTAGCTGTCGTGGGTGTTCAGATAGTGCTGGGCGTTGTCGCCCCGCTGCCACAGCTCTGGGGTGATTAGCGCCCCGGCATTATCTTCACTGCCGTCGATGCCGTCGGTGTCGCAGGCGATGGCGGCAATCCCCGCTTCACCGTCCAGGTAGTGGGCCAGGGCCAGCAAAAACTCGCTATTGCGACCGCCCTTACCCACAAAGTTTTGATTGACCGTCACCGTGGTTTCACCGCCGGAGAGAATGACGCAAGGGGGGCTGGCGGGCTGGTGGTGGCGTTTCACCTGGCGGGCAATGGCTCCGTGCACCAGGGCCACATCCCGGGCCTCACCGGTAATGGCATCGCTCAGGATGAGCGGGGTATAGCCCTGGGCGAGTGCCACCTCAGCCGCCGCCGTTAGCGACTGCTGGGGGGTGGCAATCAGGTGATTGATGGCCGTGCCCAGCCGCCGATCGCCGGGGGCAATCACCGGATTGGGATTGCGCTGTAAATAGTCCCGCACCCCGTGGGGCACCGTTATCCGATAGCGCTCTAAAATCTCCAGGGCATCAGCGGCGGTCGCCCTATCCCCCACTGTGGGACCAGAGGCAATGGCGCTGAGGCTATCCCCCGCCACATCCGAAATAATCAGCGATATCACCTGGGCCGGATAGGCCGCCGCCGCCAGTCGACCGCCCGACGAACAGGACAGCGCCTTGCGCACGGTATTCATTAAGGTAATCTCAGCCCCCGAAGCCAGCAGCTGACGGTTAATATCCGCCAGGTTCATCAGACTAATGCCCTCGGGCGGCAGGGTAAACAGGGCAGACCCACCGCCAGAAATCAGGCAGATTACCCGGTCATCAGCCCCCAGCGGGGCCACCTGTTGCAAAATTCGCCGGGCGGCGTGCATGCCATTTTCATCGGGTACCGGGTGCCCCGCTTCGATCACCTCAATGGCTGATGTGGGCACCCCGTGACCGTAGCGGGTAATCACCAGTCCCCCAAGCGAGTCTAGGTTGTCTGTTTTAGCCCAGGTAGCTTCCACGGCCTGGGCCATGGCCGCCGCCGATTTACCCATGCCCACCACCACCGTGCGCCCCGCTGGCTGATTTTTTAGATAGGGCTCTAGGGCCTGGGCTACCTGCTGTTGGGGCATCGCTGCCGCCACGGCCGCATCAAATAATTGTCTGAGTAAAACAGCGGGTTCCATAGGCTGGGTGGGCGGGTAAATGTGGGTGTTCCCAGTAATCAATATACGCGGGCCTGAGAGCACTAGCGTTAGGCCACCGTTTATAAAAATTAGTCAGGCTGGGACAAAATACCCGACAACCCGTTTGGCCAGCAACCCGTTTGGATGGACACCGGAGACTCCCATCCCTGGGAGCTGTCATTCTCCGCTAAGGTTGATAATAACCATAGGGACCAACTACCTGAGGAGAACTAAAAGCGGTGTATGACGCATTAATTATCGGGGCAGGCCCTGCCGCTTTGATCATGGCAGCGGCCTTGGCTAAGCACGGCCTGTCCCTCCAGGGGTTGGCTCCGACGGCCCCCGATGGCCCTTGGCCCAATACCTATGGCATCTGGTGCGATGAGCTAGAGACCCTGGATCTGGATGATTTGCTGGGCCACCGCTGGCACCACACCGTGAGCTACTTTGGGTTGGATGCCGCCACCTCGCCCACCCACCACCGCCGCGACTACGGACTGTTTGATAAGCAAAAACTGCAGCAGCACCTGCTCAGTCAGCTGCAGACCATGACCTGGCACCGGGGGCAGGCCGCCACCGTGACCCACACCCACCACAGCTGTGTTACCACCGCCACCGGGGAGCAGCTGCAGGCCAGGGTGGTAATTGATGCCACCGGCCACAATCCTGTCTTTGTAAGTCGGCCCCAGCCGACGGACTACCCGGTGGCGTATCAGGCGGCCTACGGTCTGGTGGGAAAGTTTTCCAAACCGCCGGTGGCCCCCGGTCAGTTTTCACTGATGGACTATCGGGCTGAGCATCTATCGCCAGGCGAACGCACCGGGCCTCCTACTTTTTTCTATGCCATGGACCTGGGGAACGACATCTTTTTTGTCGAGGAAACATCCCTGGCCCTGGCTCCACCCCTGGCCTTTGACACCCTTAAGCAGCGGCTGCAGCAGCGGCTGGAGGCAGCCGGTGTCGATGTCAGTGAAATTCACCACACAGAGCACTGTCTGTTTCCCATGAATCAGCCGCTGCCAGACCTGAGCCAGCCGGTTTTGGGGTTTGGGGGTTCGGCTAGCATGGTGCACCCGGCCACGGGCTATATGGTAGGGGCCATGCTACGGCGCGCCCCGGAGATGGCGGCGGCGATCGCAACGGCCATTGCCGCTGGCCAGGGGGTGGATGCGATCGCAAAAGCAGGCTGGCAGACCCTCTGGTCCACCGAGCGGGTGCGTAAGCACCACATTTACCAATTTGGTCTCGAAACGGTGATGCGCTTTAACCATCGCGAGCTGTGCCAGTTTTTTGACAGTTTTTTCCAGTTGCCCCGCTCCCAGTGGTCCGGCTTTTTAGCCGATACCCTCTCCCCCTTTGAGCTGGTGCTGGCCATGGTCACGATGTTTGGTAAAACCACTAACCCGGTGCGCGGTGGGCTGATGGAGGGGGTGGGCACCGACGGTCAGCTGCTGCTGAAATCCCTGATGGGGATGGCCTGATCCAGTCGCCGTATCCTCCAACACAAAACTCCTGGGTTTTCGTCCATCCGGTTCCATGGAGTGCGAAAATACCCCTTGACGACCAACGCCACAAGGGAGATACGACATGGCTGCATTTCCAATTGACTTGGGCGCGTACCAGCGCATTAGTCTTGACCCATCCACACCGACGCTGACCGCCGAGCAGCGCGAGGCCCTCAGTGCCAACATTCAGCTTTGCCGCGATGCCATTGTCTTTTTTACCGCCACCGGTGCGGCGCGGGGGGTGGGTGGTCACACCGGCGGCCCCTACGACACCGTGCCCGAGGTCATGATCCTGGATGCCATTTTCCGGGGTGCCCCCGATCAGTATGTCCCCACCTTTTTTGATGAAGCCGGACACCGCGTCGGTACCCAGTATCTGATGGCCACCCTCAACGGCGATTTACCCGCCGAGCGGCTGATGGACTATCGCGCCGCCAGCTCGCACCTGCCGGGTCACCCTGAGCTGGGTCTCACCCCCGGTGTCAAGTTTAGCTCCGGTCGTCTGGGGCACATGTGGCCCTATGTCAACGGCGTTGCCCTGGCCAATCCAGGTAAAGCCGTCTTTTGCCTGGGCTCCGACGGCTCTCAGCAGGAGGGCAACGATGCCGAAGCGGCCCGTCTGGCCGTGGCCCAGCACATTAATGTCAAACTGCTAATTGACGACAACGACGTCACCATTGCCGGTAACCCATCAAAGTATCTGCCCGGGTACAGCGTCAAGCAAACCTTAGCTGGCCACGGCCTCACCGTGCTTGAGTGCAACGGCGAAGACATTGATGCGCTCTACGCCAATATCTGCGAAGCCATCAACACCCCGGGTCCCATCGCGGTTATTCTTAAGCGCCCCATGTGCCCCGGTATTGAGGGGTTAGAGGGCTCCAACCACGGCCACGATGTAATTTCTGTTCCCGCCGCTATTACCTATTTGGAATCTCGCGGTCACCAGGCCGCTGCCGATATTCTCAAAAATACTGAAAAACCCAAGAACCCCAACACCTACCTGGGCTCTAGCGACAACATGGACGCTAACCGTAAGGTCTTTGGTGCCGCCGTGGTTGAGATTTTGGGGGCCATGGATGAAACCGAGCGTAAAAATAACGTGCTCGTTGTTGACAGCGACCTAGAGGGGTCCTGCGGCTTAGACGCTATCCACAAGGCTCACCCTGAAGTGTTTATCAGCGGCGGTATCCAGGAGCGCGGCAACCTGTCGGCCGCCGCCGGATTTGGTATGGAACAAGGCAAGCAGGGGATCTTTGCCACCTTTAGTGCCTTTCTGGAGATGTGCATCTCTGAAATCACCATGGCCCGTCTTAACTACTCCAACCTGCTGTGCCATTTTTCCCACGCTGGCATTGACGACATGGCCGACAACACCTGCCACTTTGGCATGAACAACCTGTTTGCCGACAACGGCCTAGAAGACAGCCACCCCACCAATATTTACTTCCCCGCCGACGCCAACCAAATGCGCGCCTGCGTTAAGTCTGTGTTTAACGCCCCCGGTCTGCGCTTTATTTTCTC
>JBCDJC010000186.1:0-9705 GCA_038748225.1 Cyanobacteria bacterium P01_H01_bin.26 | reverse complement strand
TGACCGCCAACAGGGTGATAGCAAAGATGTCTTCCAGCTTGTGTCGGTGATTACGCCCCGGCGAACGAGGGTCTTCTAATCCTTTGAAATTCGATAGAAATGCTTCTGATAGTCCCATCGTGAGGCTTCCCTGGTCTGGTTCCTGATAGGTAAGCATCTTCTCACTAATGCTGATGAAGCTTATTTCTCAAATGCAATCGCCATGTGCAGGCACTGTTCACTCCAAGGAGCCCATATGTCATTTTCTGAACCAGCAGATCAGGCCCCTCCCGGCCTGCCCGCCAACTTTTCGCTCACCTTGCCAGGCGAGGTGATTCGCCATATTTTGTTGGGTCGACCCAGCGGTATTCGCCAAACGATCCATCTGTTGCACAATCGGCGCTACGTGGAAACCAGCCAGTGGAGCCCGCTAATCGAAGTGCCGGAGAATCGGCTGATACTAACGCCGGAGCCTGGGGAGGTGGTGAGTCTGTTGACGCGGCGGTTATAGGTGGGTGTCGCCTTGCTGATCTTGTTCTTGGCGATGGGGCGTTATCTCACCCTGCACTGAAAGTGTCAGGGCTAATTGGGTGAAACCCACTATACGCGCCAGCGTTCCCGCAGGGTAGGGGTTAAGCGATCGCTGTAAGCTCGATATATCAAGCATCACCGCCCGAAATTGTCCCTTTAGTGGACAGCCCTCGGTTAGCGCTGGGTTTTCAACCCGGCGTGGGTAATTCCCCACCGCCGATCTTGTTCTTGGCGATGGGACATTATCCCGCCTTCATACCTAGACCACAGCTGAATCCTCAGGGAGATTAGATTCGCGGCCTGCAAACTTGGCCGGGCCAAGTGGTCTCTGATTCGGTGATACTTGAAAATACATCCCTTTTGTAGTCGAGGCTACCTATGCTAACGTTTGGACGCGAACTATGTGGTGACCTGGCAGCGGCTGAGGGCCGAGAATGGTTGGTTACTAACGGTATCGGCGGCTATGGGTCGGGGACGGTGGCGGGTATGTTGACCCGTCGTTACCACGGGTTGCTGGTGGCGGCGTTACAGCCTCCCCTGGGGCGTACGCTGCTGGTGGCAAAGCTAGATGAGACTGTGTTTGCCGGGAAACGCTACGAGCTGGCCACCAATCGCTGGGCGAATGGTAGTGTTTCCCCCGCCGGACATCGGCTAATTGAGAATTTTCACCTGGAGGGCACCACACCGGTGTGGACCTTTGCTCTGGGTAACCAACTGCTGGAAAAGCGGATCTGGATGCAGCCTCGGGAAAATACTACCTATGTGCGGTATCAGCTGCAGCGGGGGACAGCTCCGGTACAGCTGTCGTTAAAAGCGTTGGTCAACTATCGGGACTACCACGGCAATACCCAGGGGAAAAACTGGTACATGCAGACGGAGCGAGTTGCCAACGGTATCTGTGTGCGTGGGTTTGCGGAGGCGGTTCCTTACTATCTGCTGTGCGATCGCGGCGAATTTCAACCACACCATGACTGGTACCACGGCTATGAGCTAGCGGTAGAGCGCTATCGGGGGTTAGATAGCAGAGACGATCATCTGTGCGTGGCAAGCTTGAGTGTGGAGCTAGCACCGGGGGAGTCGCTGCTGGTGGCCGCAAGCACGGTACCCGAACCGATCCTGGTGGCCCAGACGGCCCTGGCCATGCGCCAAACCTACGAGCAGCAGCTGTTAGAGCAGGCGGCTGGCCCTGGGGATACCCCCGGCGGACTGGAGTCAAGGCTGGCCCTGGCCCCGTGGCGACAGCTAATCCTGGCGGCGGATCAGTTTATTGTGGAGCGACCCCTGGTGGATGTGCCCGAGGGTAAAACCGTAATTGCGGGCTATCCCTGGTTTGGTGACTGGGGTCGGGATACGATGATCGCGCTGCCGGGACTGACCCTGGCAACGGGTCGTCCTCAGATTGCCCGCACGGTGATTCGCACCTTTGCCCGCTATCTCGATCGGGGGATGCTGCCCAATCTGTTTCCCGATGCGGGGGAAATGCCTGAATACAATACGGTGGATGCGATTCTCTGGTACTTTGAGGCGATTCGGGCCTACTACGAGGCCACCGGGGATGACACCCTGCTGCGCGACGTTTGGCCTGAGCTATCGGCGGTGATTGACTGGCACCAGCGGGGGACCCGCTACCACATTCAGTTAGATAGCGACGGCCTGCTCTATGCGGGGGAGGCGGGGGTGCAGCTTACCTGGATGGATGCCAAGGTGGGGGACTGGGTGGTGACGCCCCGCGTGGGAAAACCCATTGAAATCAGCGCCCTTTGGTACAACGCCCTGCGCTGCATGGAGCAGTTTGCGGAGGTTTTGGGTTACCCCAACCGGGATTATAAAATACTGGCCCAGCATACCCTCAGCGGGTTCCAGCGATTTTGGCAGGGGGCCTACTGCTATGACGTGCTGGATGGACCGGGGGGAGACGATCCGGCCCTGCGGCCCAACCAGATTTTTGCGGTTTCGCTGCCCCTGGCGGGGGGGGAGGCATCCCTACTAACGGCAGATCAACAGCGGGCGGTGGTGGAGGTATGCGGCCAGGAACTGCTCACCTCCCACGGGTTGCGATCGCTAGCACCGTCCCATCCCCAATATGTGGGCACCTATGGCGGTGACCCGCTCCAGCGAGACGGAGCCTACCACCAGGGAACCACCTGGGGATGGCTGCTGGGTCCCTACGTGCAGGCCCATTTGCGGGTTTATCAAGACACCGCCCAGGCCCGGGCCTTGCTCAGACCGATGGTGCAGCACCTCAACGGCGGCTGTATCGGCAGCCTCAGCGAAATTTTTGATGGCGATGCCCCCATGGCCCCCCGCGGCTGCTTTGCCCAAGCCTGGACCGTAGCCGAAGTCCTACGAATATGGCGACTGCTAGGCGGACAGCTAAATTAGAAGATCGTCACACCGCTTTACCCTTTCCCTTTCCCCCTTCCCAAACCAAACCCAATACTTCCGGGGGCACCCACCCCTACCCCCCATGTTTCCCCTGCTTCAACATCAACCAAATCAACACCGGAGCCCCCAGCAGCGCCATCACCGCATTGAGGGGCAAAACGGTCTGACTACCGGGAACCTGGGCAATACTGTTGGCCACCAGGGCCAGCAGCGCCCCCAGCAGCGCCACCACGGGCACCAGCAGACGATGATCCTGGGTGCGAAAGAGGCTGCGGCCCAGGTGGGGAACGGCCACCCCCAAAAATGCGATGGGTCCACAAAAAGCGGTAATGCTACCGGCCAAAAGAGAGGCGCTAACGATCAGATAGCCGCGCACAGCCGTGATCAATAATCCCAGGCTGATGGCCTGTTCTTCACCCACCAGCAGCAGATTTAAGGGCTTACAAAAAATTTGGGCAAGCAATAGACCCACCAGGACCAGGGAAAGCAGGATGGGCATCTGCTGCCAGGTAACGCCGCTAAAGCTGCCAAAGGTCCAGCTCAAGTAGGCCAGGGTTTGTTCCAGACGGCTGAAGTGTAGCAGGATGGTGACCAGGGCGGTGGTGACATAGCCCAGCATCAGGCCAAATATAAGCAGGGCCAGGGAACTGCGGACCTGACGGGCCATTAAAAGCACCAGACCCATTGCGATCGCAGCTCCCCCGCTGGCGGCTCCCACCACCCCCAGCTGACCCAGCCACCCGGCCCGGCCAACGGTGAGCACCACCAGGGCCGCACCAAGGCTGGCCCCGGCATTGATACCCAGCACCGAGGGACCAGCCAGGGGATTGCGAAACAGAGCCTGGAGCTGGAGACCGCTGAGGGCCAAGGCCGACCCGGCGGCCATGGCGGTGAGGGTGCGGGGCAAGCGAAAGTTCAGGATAATTTCCTGCCAGGCGGGTTTGCTGGCGGCGCCCCCCAGGAGCACATGCACCACCTCCGCTGGCGGGATGGTCACAGAGCCCAGGGCGAGGCTGGCAAAAAACGTGACTAGCAGCGCCAGACCCAGGAGCACCAGACCTCCCAGCCGCGGCGCAGGTAGCTGGCGACGCAACCGTTTGCCCAATTTAACCCTTGGTATGGACCGGGCTAGGGGGCGGTTTTTTAGGGGATAGATTTTGTTAGCCATGGTGGATGGGCTGGGGGAATGGGTCGCTCAAGGGGGTCGGGTGTTGGTGGTCACCGCCTGCGGCGCGGACGCGCTTTACCGCTGTTTGGTGGGTGCCATTGGCATACAGCCACAGCAGTCGAAAGCCTGGCTGGTCGGGCTGGGGCCTCGGTGGGGCTACCTGTAAACAGGTGGACGGGCAGCCGTAGAAGTCAGGGCCGTTGGGGGGACAATGGTGAAACCCATGGTGAATATGGCCAAAAACCACCACCCTGACGTTGGCAAACCGGTTGAGTAGGGCCAGCAGCTCGCCAGCGTTTTGCAGCTGCATCTGGTCTACCCAGTCGATGCCAACGGGGACAGGGTGATGATGCAGGGCAATCAGGGTGGGTTTAGTCGGGTGGCGGGTCAGGTCAGCCTCAAGCCGCTGCAGCTGGCGGCTGGAAAGGCAGCCCTCGCCAACGGTGGCCTGGGGCAGGACCGAGTTGAGTAAAATCAGCTGCCAGGCCCCCAGGTCAACGGATTTTAGCCCCTGGCTGGCGGGTAGGGAATCCAGGATAGGCCGTAGAGTGCCTAAACTGTCGTGGTTGCCCGGCAGCCAGTAGGTGGGCAGCTTGAGGGGTGCGATCTCACTGACCAAATGGCCATAGGCGGCCGCCTCCCCCCGCTCGGCCAGGTCGCCGGTGAGCAGCAGCCCGTCGGGGTTGTACCGGGCCACCTGCTGGAGCACCGCTGTCAAGGACCGCCAGGGATTACAGCCGCGCAGCTGCGCCGTCGGCTGGGCCAGCAGATGGGTGTCGGTGATCTGGGCAAGGAGAAAAGGAGGGCTCATGGCTCTAATTTTTGGTAGTACACCAGCTCGTGATCCGGCAGTAGCTCCGGGTGAAAGATCTTAACTAAGTCGGCCAGGATATGGTGGGGAGCGATCGCACCGCTTTCCCAGTAGTCGTTGCCGCCGGTGGCATTCATCCGAGCATTGTTGTTAAAGACACTGTCCTGTTTGAGGGCGGCAAATTGGCCGTAGCGGGGGTCGGTTGCGATCGCATCCCCATGGCGCTGCCAATCCTGGCTGACATTCACCCAAACATCGGCCCCCACCGCCCGGTCAAACACCGCCTCAAAGTCTAACGGTATGGTGACCGGGGACCTATTCTCAGCCCACAGATAGGCCGCCCCCGCATCCTTTAGCAGCCGGGCCGCGTAGCTGTCGCCCCCTGACATGTACCAGGTACCCTCATAGCTAAACCCGGCAAAAACCGTTGGCCGCTCAGATAAATCGCTTGTTAGCTCCACCAACGCCTCATACTCAGCGACAATCTCCATAAATACCTGCTGTCCCTTCACCTCCTGATTGAAAAACAACGCCGTAAACAGCAGCCACTCGGCCCGACCCAAGGGCGAGGTCTCCACATAGTCCCCCACCAACGCCACCGGCAGCCCGGCCTGGCTCAAACGGCCATAGCTATCCACATCGGGATTGCCCGTGCCATAGGCCAGCACCAGATCCGGTTCAGCCACCAGCAGCCGTTCAATGTCAAGGGTTGTGCCAGAGCTAAACTCGATTAGCTCTCCTGCGTCAATTTTTTGACGCACCTGAGGAGCATAGACAAAGTCAAACTGATCGACACCCACAAGGGCATCCACCCGGTCTAGCCGCTCTAGATGGGGGAGATAGGTGGTAGACAGCGTAGCCACACTGTCAATGGGAACCTGCACAATCTGCCCATCCTCAAACCCAGCTGGCACCGGCGTGCCGCACTGCACCAGCACATATTCAAAGGTTTCGTCAGCCGCCTGCCAGGGCTGGGTAACAGTAACAACCTTATAGTGGTTAAAATAATCCACGGAGAAACCAGCCGCATAGCTAGGCTGGATTTTGTCAGGAAAATAGTCTCTTTCAGGGTCATAATCTGTGACACAGGCGCTACCCTCAGAAACGGGCTCCAATGTTGTTGAGGGCAGCCGGTAGCAACCGCCGACCGCCACCAGACCGACCAGTAAACCCAATACCCTGCCATATTCTCTCTTGATCAAGAGAATATACCGATTGCTAAGTCGCCTTGACTGATCGATCATTTATCCCTGCTCCGCTATCAAAACGTCCCTTTTACCCCCACCTGAATACTGCGGCCAACGCCTGGAAATCCTGGAAACTCCTCATACTGATCGTCAAAAATATTGTCCATACTCGCATTTAATGCCCAGCTGTCGCCTATCGGCAGCCGCAGCTTCAAGTCCAGTGTTGTCCGGCCATCGAGGGATTCCTGATTGCCTCGATCCACAAAAAAGTCACTGATGGAGTGCAAAAAGAGCGCTATGTATAACCCATCCCCCGGCTCATAGGACAGTCCCAAATTAAAGCTGTCCGCATGGGAAAACGGGAGCAAATTGCCACTGTCCGACGGGTCAGGACCTTCCTTGATTTCCGGACGGTTCCAGGTGTAATTGGCAAAGGCAAATACGCTGTCCGTCAGCTGATAGTTCAGTTCAGTTTCGATGCCGATAGACTCGACACGGCCAATATTTTGGGGTTTTGGAGGAGAACTGCCCAGATCAAAATTGATCGCATCCTCAATCTCGTTACGATAAAACGTCAGGCGAAATAACCCCCGGTCGCCAATCTGTTGATCGACACCCACATCAAAGCTAATCCCGGTTTCTGGTTCCAGGTCTGGATTGTTAAACGGTGAGAAAAACAGATCCGCCAGGGTGGGTACCCGGAAGTTGCGGGCAAAGTTTGCCCGCAGGCTGGTGGTGTCGGTGAGGGCTACCCGGCTACCAAGATTAAACGAGGTAAACGAACTCTCCGCCAGGTCATTAAAGTCCTGACGAATCCCGGCATTAACAATAAAGTCCGGTGTAATATTCGCCTGGTAGCGAGCAAAAATACCGGTTTGGTTGATGCTATCACTGTAGTTTTCAGTGGTTAGCCCCGTCAAAAGAGCCGTTGTTTCATTCTCCGTCTGGACGTTGCGGTAGTCGATGCCGTAGGTAATATTCTGATTGTTGGCAAACTGCCAGGCATGCTGCAGCTGAGCGCCCAGGGATGTCTGGTCAATGGTGTCCTTGGAGGGACTGTCAAAGGCATTGTCAGCCACTGGGTCGTTGATGGTGGTATCTAAAAAGTCACCAAACACCCTGGCCGTTAGCAGGGAGTCATCACCCTGCCCCAGCTCGGCCTCATAGGTCAGATCCAACAGCAAGTTCTCCGTGTACTGGCTGTCGTCTAGGGTTAGGGCATTAAACCCACCCGCGATACTACCGGACACAGGCACACCACCGGGCTGTCCCAAATCCTTGGTTAGATACAGCGCCCCCAAACGTAGCCGCTGGCGTTCATCAATGGTGGCCCCCAGCTGCAGGTTAAGATTGTTGTAGAGCACATCAGCATTGGCGCGGGTATCATCCTCAGTTGAAGTCAGACTAAAGGGAAAGTCATTTTCCGATTCGGTGCGGTTATAGCCCACGCTCCAGTCAAAACCCTCGGTGGCTCCCTGCACCTGTATGGTCTGACTGTTGTAGTCAAAGCTGCCCACCTCAGCTCCAACCGTGGTTTTTATCCCCTCCGCTTGCAGCGGTCTGCGGGTAATAATGTTAATCACACCGCCGATGGCGTTGGACCCATACAGAACCGAGCCACCACCGGGGAGCACTTCGATTTGTTCGACCGCATCTGTCGTAAAGTTCGACAGATCAAAGGCACCAAATACGCCCACTTCATTGATCGGACGACCATCCAGCAAAATTAGCGTTTGGGACGATACACCACCCCGCATCAGCTGGCCACTCAAGGCTCCCAGCTGGCCACCGGCGGTGCCTTCACTCAGGACACCAGGCAAATAGAACAGCGCTTCATCTACGGTGCGAGCGCCCTGGGCTTCAATTTGCTCTCGATCGATGACGTACACCGGCTGGGTGGCCTCACGAACGGTGCCTTCACGGCGAAAAGGAGCGTAGACCGGCTGGTCTAGAATACTTTCAACAACGTTGATCCGGAGAATGTCGTCCATGGCCTCGGGGGTCTCCTCGTCAGGGACCTGAACCAATAGCGTAGCTCCGTTTTCCGAGGGTTCTGGACTAGGGGTCTCACTGGCTAAGGCAGAAACTGCCAGCAAACTTGATAGAAGCGTCAAAAAAACAGAAATCTTAGGCATGTTAAGCGTCTGGCTGTGGGGTAAAAGACGACCGCTGTGCAGTGAGTCGTCGCATCATCCGTATTCTTGATTGGGTTTTTCTAAAAAAAGAGAAAGAGTGTCTGAGTCAAATTGGCAACAACCCCGACAGGCCCGTTCTCTTTCTAATAAAAGAGACATTAGAGATAGGCAATTGGTCAGGCCGACCCGGTAGGAAGAGGAAAGACGGCAATTTTTTAATCGTGCCTCCCTGGGGTGGCGCGATCTGACGGTGGGATCTAATTGCAGAGATATTTCAACCGTAGGTATAGAGAATGGCTATGGAAACTGTGCCATCAGATGAGGTAGACCCAAGACCAACAGCCTTGAACCCGGTACTCTTAAACTAGGGACTTGCTGGTAACTAACAGCACCCGCCAATAGCTCCTTTCCCTTTCCCTTTACCCCTTCCCCACTCTACTCCAGGGATTTTTTGCAGATCCCCTATGTCGAAATATCTTTGCTTTAGGCCAGCTAGGACCGATAGCGCCATAGATGGCTCAGCCGCGCTCGGGCAAATAATAATTGATTCACGTTATCCGTACCTCGCAGATATTTTTGGGTATAACATCGGCGGGCATTCTGACTGAGGGATAGGACATCCCTTTCACAGCTGCGGGACAGTGGCAGATTTTCACTGCGCTTTCCCCGTTTCCTCTAGCGGCTGCTCCCCGCTAGAACCGATATGGTTGCCAAATCATATCACGCTATTCCTATGCTTAAGCACGCGACAATCATTACTTATAAGTTTGTATTTTAGGGTCTGGGTGCGCCGGGACCAGTGGCAATCGTCCTGTGGATTGGCTGCCCCCAAAGCCATGGCCCGCCAAAAGCGCGGCGGCTTGCTTGCTAAAAATATTAAGCCTCCCCTTGCGCCTGACGCAGCGTCAGGTTTTAGCATTGGCTCAACTGCACTTCCCTGGGATCCAGGAGCCAGGATTACCTAAACCCTATGAAAATTAGTGAACTAGCAAAACAAACAGGACTCTCAATTCGAACGCTGCACTATTACGACGAAATCGGACTGCTTTCACCCTCACATCGAACTGAGATTGGACACCGACTCTATGGTGATGAGGATATCGTCCGACTGCAGCAAATTATATCGCTGCGCCAGCTCGGTTTTTCCCTCAAAGAGATTCGTGAATGTTTGGGCAATCCAGACTTCTCGCTACCCCAGGTGGTCGATCTGCATCGAGCACAGCTGCGGGAGCAGATGGCCCTATCGAATACCCTGCTGGCTCGCCTTGATGGAATCGCCAGGGAACTAAAAACTACCCAGTCGGTTGCCATGGAAACCCTAATTAAAACAATGGAGAACATTACGATGTCCGAACAATATTTTACCCCCGACCAGCAGGCCGTTCTTGAAGCACGATTTCGGGACGGGGAAGCCGATTGGCAAGATTTCCTGAGTCGGGTGCAGACTGAAATGGATAACGGTAGCGATCTAAACAGCCGCTCGGTGAGAAGTCTGGCTAAGCAATGGCT
>JBCDJC010000185.1:0-9743 GCA_038748225.1 Cyanobacteria bacterium P01_H01_bin.26 | reverse complement strand
GCCAATTTTCTAAATGTCACAACCTATGTGCCTGGTGTGGAGATCAGGTTTAATTTTTATTCGATTCTACGGGGCAATTTTTACTAATAAAAAGACTTTTCTAGATGTAAATCTAGGTGCGAACCAACGTTTTTGAACCATAGGAGGGAGATACTTTTGTAGATCGTCGCCCTTTTTTGGGAGAGATTGTACTTTTCTAGCCTCAAAAATATCATTTTCTAACTGTGAGGGTGCAAGGCCCCAGCTAAGCTAGGTGATATCCCACTTCTTCCCAGACAGTTAGTTTAGTTAAAAATTCCTCTTATCATATTATGGGCGTCCAGTCGATCAAACGCTCCACCCCCCGCACCACCAGCTTTTTTAGGGAAACTCGAACCCGTATCTTTCTGCTTTATGTAGCGCTGATGTTAGCGGCTGTGGGGTTGGCTATTCCTATTTTTAGGAGTTTACTATTTTCGAGTGTAAAAGAGCGGGTTAATGCCGATCTCTTGGAGGAGGTTGAATCGTTTGAAGCTGCCTACAGCCAGTGGGAATCCTCGAGCGAATCGACGGTAGACTCTCTATCGGTCATGTTAGATAGGTTTATCGATAGCTCCCTGCCCGAAGACGACAACTTTTTTATAGCCCTAATCGACGGTGAAGTCTATCGTACCAATCCTATTTTTTTACCTGAGCACATTAATTCAAAATCGGCCCTGGTGGAGCAGTGGTCTCAAATGGAGGACTATCAGGAGGGCCAGGAAATGGCGAGCGATCCCACCGTGGGTCAGGTTCTCTATGTGGTTGAACCGCTGGTGGTGGATGGAGTGACCCGCGGCCAGTTTGTGCTTACCCACCTGTCGGCAGGAGAGAAGCAAGAAGCCCTGTCGGGGTTTTATATCTTTGCTCAGGTGGTGAGTGGGCTACTGGTGCTGGCGTTGCTCCTGGCCTGGTTTTTAACTGGGCGATTGTTGCAACCGGTAAAGGATTTGGCCGCCACGGCCCGCGCCATTAATGAAACTGACTTGAGCGGGCGGATTGAGGTAGTAGGAACTGGGGAACTGGCCGAGCTGGCTACCACCTTTAACGCCATGATGAATCGTCTCCAGCGCTCTTTTGACAGCCAGCGGAACTTTATCAACGATGCGGGGCACGAGCTGCGGACTCCTATTACCATTATTCAGGGCCACTTGGAGCTGATGGGGGATGACCCCGACGAGCAGGCTGAGACCATAGATATTGTGATCGATGAATTGGACCGCATGGGCCGATTGGTTAACGATCTGATTCTTTTAGTTAAGTCTGAGCATCCTAATTTTTTACGTATAGAAACCGTGGCGGTCGAAGAACTTGTCACCCATGTGTTTGCCAAGGCCCAAACCCTGGCCGAGCGGGACTGGCAACTGAGCGTAGAGACAACCGTTCGGATTGTGGCCGATCCCCAACGATTAACCGGCGCACTGCTCAATCTACTGAATAATGCGGTCCAGCATACTCAATCAGGCGATCACATCGAGCTTGGCTGTCGTCGCCGGGACGCCCAGGTGGAACTTTGGGTCAAAGATACGGGGACAGGCATCCCGGTATCCGACCAGGTACGGGTGTTTGATCGCTTTGCGCGGGTGCAATATAGTCAACGTCGCTCCGATGGTTCTGGCCTCGGGCTGGCGATTGTGCGGGCGATTGCTGCAGCCCATGGCGGTCAGGTGGGGCTGTCGAGTCAGCCAAGGTTGGGGTCCATCTTTACCCTAACGCTGCCCATAGAGCATGTGGCGGTACTGCCAGCCTATCAGGAGAGTCTCCGATGAGCAGAATTTTAATTGCAGAAGATGAGTCACGGGTGGCCTCTTTTGTGGATAAGGGACTGCAGGCAAATGGGTTTACTACCGCGATCGCAACCACAGGGTCAGAGGCTGTGACCTATGCCCTCGATGATGAGTTTGAGCTGATTGTGCTTGACCTAGGGCTGCCGGAAAAAGACGGAATGGCCGTGCTAGAAGAGCTGCGGGGACAGGGCTGCCAGATACCGATCATTATTTTGACCGCCCGTGACGAGCTAACCGCCAAACTCACAGGATTTGAGCTGGGGGCCGACGACTACCTGACCAAGCCTTTCCGGTTTGAAGAATTGCTGGCGCGCATCCGGGCTCGGCTGCGGGCAACAGTTGCCCCCAAAGCCGAACAGGACTGGCTGCTTAGCCACCGCAATATCATCCTCAACCTGCGGACGCGGCTGGTGCATGTGGGGGAACAAACCATTGAGTTATCGGCCCGTGAATTTACCCTGGTGGAGATCTTTATGAACCACCAGGGACAGGTGCTCAGCCGCGAGCAGCTCCTCGATCGCGTCTGGGGATATGACTATGCACCGGGCTCTAATGTGGTGGATGTGTATGTGGGCTATCTGCGTAAAAAACTGGGCAGCACCCTAATCGAAACTGTTCGCGGTATGGGGTATCGCATGCCAGGTTAGCTAGTTAAGAGACTGGCTGGTAAATAAGGGACCCGCCAATAGCTCCTTTACCCTTTACCTTTACCCCTCCCCCAACCCACTCCGGGGATTTTATCTTTTGGCAGATCCCTAGTTTTTGTCTTTTCTCTTTCACAGAAACATATTTGTGAAAGCGTTCTCATCCAGGTTTCATTGCGCTCTTATGAAACCGCGTAACCATACATTAAGTAAAAGAACTATTCTTTTAGACAGGTTAAGTTAGCTTGTTTGTTCCTGGGCGGGCTAGCTCACTCTGTTGCATGTTTGTTTAATTTGGATTCGGTTAGTGGCAACAATTCTCATCGCTGAAGACGAACCACGGATTGCAATGTTTATGTCAAAAGGTCTAAAAAAAGAGGGATATCAGACCTACGTTGTCGGCGATGGCACCCAGGCGCTGGCCTTATCTTTATCGGGTAAGTTTGATCTGATTTTGTTGGATGTGGGTCTCTCTGGATTAGACGGCTGGTCGGTGCTAAGTGAGCTGCGCTCAAGCTCTTCTCAACCGCCAGTGATTATTATCACGGCCTTATACGGTATCGAAGAACGGGACCATAGTCTTTCATTGGGGGCGGATGGGTTTATTTCCAAACCGTTTCGATTTAATCATTTGCTCAAGTGTATTCGTCGCTATGTGTAGGCCATCGAGATTACCCTAGCGGCCCTGGAAGATCTGATCAAAGAGAGCCTCGCCTATACCGCTTCATCGTAGGGCAGCTCTATCCCATGCTCGTAGGTGTACTGAACCGGCCTGTTTTGGGCGCAGGCAACGTCCCGGATCAGATGACGGCGGCTGAGGATATAGGTCTTAATCTCAGCGGTATCCTCACGGCTGAGATAGATAGTGTCTTTGATCTTCTTTAATAGCCAAAAGCAAATAGCATCGTCGTTTAATCCTTGAATCACCTGGCTATGGGTTTCTACCAGGCTCCACAGCAAGTGCAGGTGCTCACGTTTGAATAAGATCATCGTCGTACCTTGTTGGACTATGTGGAAAGCTCGTAATTAAAGTTTTTAAAAAGGATTATGGAAAAATGCTAATCTGCTGCCAGTTAGAGGGAGCTGGCGGTCGCTTTTAGTCGAGTGCGTTTGTAGGTGGTGGGGCGTTTTGCGATCGCATCTTTTAGACTTGCAAAATCGATCACCCGGTCTGCCTCATTCAGCAATCGTTCGCTGGTAATTGACTGTAGGCTAACCAGCTCCGTTCGCGTACTTAGACCTGAAAAGTGATTAAGCAGACGCGCAAAACGGCCGTCGCCGGTCACCAAAACAACCGTATCCAAAAAAGCCGCCTGCGCCATCATATCCGTTGTGATGTCCACACAGAAATCCACCGAACGGCCAGACATATCAGAGGACTCCTTGGCCGCAATCTCCTTGGTGATTACCCGATAGCCATGGCGCTTCATCCATAGCAAAAAGCCTTGCTGCCTGGTATTTTTAGGGTCCACACCTGTATAAAAATAGGCCCGCAGCAGATGGCCACAGGGCACCAGCTGGGAAATCAATTTGCTGTAATCAATCTCGATACCTAGGGTCGACGCCGCATAAAAGACATGGGCCGCATCGATAAAGACAGACACTCTATCCTGAGCCATGGCGTGTCCATAGGCAGGTCTATTCCCAAAGGTGGCTGTAGCTTTATTCAACATCGCAAAAAGAATCCTCAACTAAAACGATGGATGTGAGCGATATTCGAAGAATCCTTATAAGCAAGTTGACACCCCCCCGGCAGGCTAGTTTAAGACCCCTGCCAAGTCGAATATGTCAAAACTGAAAAGAGCATCGAACCCTCAACCGGAACACAGACTTTTTCAAAACCTCCCAACGTTAACGGGTTGACGAGTCCCCTAGCAAACGACCAATAGAGCCTGGCAGAGGAGTAAATCTACATCTGATATATTTAATATTATCTTAAGATTTTGGATAGGTTTCTAGATTTTACCTGTCAAAGCTTACAAAAGTTATTGGTTGAGGCCGTCTCACCGGGCCTAAGCAAGTAGTTCCGGGCAGCCCGTTTAAGATTTTCGCCTGGCTGCCTATCGCCTTGACGAGCGCCCCAACAGCAGCGTGCTCAGAGCGTCACGGGCCGCCGCCGGACGGGGACGGTTGAGCAGCCAGCGCAGGGGGGGAAAGGCAATCTCATCCTTGAGCAAGAAGGCTTGAAATCCAAAGGGTAGCAGCAGATAGGTCGTGTAGCTCTCCTGTTCGGTAACGCGACGAACACCGACCATTAGCCTGAGACCGTAGGCGATGATTGCTGGCATCTCATCGTCTGCCACGCCATCGGGGAGGGCTGTCATGGCCACCGTCGTCATATTTACCAGGGGTCTAGTTGGCACCAGGGTCTGGGTTTTAGCCTCAACGCCCAGACAGGTTTCCCCGGTCACCTGGGTAGAGATAGTCTCCCCCGGATTGATTACCCCCAGCACCTGGGGACGGGACAGGCTGCTATCCATCAGCACCCCCGTACGGACAACCCGCTGAGCCTGCCTGGCCGGATCGGTTGTCAGGGAACTGCGGTCCCAGTCGACATAGACCTGGGCGTCCTGGGTGTTATTTCGAATCGTTAGCTGGAGGCTCGACAGCGCCCGACCCATGGGCATCGTTCCCGTTGGCCCCACCTCTACCATGATCGGTTGGCGCTGTTTGGGGCTTTGCTGGGACTGGACCCGCAGGGCTAGCTGGGGGGGCAGCTTTTTGCGGCCATATTTGGGGCGCTCAATGGCGGCTGTAATCCTCTCGGCGTAGGGCTGCTGCCGGAGCTGACTGCTGACTTGGCCCAGCAGCGTATCCGTATCTAGTTTGATCAACAGCCGGTCTTCGAGGTTTTTTTCCACGGATAGCGCCATTTGGTAGAGCACGTAGATCACCACCAAAAAGTAAATTGTCAAAATCAGAACATCGCTACCCATTGCCTGCCCTATCTATAGCCTTGTACTACTGTCCTAGCGCCTATACATTACACCGATTTTTAGAAAGTGTTGCTTTGGATTCCCATGGGGTGTTAAGGGTGTGGGGAAAGGGGGCTGTCCTGGGGAAGTGTGGGCACCGCTAAGGGCGTACGGTTTGCCAGTATTTGTCTAGGCTGTGGGCCACCTGGTTAGAGAGCAGCAGTAGCCCCAGCATGTTGGGAATACCAAGGGCAAAGATCATAATATCGCTAAAGCGAATGACCGTATCTAGGCCAATGATGGTGCCACCAAAGCAGCCCAAAATATAGAGCAGCTTGTAGACGAGCAGTCCCCGTTCGCCCAGCAGATAGCGCCAGCAGGCTTCGCCATAGTAAAAGCAGGAAATAATCGTAGAAAAGCTAAACAGACAGACAATGATCGCCAGCCCCCAGGTCATGGTTGGAATTTCGGCGGCAAAGGCGGCGGTGGTAAGCTCGATGCCATTGACTGTGCTGCCGGGCTGATAAACTCCGGTCAGTAAACAGACCAGGGCCGTCAGATTACAGATAATCACGGTGTCGATCAGGGGTTCGACCAGGGCGACGATGCCCTCGCGGACGGGTTCGGGATTTTTGGTGGTGGCGTGGGCAATGGCAGCAGCGCCGGTGCCTGCACCGTTAGAAAAGACGCCCCGCTGCAGTCCCTGCACCATGACGCCCACGATGCCCCCTTCAATGGCCACCGGATGCCAGGCAGAATCCCAGATTTGACCCACGACCGGGGGGATATCGCCCAGGTGATGAAACACAATCCATAGGGCGGCGGTCAGGTATAGACCCACCATGGTGGGGACGATGGTCGATGCCACCTGGGCGATTCGCTGAAGACCGCCGATGATAACAGCGGCCACCCCCAGGGACAGCATCAGACCATAGACCCTCGGGTCGCTCAGCCAGCCCCAGTGCAGCTGTAACCCCAGGGAGGCCACGGCCATGCTGGATTGGTTGGCCTGGAACATGTTGCCGCCGCCGAGGGCTCCAATCATACAGAGAACAGCAAAGGTACCTGCTAGCAGCTGGCCCATGGGTTTGAGTTCCCGTTCGGCCAGCCCCTGACTGAGATAGTACATGGGGCCGCCGAGTACCTGGCCGTCCCTAACGATGCGATACTGCTGGGCCAGGGTGCATTCGGTAAATTTGGTGGCCATCCCAAGCAGACCGGCCACGGTCATCCAGAGAATGGCGCCGGGGCCGCCGAGCTGGAGTGCGATCGCAACCCCCGCAATATTCCCCAACCCCACCGTCGCCGACATCGCCGTCGCCACCGCCTGAAAGTGGCTAACTTCCCCCACCTCATCCGGGTCGTCATAGTCCCCCCGCAGCACGGCCAGACCGTGCCCCAGCCCCCGCAGGTTGATAAACCCCATCCGCAACGTCAGGTACACCGAGCCCCCCAGCAGCCACAGGACAATCAGCGGCATCCCCCACAGCTTTAGAAACAGGGTACGCTCCAGCAGCGTTACCCCCAGGTCAAAGCCCTGGTCGATGTGGGTCAAAAGTTGATTCAAAGCCATGGTTTTGTTAAGGGCATATGCCTGGTGGAGATTAGGCCCACCGTAAATTGGTCCAACACAAATTTCACGCCATCAGGATCGCTCCGCAAACATCTGCGTCCATGCCCGTACCTGCTGCCCTGCCGCCGTTGTTCCTTCGGCTGGAAAGCAATCCATAAAATCCTTATCCGCCGCCGGGATATAGGGACCTTCCTTGATTTCAAACATGGCCGTATCCGGCGCCAATGCAACCAGGGTGTGATACTGTCCCTCTGCTAACTCCAGCCCGTAGATCGGTCCCTGGGCGCTGAGCCGTTCAGCCAGCACCACCTGGCCCTGGTCGTCTAACACTAAAAAGCCAACTTCCCCCTGGAGCACCAAAAAAAGTTCAAACCCGTTGCGATCGCTACCACGCAAATGCCGGTGCGGACGCACATAGGTCCCCGGCTGCAGCACGTTGAGAAACCGCTGTACGGTATTAGAAATCTGATGAAAGTTATGGTTTTTTCGCAGACGCGGTAGGGTCGATGCCTCCTGGGCAACACTGTCAAACAGCTCCTGGGATACGCGTTTAATCACGGTGGGCATTGGGACTGCAACGATTTTAAGGGCGATCTTAGTGTAAACCTATGTTTCGGCCCCGTCCTTAGGGTGACAGCTGTTTTAGCTGATGGTAAAGCGTCTCCATCTGCGGAACGGCCACACCTAGCCGGGCGGCGGCCCGCACAGGATTACCCACAATTGCCTCCACCTCCAAAGGCCGACCCTCGTCAAAATCAATTTTCATGCTGGTGCGGTAGGGTTTCATGCGAGCGGTGGCCTCTATCATCTCCGTAGCCCAGGCCATGGGAATTTGACGACGCGGAGCAGCTGTTTTAGAAAGCCGCTCCGCCCAGGTATTGGCGGTGGTAATCACTTCGCCCATCAGGGTATAAATTTGTTTTTTTATCTCCCCATTGGCCATGAGTTCATCTGTTGTCATATTCAACACCACCGACAGGCCATTGTAGGGCACGTTCCACACCAGCTTTTGCCAGCGGGCCATAAACAGATCGTCACTCATCTCAATTGGTATACCAGCCTGACGCAGATCGTCCGAAATTTCCACCATGGCGGCGGTCAGCTCTCGCCGTTGGTGAGTGGCGCTGTAGGCCCCCAGCTGAATTTTGCCGTAGTCCAAATGACGAATATGCCCAGGCCCCACTTTGTTAGAACAAACAAAACACAGCCCGCCCATAATCTGTTCCGCTGGCACCAGTCGCGCGATCTCTTCTTCAATCCCCAGACCGTTTTGCAATGTCAGCACCACGGCACCCTCCGCTAGCGGTGGCATTAGCCCGGTCAAGCCAGAGTTCTGGGTTGTTTTTAAGGCGATAACAACCACATCCATAGCTGGCATATCGGCAGGGTTGTTGTAGACATTTACCTGGGGTAGGGTAATATCTCCATCCACCGACTCCACCACCAGACCGTGGCTTTGCACATGGCCATAGTCGCTACGCAACAAAAAATGAACGTCACAGCCATTCTGTTGTAACCGTGCTCCGTAGTAGCCGCCAATGGCCCCCGTACCAATGATGGCGTAGCGTTTAGCCGACATGCTTACCCAATCTCCGCTGCGATGTACCCTACTAATTGTACGGGCGCGCACCTACTGTGTATCGAGCCCCTGGGTAAGTCGCATCCACATCGGCAGCTGGGTGTCGCCTCCCCCCTCGATCCGCTCTAGGGCCGCTGCCATCTCGACTCGGACATCAAACTCAGATTCCTGGGCAACGGCTCGACGGAGGGCCTCCACCACGGTGCGATCGCCCAGTTCATTTAAGAATCGAGCCGCTCGCCAACGCACCAGTTTAGAGCCGTCGGCCAGGGCCTCAGCCATGGTGGTCAGGGCCCTGGGGCTACCAATATCACTTAGGGCATCCCCCGCTGTCCGACGGACCATGGGTGAGGGATCCTGGCGGACTAAGCGACCCAGGGGGTCAACCGCATCCTCCAGGGTACTCGCCCCCAGAAGAGCTGCCGCCCAGCGTCGAATTGTACTTTTCTCATCATCGATTAGGGCCACTACCGGTGCCAGGGTTTCAGCGGTAACGTCTATTTGTTGAAGTGCCTTGAGCCGACATTTCCAGTCAGGGTGGCCCAGTTCAGCGACCAGGGTCTGCTGGGTTGTCTCGGCCAAGGCAGAAGCGGTTGCACCATCAGCAACGGCGGCAGCTTCAATACGGGCCAGGTCCTGGGGGTCAAACAAGCTATCGATCTCATCGGCCACTAGCTGCGCCACCTGGCCGGGGTCACCGGCTAGCGGCTGATACGGTTCCCAACGGCGTTCAGCCACATAGTTGGCCTCTGTGGCCGCGATCGTCCGCTGGAGCGCCTGGGCAAACCGTTCAGGTAAAGCCACGCGGGCCTGCTGCCCATCTGCTGCCATGGCCCGCACCTGCACAGGAATGCCCCGAAACATTTGCACTGCCACATCGAGCAAACCTAAATTTGAGGCAGTCGTCCCCGCCTCCGGTTCCCTAGGCCCCGCTACCTGGGTAAGCAGCTTGGCATCAGCACCAGCAGCGATACCAATTACATCAGCCGCTTTTGCGAGAATTGGCTGCCAGTCTGCACTGCCCTGGCGGGTAAGGGTGATAAAATCTTGAACCACAAAGACGGACTGGATCGCCTCAATTTCCAACAGGTGTTGAGCCACCTCAGGGATATTGGGCAAACGGCTACCTTTTTGCAGCGTCAGAGCCTTAGAGCTAATGGTCTCGTCTAAATTGAGCTTGATACAGTTGGGGCTAGGGGTGGTTTCAATGGAGAGCAGTCGCATGGT
>JBCDJC010000184.1:0-9774 GCA_038748225.1 Cyanobacteria bacterium P01_H01_bin.26 | reverse complement strand
TCTACGACTCGCCAGGCATCGTAGTTGCGTTGGGCGCGGCGCTCGGGTGCCCCTTTGATATATAAAATGACGGCAATCACAGCGGCAACTGATTCCACATCGCTGAGGAGGGTGCTGACAATCTCCCAGTAATCGGAGTGGATATTGGGGGCGATGGCTGTCTGGATAGACTCTACCTCGGCTAAGATTTTGAGCAGCAGCAGGGTAATGACGGCTAGGACGGCGACCAGCCAGGTGGGCACTGACTGCATCCAGCGTTCAACGGGATGGATTGGACGGGTTGCTCTCCATTTCATAGGGTGATTTTACAGGTAGGGCCTTCTAGTACTGTGTCAGACTCTAGATCTAGAGGCCGATCTCGCAGGCAAATTTGATCTGACCCATTTTAGGGTGAGGGTTCTTTTAGGTGTAGAAAGCTTGTACAGGCGGGGTGGATGCGAAACTTTTCAATATTTTCGAGGTTGATGGTGGGGACCTCGTAATGGCCTAGATAGGCACCCGCCAGGCTGGTACGGCGGTTCGTGTGGCGGGGTACCCAGGCTTTGAGAAAGCCGATTTTCCAGAGGATTTGTTTCAGTTCGAGATAGTCCATATTGAGGACCCACGGGGTGGCCCGCTCAACATCGTACTCACCACAGGTAATCGCTAGCAGAAGATAGTCCAAGGCTTCTTTGTCATGGTGGCTGCGCTTACCTCGAAAGATTTCAAAGACGTCTAGCAGGTGGGGGTATTGAAACCGATATTCCGATGCCAGGTCGCGGGTCTTTTGCTCGGAGTAGGCTTCTTCGGCAGCAGCGATCGCAACCCCATCAATCCGCCTTGCCGCCAGCGAATATTCGATCCGTTCGGCACAGAGTTTGCAAAACTGCAAAAGTTCCCGGGGCCGCAGCTGGGTACGGTCAATAATATAGTCCAAGCTATCGGGGCCCTCGGCATGCATCTGAGCTACAAATACTGACTGCCAAAGCTTTTGAGCATTGAGTCGAGCCGCCTGGGGAAAGGAATGGACAATTCGGCGAGCAATCAGCTCAAGCAGTTCGTTTCTACCCCACCGAATCACCTCTACATCTTCGCGAATCTTTTGCGCATCCTCGTAAATCTGAGGAATGTTGTCAAATAGCTCCTGACGAATCGAAATATAAACCCGTAAATTAGGGCTGATCAGATTGAGCTTTTGGGTGGCTTGAAACAGTCCGGCGATAAAAAATCTGGCGTCTTCTGAATTATCCCAACCCTTATCTAACTCGTCGATCAAGACCTTAATCTTGGTATTTTTGAGCACGACCTGCAGGCTAGGTAATAGGGTTTTGATCTCATCTAGGCCATAGAGGGCCTGTAGCTCCTGGCTGCGGAGGCCGCCGGTGGTGGTACTGGTTTTAACCTGCTCGATGCGTTTGAGGTAATCGACCAGCGTGATAATAGAACTGGTTTGCTGAAATAACCCCTGGTTGGCTACATAGTCATAGATATTTTTGGTGGCCCCCAGCAGCAGGCCGCGCTTGCTCTGGGCAATTTTTTTGAAGATCAGCGTGTAGAGCAAATATTGCCAGGCCACCGAGTAGGCGCTTTGCTTACGCCAAAAGCCATCTTCTTCACTGGTGAGATGGTCCGATAGCAGCTCGTAGGAATACTCTTCGGGAGAAAGCTCCAGGATCAGATTTCCCTTACGGGTTTCGGTGGTGGCGATGTACTTAAAGATGGCGCTCTTCCCAGTGCCCCGATTTCCCACCAAAATCGTTTTACGACCGCTGAGGAACTTTTGGTAAGTGGCGTTGGGATAAAAATATTCCGCGAGGCCGAGGTTGATATCCCGTTCGGCAGAGTCTGAACCCAGGTCGAGTTCCCTAATGTCTAACCGCATAGACCATGAGCACAAACAATGTACGGTTCAGTTTATCGTGTCTTTGAGGTTGGCTATCCAGTGGTGGCATGGTCATTAAGTGTGACCCTGGCGAGACTTTTCGGGGGCGACCTAGCTTTTTCGAATCAGATCCAGCCCGCAGATGCCCGCAAACCCGGCAAAGAAGTAGGCGGCAAACTGTCCTGGGTGAGACTCTATCCACGGTTCTGATGAATTGATCAGTCGCCCAGAATGCCCGCTGGTCGCAAAAATTAAGACAAAGGCCACTGCACATAGACCCAAACCCTTGGCTACCGCATGGCGTCTTCTGTCACCGTAATTAGGTGGCATGGCTGACTTTGTTATCGCTGGCTCTCGATGTTTTAACTGTTTGCCGTTCATGGGGTTACTCCCTAGATACCATCACAATTAGCCCAATACCGCCCCCCATTAGTATCGCCGCCACCCCTGACACCTCTCGATTTGGGATCAGGCTAATGGCTGTAAACAGCAGGCCAATCCCAAACATAACGCTGCCGAGGATTGCGATCGTCCGTTCTGAGAAATTCATCATAGTGGGCGTCTGGGTCAGGGTCTGGCCATATCTATGGATAATTGTAGAGGGATAGCTGTTTTTTACAGTAGTTCTCTTACTGTGTGAAATACTCTAGGGCTGAGCGCACCGCCAATGACCGTATCCGACCGCACTGCCCAACTCCAGTCCCTGCGCGATGGCCTGCGCCCAGGGCAGCAACGTTTGGCTGACTGGCGCGGTGGGCCGCTGGCGGTGTCGGCGGTGCCAGGTTCGGGTAAGTCGACGGGAATGGCGGCTGGAGCTGCGATCGCAATTGCCAATTTTCAACTCCACGCCCGTAAACAGCTAGTTTTAGTCACCTTTACTCGCTCCGCTGCAGCCAATCTCAAGGCCAAAGTGCGCAGTCACCTCAAGCACCTCAGGCTGCCCTACAGCAGCTTTGTGGTCCAAACTTTGCACGGGCTTGCCCTCAGCATCGCTACCCATAGCCCAGAGGTGTCTGGCATTAACCTTGACACCACTACCCTGGTCTCCCCCAACCAGAGCAGTCGTTTGATCCGTACCGCCGTCGAAGCCTGGATCCACGAGCAGCCAGAGCTGTACCATCGGCTCACCGAGGGGCAAAGCTTTGATGGGGAAGAAACCGAATGGCAACGACGCCAGTCTGTACTGCGTACGGAGGTGCTGCCTGCCCTGGCCTACACCGCGATCCACGAGGCCAAAAGTTCAGGATTGCAGCCAGCGGACCTGGGTGGTCTGGGTCAACAGGCTCCAGCTAATGCCTACCAGCTGCTAGAGGTTGCCGCCGGGCTCTATGGGCAGTACGCTACCCTGCTCACCCAGCGGGGACTGATCGACTATGACGACATGATCCTAGCGGCCCTTAGGGCCCTAGAAGATGCCGATATCTGTCGGCGTTGGCAAACCCAGATTTTTGCCGTTTTTGAAGATGAAGCCCAGGATTCGTCGCCCCTGCAAACGCGCCTGTTAGAGAAGCTGGCGGCCCATCCTGACGGCGCCAGGGACGGTGTTCCAGCCACCGTTGGGCCCGGCCCGCCCACCCCAAATCTCCCTAACTTGGTGCGCGTTGGCGATCCCAACCAGGCGATCAACTCCACCTTTACCCCGGCCGATCCGGGTTTCTTTAATCAGTTTTGCGACGCTAACCGTCCTGAGCGACTGGCCACCATTGACCAGGCTGGCCGCAGCAGTCCGTCAATTATGGCGGCGGCGAACCATGTGCTCCACTGGGTCAACCAGCAGTATCACGACGCTCCCCCCTTTCGCGATCAGGACATTCACCCGGTCGCCCCAGGCGATCCGCAGCCCAACGCCAACCCGGCCCCCCTGGGGAATGGGGTGGAGCTACTCAAGCCAGATGATATTAACGACGCGGTCAGACAGCTAGCTGAGCGGGTTAGGGACCTGATGGATGGGTGGAAAGAGGCCCAAAAGAAAGCGTCAACCGCCGCCGCCCTACCCCCTACCCTGGCAGTACTGGTGCGCGAAAACCGCCAGGGTCGCTTTATCCGGGAGCGGCTAGAGGACTCAGAACGGTTGGGATTTGATTTTGTCGCTCAAACCGGGCTGACTATCTATGACGTGGGCAGCCGCGATCGCAACACCCAGATCCCCCTTGAAATGCTGCGTCTGCTCCAGTTTATTGAGCGTCCCCACTCCGCCGACTATCTCAAGGGAGCCCTGCGGGTGCTAGTCGATCGCCAGCGGATACCCACCCAGGATCTCAACCCCTTAGCCGCCAATCCCGAACAGTTTCTCTACCCTGGCCCCCTGCATCCGCCGCTCACCACCGAGGCCGCCCGCAGCGCTTGTCACTATTGCACTAGCCTGCTGCGAGCCCGTTTTGATCTGCCGCCCTATCACCTGATCCCCTTTCTCGCGACCACCCTCAGCTACAGCCAAAGTGAGCTTGCCACCGCTGATAAACTGGCCGCCCGCATTGCCCAGCAAACCTCAGAAGACAGCAGCCTTAGCACCCTGATCGGCGCTCTACAGGAGGTGGTCAGCTCCGAACGGTTTGATGCTATTGAAGCGGAGGATGCCGAAGCCCGATACACCCGAACGGGCCAGCTCACGATTATTACCATGCACAAGGCTAAGGGCTTGGATTGGGATGCGGTCTTTCTCCCATTTCTCCATGCCAAGCTGATCCCCGGTGAATCCTGGGTGCCGCCCCAGACCGATTTTCTGGGGCCTGTTTCGCTACCCGATGTGGCCCGCGCCCAAATCCGAGCCCGGGTCCATGGCCAGGAAGACATTCCTGACATTGCTGCTGCCTGGGAGCGGGCCACCGCCCTGAAAAAAGCGGAGGAATATCGCCTGCTTTATGTGGCCATGACCCGGGCTAAACGGTTGCTTTGGATGAGCGCCGCCAAACAGGCCCCCTTTGCCTGGAGTAATCCCGATAATCTGCAGGAGGGTGAGCCCTGTCCGATCTTGCCGGTCCTAGGGCGGATGATGCGGCAGGGGGGAACGACACGGTTCTAGAATTGGGAGACGTCCTTATTCCTTACTTAAAGAACCGCCATGAGTAAAGCCGTTCTCAAATTTTCCTCTGAAGACTGTGGTATCTGTCACAAAATGTCGTTTTATGACGCCAAGGTCGCCGATGAGCTGGGGCTGTCCTTTGTGGATATCAAGATGCAGGATACGGCCACCTACCGCAGGTATCGCCAGGTACTGCTGTCGCTCTACCCGACTAAGGCCGATATGGGCTGGCCTACCTATATTGTCTGTGAAGAGCCGGAAGGGCAGTTTCAGATCTTGGGTGAGGTGAAGGGCGGCCATCCTAAGGGCGAATTTCGAAAACGGCTGCAAGCGGTGATTGGCTAAACGGCTGCGGGCAATAAAAAAGCTGGGGTCCGCAATCCCCAGCTTTTGATTTGTGATTTAAGTCTATCCAGCCTGATTGAGCAACGGCGGTCGAGCTTAAAGCACGCCGATGCTGGCTAAACCGATGATGGCACCAGCGCCAATGATATGACCTAAGCTAGTGCAAGCCAGCATGGCGCCGTGGCCCATGCCGCCAAAAAGCTCGGGGGATGGTAGACCAAGCCCCACATTTTTTTGCCTAATACCGTAGCTGCCGATTGCGATCGCAATCACATTGCAAATAATCATAACGAGCGCCACCTTGGGGCTCCACTGAACTGAACCTGGGGTCACCGCCAATAAAGAAGGTAAGTAAAGCAATTTACCGTCTCCTCTCAGAAATAGTATGGTTTTGAAAACTTGAGGCTCAACTTAGCGCAAACTAAGTACAAACCTTGTCATCATCTTTCATCAACGTGCAATCTCAACGACCGCGTCGTTGCAAGAATTTACAATCAGAGCATAAATACCTATGGTCCATGGCTTACTTTGGCTGCCCCTGCTAGTCTTCTTTTTCTGGATTACCTGGGCTGGCTGGAACGAATATCGCAAAGTAGAAACCTATAAACAGTGGGCCACCCAGTTTGATCGCGCCAAATATGACATCTACGCCGCCCTGGGCCAGTCCGACCGCACACTAACCTGGGGCCGCCCTACGCGGCAGGGCATTGTCGAGCTAGAAAGCGCGCAGCTTGATCAAGTTGATGCCGTTGACCTCCTATTGAAGGGCGATGATGGGCTCGACCGGACTGTCAAGGGGGCAGCGGTGATCCAACTTCAGCTCGGGGAGGGTCGAAAACTGCTGATCCCGTTTACAGATGCCGCGCTAGCGGCACAGTGGCATCAGTTTTTGGCTAAAACACTGGCGGTGGATGGGGCCGGTTAACCGTTTTTGCCCCCTAGATGGGGGGATGTGGGGAGCCCCAGCGGTGACTGGCTAGATAAATGATTTTTTTCAAAGAAGTTTTAGAATAATCCCCCCATGGGGAAGGCTGGATGCTTAAATAGACACTTCTGCTGCCCCAGCGGTCCTGTCGCATCTGTCATATTGGTCATATGGACGGTCGGGGCTACGCGTTGAGTCACATCGCCCCTGTGACCCGCCCACGTCCTAGTGCATCAGGACATTAGCTATTTCCAACTGGCACTTTTAACGATTCCAGCACCATGCCGGACCTAGCCGAGTACTCCTATGAAAATCTGGCCGCCCGTCGCCATGATCTCAAACGGCGGCGACGGCGAATTTTTTGGCAGCGGCTTTGGCGTCAAACAGCGCTGGTGGGGATTGCGGTCGGCTGTGTCAGCCTGGCGACGTCCGGTCGCTGGCAGCTTCAGTCCGCCGAGCAAATTAACCTCAGTGGCAACCAGCTGCTTTCGGCTGAGGCGGTCCACGGGCTGATGGCCATTGACTACCCCCAATCCCTGCTCAAGGTCCATCCGCTGGATTTGGAAACGTCCCTGATGGCCAAAGGGCCGATTGCCGATGCCATGGTGAGACGTCGGCTGCTGCCACCGGGGCTTAATGTTCGGATTCAAGAACGAATTCCCGTTGCGATCGCGCTGCCCAATCGGGAATTGGCCGGTACCGCCTTGAATGACGATCCCCAGAGTTTTACCCAAATGGGACTGCTCGATGCCTATGGCTACTGGATGCCCTACAACAGCTTTGCCCAGCTGGGCTCCCAAGAACCTAAGCTCAGGGTTCAGGGCATGCGGCCTGTCTATCAAAAAGATTGGCCCACCATCTACCAGGCGCTACAACAGTCTCCGGTGGCCGTTTCCAAACTTGATTGGCGAGACCCCACCAACTTGATTCTACAGACAGAACTAGGTGCCGTACATCTGGGTTCCTATGGACAAAACTTCTCTAAACAGCTCACTGCACTCGATCGAATGCGAAATTTGAACGTCAAGATGGATATCGAAGAAATTGCCTTCATTGACCTGCGCAATCCCGATAATCCTACCTTAGAAATATTGCAAGCAACTAAGCCTCCATCTCCCTAAGGAAGTCATTGGTAATATCCTTCTCAGATAGCTAGAGACGCCATAAGATGGACATTACCGGCCCTAGATAGTGATATTTATAACGGGCGTCTTTTATGGCTCATCCAGGTGATTGATTGTCTTTTTTTTAAAGCAGGTTTTTAACTATTCAAATTCTTGAATTAATCAGTCGGTTTGGTTGGTTTTTAAAGCAAGTTCCCGTATAGTTGACTAGAACAAGTGTCTGCTCTGTTCGAAATCAAACTTAAAAATTTCTGTAAGGTCTTTGAAAAGGGCATTTCAAGCTTTTTTTGCTAGGTTTGGTAACCTACGTATTTTGCCAATTACAGAGATTTGCCCCGCCCAGAGAGTAATTACTATATAGTGCTTACTTTGCGGTAGCTGCGTGTGTTCTGCGCCTGATTGGGTTAACAGCTCGCCAATACCTTGTATTACAGTCGCCCTATGTCTAACTCAGCCTCACAAAATTCCCACGGAAACTCGGGCTTGGGTCTCAATATGTCTGATATGAATAATAACCATCGTAATGAACCTGCATTGGGTAATGCAGCTATGGGAAATGATATTGTGCCAGGGAGCATGGCGAGAATTAAGGTCGTCGGTGTCGGCGGTGGGGGCTGCAATGCGGTCAACCGCATGATCGACAGCGGTGTTTCGGGGATCGAGTTCTGGACCCTCAACACCGACGCCCAGGCCCTGACCCGGGCGAGCAACTCTAACCCGCTGCAGCTGGGGCAGAAGCTGACCCGGGGGTTGGGAGCCGGGGGCAACCCGGCCATTGGTCAAAAGGCCGCTGAAGAGTCTCGCGATGAAATCTCCAGCGCCATTGAAGGGGCCGATTTAGTCTTTATTACTGCGGGTATGGGGGGCGGTACCGGTACCGGCGCTGCTCCGGTGGTTGCAGAGGCGGCCAAGGAAGCGGGGGCGCTCACGGTTGGCGTGGTGACCCGCCCTTTTACCTTTGAAGGCCGTCGCCGCACTTCCCAGGCAGAAGAAGGGATTATGGCGCTGCAGGAATGCGTCGATACGCTAATTATTATCCCCAACGACAAGCTGCTGTCGGTAATTTCAGAGCAAACACCGGTTCAAGAGGCGTTTCGGTTCGCCGACGATATCCTGCGCCAGGGTGTTCAAGGTATTTCCGATATCATCACCATCCCCGGGTTAGTCAATGTCGACTTTGCCGATGTGCGGGCGGTGATGGCCGATGCTGGCTCGGCGCTGATGGGTATTGGTGTTGGCTCCGGCAAGTCCCGTGCCCGTGAGGCTGCCATTGCGGCGATTTCATCACCGCTGCTGGAAACCTCCATTGATGGGGCTTCGGGAGCTGTGCTAAACATTACGGGCGGTAATGATATGACTTTGCATGAGGTCAATGCCGCCGCCGAGATCATCTATGAAGCGGTGGATCCCAACGCCAACATCATTTTTGGTGCCGTCATTGATGAGCGGATGCAGGGAGAAATTCGGATCACGGTGATTGCCACCGGTTTTAATGCGGAGTTTAGCAGTGCGGCCGCTCCTCCTGCAGCGCGGATCGCACCGCTAAAACGCCCGTCGTCCATTGGTTCTACTTCGTCTGATTTTCTATCGTCACCGCCTAGCAATCAGCCCAGTATTTCACCCAATCTAGATATTCCAGATTTTTTGCAAAGACGACGACAGTCGCGGTAGGGATTGGCTTTCTATGGCTTATATTCCACCCGTGGCGATGACCATTGCCGGGTCCGATAGCGGCGGCGGTGCTGGTATTCAGGCCGATCTGCGTACGTTTTCCTTCCATGCGGTCCATGGCACTAGCGCCCTGACCTGTATTACCGCCCAAAATACCGTTGGGGTATCGCGGGTTGACGGTCTCCCACCAGAGTCAGTGGTCTCCCAAATTGAGACCGTGACCGGTGATATTGCCATCCAGTCTTTAAAGACCGGGATGCTGCTTAATCAGCCTATTATTGAGGCGGTGGTAGCCTGTTTGGGGAAGCTAGCTGGGATTAGCTGTGTGATCGATCCGGTGATGGTATCGCGTACGGGGGCACAGCTGATTGATGACGATGCGATCGCATCCTTAAAGCGGCTTATCCCGCTGTCCACCGTCTTGACCCCCAATCGCTATGAATCTGAAATCCTTAGCGGTCAATCGATCGAAACCCTGGCGGACATGCAGGCGGCGGCTCGCTCCATCCATGCATTGGGTGCTAAAGCTGTTGTAGTCAAGGGTGGCGGCTTTGACGGTGCTCTGCGCGGTGTGGATGTTTGGTATGACGGTACGGCCAGTCCCATCACCCTGACTACTGACTGTATTCACACCAGCGATACCCACGGCACCGGCTGCACCCTTTCTGCCGCCATTGCCGCCAATCTAGCCCTGGGCTACGCTCCATTTGAGGCCACCACCCGGGCTAAAGACTATGTGACCCAGGCATTGGGCTATGCGCTACGCCTAGGCAAAGGCCAGGGACCGGTGGGACATTTTTATCCGTTGCTGGAGTGATCGTTTGGC
>JBCDJC010000183.1:0-9785 GCA_038748225.1 Cyanobacteria bacterium P01_H01_bin.26 | reverse complement strand
TTTGCGTCAGCCCTTGGAAGACGGCTATGTCAGCATTGCCCGTACCCGTCAGTCAGTAGAATTTCCAGCCCAATTTACGCTGGTAGCCAGTACCAACCCTTGCCCCTGCGGGTTCTTTGGTGATAGCGTTCAGCCTTGTACATGTACTCCCCGCCATCGTGAACAATACTGGGGCAGGCTATCGGGGCCGCTGATGGATCGCATCGATCTACAGGTGATCGTGAGCCGGTTAAAGCCAGAAGAGATTACCCAACACAGTGCTGGAGAGCCCTCCGAGGACGTGCGGCAGCGGGTGGAGGTGGCACGACAGCGCTCCCAGGCTCGGTTTGCTAATGAGCCGAAACTACAGTGCAACGCCGATTTAGAAAGCCGTCATTTACGCCAGTGGTGTTTGCTGGATGACACGTCACGCACGTTATTAGAAACGGCGGTACGAAAACTAGGACTATCGGCCCGGGCCACTGACCGCATCTTAAAGGTGGCCCGCACGATTGCCGACTTAGCCGCTGTAGAAAACCTCCAGGCGGCCCACATTGCTGAGGCAATTCAGTATCGGACGATTGACCGCATGCAATGATACGGCTATTCTCTCCACCGGTAACCTAGACGCAGCTGCGGAGCACCTGGCACAAGCCAGGACTCTTCTGATGGGGTCGCACCTACGGTGTTTCTTGGTGGAGCTTGCCCGCCCTACTATTTAGGTGTCGGATTTCTAGCGACCGACCGTAGCCTTAGTAATATTTGCCAAATGGAACCCGATTCAATGCCCATGGGCGTCTATGCTATCGGCTCAATGCCTTACCTGAACAAATTTTTCTTTTAAGAACACCTATGCCTGAAACCGAAACCATAAAGCTCGCCGTCAACGGCACCCTGATGCGGGGACTAGCCCTCAACCCTAACCTTCTCAATGTAAACGCCACCTTTGAACGAGAGGCAAAAACAGAGTCTAGCTACCGACTCTGGACCATAGACGACAACTATCCTGCCATGATGAAAGTCCAGTCTGGCGGCGTTGCTATCGCGGTTGAAGTTTGGCAGGTACCATTGGCAGGTCTCGGTGTTATTCTCTCCCAAGAACCCCCTGGCCTGGCCATTGGCAAAGTCATGCTCCATGACGGGGAAGAGGTTTTAGGCGTTATCGGAGAACCGCTAACCGTAGAAGGTAAAAAAGAAATTACCCGGTATGGCGGTTGGCGTGCCTACCGGGAGGCAGGCTAGAGATTAGGAGCATCAGATTTCTCACATTTGATAGGGGCCTTGGCAAGCACTGGAGAAGCAATGGTGACAGACTCTTTGCAGGCCATAAACTAGCAGCTCTGTCAGATTGGAGACAGATAAGTAAGCTATAAACAGTCAATGATTGGCTATCAGCATTTGAACGCAAAAATTTAAAGACTGAGCATCCATGGAAAGACTATTTGTCTACGGAACACTCCAACCAGGCGGACCAAACGAGCATGTGCTAACCGCCATTGGCGGCAAATGGGAGCCTGCTGTCATCAAAGGCAACCTCACCGAAGCTGGCTGGGGTGCAAGCATGGGATATCCTGGCCTAGTGATTGACGAGAACGGGAATGATATTCATGGCCACGTCTTTGCCTCCTCAAATTTGAGCAACCAGTGGGCTCACCTAGATGCATTTGAAGGTGAGGAATACGAGCGCATAGCTACGTCTGTAACCCTCCTAAATGGAGACCACGTCCAGGCCCATGTCTATGTACTTCGAACAGCCGCTATCAAAGAAGTGTGACCCCAGACTATATGTCTAGTCACCGCGTCGAGATCTCAGACTCAGCATCGCTATACCCACAGTCACCAAGCCAATACCAACAATCTGTTGTCGCTGTAGTACCTCTTGCAAAATCAACCAGGCAAACAGCGCGGTTAGAGCAGGCGTGCTGGCACTGAGTAATGCAGTCAACGATGCTCCAATCAGGCTAATGCCAGAGTTATTGAAAACGTAGGCAATCAGGGTAAATGTGGCTGAGAAAAAAGTCATGACCAGAACTGGTAACCAGGCTGTTGGGGCGATGGTTATTGGCTGGCTGATCAACAACGTCAAGCTGGCTAGTACGGCCACTAAGGCAAAGGTAGCCAAAGAAAAGGGAATCGGATGAAGTCCGGAGTACGATGGTTGTGACTTGAGGGAGAGTTCAGCAAAAATTCCGTATAGGCCAAAACTTAATCCGGCTCCGAGGGCACAGATGCCTCCCAATACCGGATTTGATGCTAGTTCAGACGATGGCGTCAGGGTAGTGAGCATTACGCCTATGAAAATGACCACCATTAGCCATAGCTGATAGGGACGGGGAAGTTGGTGAAACAACTGCCAGGCCAGCAGAACAGTTATGGCCGGATAGATAAAGAACGTTGCGATCGCAACCCCAGCAGCAATCTGACTCAGTGCCGTATACAGCAGCGTTAACCCCAAAAATAGACAAACACCGCTGGCTATCACAGTCCCCAAAAGTTTAGGCGTAGCAGGCAAAGCACGGAGAGTAGCGAACGTTTTAACATAGAGCCAGGGAGCGAGACCTGCCAGTAGCAGCGCCATAATCGCCATGCGCAGAGCCAGCAACAGCACCACATTACCTAGCTGCGGCGTAACAAATCCACCAAACGGGAGCTGCCCCAACAACAGAGTATGGGTAAAAAATAACCGTAAAATTACATTCTGAGCGGACAGACCCAGGGCACTTAATAGCACTAAGCCAATACCCAGAAGTGTCCGAGAGCGAAGTGGAGTCATTGCAGGGTGGCAGGATAATGACAGGCCACCTGATGATAGTCACTAATAGGTTGCAGGGTGGGAGCTGTTTGCCGACAGCGTTCGTCTCCCTTGGGACAGCGGCCATGCAAACGACAAATGTGAGGCGATGGGTTAATCGGACTGCGCGGTTCCCCCGTCAACGGAATCTGATGGGGAGTCGCTTCAAACGAGGGAATCGCCGAAATTAACGCCTGGGTATACGGATGCTGGGGCCGATAAAAAACATCATCCACAGGTCCTGTTTCCACCAGCTTCCCCAGATACATCACCAGGATGCGATCGCACAGCAGTCGCACCACATTCAAATCATGGGAAACAAACAAATAGCTCATATTCAGCTGTTCCCTAAGATCCGCCAGCAAATGCAAAATCACCGCCTGCACCGACACATCCAGCGCCGATGTCGGCTCATCCAAAATCAGCAGTCTCGGATTGAGCGCAATTGCCCGCGCAATCCCCACCCGCGCCTTCTGGCCACCCGAAAGCTGATGCGGAAACCGCCCCAGTAGCTCCTGAGGTAATCCGACCCGCTGAGCCAGCTCCGTCGCCCGCTGCCGTAGCCGCTGCTGGTCTGGCTTTGCCCCCAACCGGCGAATCGGCTCAGTAATCGTATCAAACGCTGTAAAACGCGGGTTCAAACTATCACTCGGATCTTGAAACACCATCTGCAGCTTAGCCCGATGAGGGCTGTGGGCAAACTCTCCCACGGGTACCTGACCGATATCAGCACCATTAAATAAAATCGACCCAGCCGTTGGCTCCAGCAGCCGCGCAATCAGCTGAATCAGCGTAGATTTACCACAGCCAGATTCACCGACCAGACCAACACTTTCACCTGACTCAATAGTTAAATCAAGCCCATCAACCGCATGGAGAGACTGTGCTGAAGAACCACCAGGCAACCAGCGAGGCGTTTTAGCAGCAACCGGAAAGTGTTTGGTGAGATTAGTAACTTGAAGCATGGGAACAAGGTTTTAGAGAAGAGAGAGAATAAAAGGTAGGCAACGCCCACTCAATAAAGAAGATTAGAGCGAGAAATCAAATGCAGTATTTCTTATTGTAGAAACCGGAAATCTCTCCTCCGTGGGCAAGGATTTCAGCTCCCAGTTAGAAAGAATCTGTGATACAGAAATTTATGACTCATAACTTTCCAACGGATGCCAACACCCCACCCAATGCTCAGCCTCAATCTGCTGATACATCAGCGGCTGTTGCCGACAGGCTTCAGTCGCCCGATCGCAACGACTAATAAATCGACAGGGTGGCAAATCATCTCGCCGTAGGTCCGGCAGCCCCCCTAAAATAGGAATCAAATCATCAAATCCCTTATGCGGCTCAGGTGTCGCCGCAATCAGCTTAGCCGTATACGGATGCCGCGGCCGACTAAAAAGAGGATGGGTAGGAGCACTTTCAACAACATGGCCAGCATGCATGACGATGATGCGATCGCAATATTCCGAAGCCAGTGCCAAATCGTGGGTAATCACCACCGTCGCCATCCGCTGGTCTGTCGCCAAATCCTTTAGCAAATTCATCACCGTCGCCTGGGTAGTCACATCTAACCCGGTTGTCGGCTCATCAGCAATCAGCAACTGGGGAGAACATGCCAAGGCCAACGCAATCATAATCCTCTGGCATAGCCCCCCCGACAGCTCATAGGGATAGGCATCATAGCGCTGCTGTGGGTCAGGAATTTTTACACTGGTCAGCAGTTCTAACGCCCGGCGTTTCAGGTCACGACGAGGCAAGTCCGAATGACAGTGCAGCACATCTACTAGCTGTTTGCCCACCTTTCGAATCGGGTTTAGCGCCACGCGAGGATTCTGAAAGATCATCGACAGCTCCTTACCCCGCAGCTGTCGCAGTTTTTTTTCAGGCATCTTCAGGAGATTATAGGTCTCCGTGTTTTGACTCCAAAGAACCTCCCCTGCGGTGACATATCCGGCTTGGTCCAAGATGCCCAGGATAGCCAAGGCCAGGACAGATTTGCCGGAGCCACTTTCGCCAACGATGCCCAAGGTTTCGCCTTTATTGATGTGAAAGCTAATGTTTTCCAGGGCTTTGACTGTGCCAGTGCGAGTGCGGAATTCGACCGCCAGCTCTCGTACAGACAGCAAGGATGTCTGCACTGATGCAGTTGTGGTGAGTGGGGAGATCATGGGTCGCTACTCAACAATTTCTCTAGGGACTAAAAACTGAAACTCTAATGCAGCACTGACTGCGCAAGCTGATACCTTTCCTTTCCAGGGAGAGACTCCGGGGTGGGTGAACCGCTCTAAGGGAACTTGCTGGTAAATAAGGTACATGCCGCCAATAGCTACTTTCCCTTTTCCCCTTTACCCCTTCCCCACTCTACTCCGGGGATTTTATAGTTTGGCAGATCCCTAAGTCCTCATCCTTGGATCAATCAAATCCCTCAGACCATCACCTAGCAAATTAAAACAAAACACAGCTAACATCAGCACCGCCCCTGGAAAAATCGCCAGCCACCACTCGCCTGAGATAATATACGTTGCCCCTTCGGCCACCATAATCCCCCACTCCGGTGTCGGCGGTCGCACCCCTAACCCAATAAACGACAGTCCCGCCGCATTCAAAATGGCCCAGCCCATATTTAATGAAATATGGACCATCATCACCGGTAACACATTGGGAAACAGATGGGTGGCCATAATCCGCAAATGGCCATTGCCTGCCAGTCTCGCTGCCGCCACATAGCCCGCATCGCGACGAACCAAAATCTCGGCTCGGACTACACGGGTATACAGAGGAAGGTTAATGATCGCCGTAGCGTAAATGATATTTTCCACGGTGTTACCCAGGGCAGCCACTAGGCCCATGGCCAAAATAAATAATGGAAAGGCCATGAGAGTATCGATGATGCGGCTGATAATGCGATCGCACCACCCGCCAAAGTATCCGGCACAGGTCCCAAAAATACTGCCTAGCGTAAAAGACAGCCCCACGGCCACCACAGCAATGCCCAGGTCCAACCGAGTGGCCACCAATACTCGACTCAGGACATCGCGACCTAGATCGTCGGTACCAAACCAGTGGGCAAACGAAGGGGGAGATAGAGCCATGGCGGCGTTGCTGGCAATGGGATCGTAGGGTGCGATCGCACGCCCCAACAACGCAAAGACCACCATCACAAAAAACAGCAAAAATGCCCCAAAGGTGACATAGTTCTCGCTCAAAATATAGCGAGCCTGGGCCAACGGCGAAACCGGCTGAGATAACGTCATGACTCCACTCCCGCACGAGGATCAATCACGGTATAAAGCAAATCAATCAACAAATTGAGCACCACATAGAGCAGCGCCATGGTCAGCACAAATCCCTGCACCGCCGCATAGTCTGAGGCAATCAATGCAGACACCGCATAGGAGCCGATCCCGGGCCAGGCAAAGACTTTTTCCACCAGCACATTTGCCCCCAGCAAAAATGAAAACACCACCCCCAAAGTGGTCACGACAGGCAGCATGGCATTGCGAAAGGCATAGCCAAACAAAATTGTATGGGGTGCCAGTCCACTAGCCCGCGCCGTACGAATAAAATCGCTGGACAGGACACTCAGCATTGCCGCCCGAGTCACCCGTGCCAATGGAGCCAGCGCAAACAGTCCCAACGTAATCGCCGGGAGCACCAGCTGACTTAGGGCAGCCCAAAACGTACCCAAATCTCCAGCCAGCAAACTATCTACCAGAAATAATCCGGTGACCTGCTCAGGAGACGAGTAAAGAATCGCTAATCTTCCCAGGGGGGCAGGGGCAATGCCTAAGCGAAAATAAAATACATAAATCAACAGCAGCCCTGTAAAAAATGTGGGTAGAGACACACCTGCTGTAGCCAATACCCTCACCCCGTGGTCAATCCAAGAACCAGGTCGAGTAGCCGCTAAAACCCCTAAGGGCAACGCCAGGGTCAAAGAAAAAATTAGCCCCGCTAACGTCAGCTCTAACGAAGCAGGCAGCCGTGTCAATAAATCAGATACCACTGTTTGCCCCGTCGTCAAAGAATTACCTAAGTCTCCCCGCAACAGTTCTCCCACGTAGAGCACAAACTGTACAGGCAAGCTGCGGTTGAGCCCCAGACTTTCTCGAATCTGGTCAATCGCTTCCTGGGTAGCAGCGGGGCCAGCAAAATAAGCAGCAGGGTCACCAGGAAGCGCGCGCGTAAGCACAAAGGTGACGATAACAACACCGATGATGCTAGGAATAGCACCGATGATACGACGAATAACGACAGACAGTGTGGAAGGACGAGACATGACTCTACCTCCCTAGGCTTTCTTTATCTGTCGATAGTCCAACTGCCTGTGAAACCAATACTGATATCCGTCCACACCAGGCTGCATCGCCACCGACAAATATGGCTGGGCTACTACAATCCGAGGCATCTCCTCAAACGCAATTGATAGAAATCCTTTTACATGCTCATCATAGGCCGGGTCTCCTGGCCCGGTGGCTAGGGCTGCATCCACCAGCTCATCAAGCTCTGGGTTCTGATAGGAGCTGCCGTTAAAGGTGGCATTCTGGCCATGATAAGAATAGAAAAAGAAATAATCAGGATAATTGAGCCAGCCACCAAAGTTGTTGACGATCATCGGTCGACTTTTCTCCACCAGCACCGCTCGAAAGTTAGAACCAGGTACCTTTTCCAAAGTGACGTTAATACCAATCTCAGCCAGGGACTCCTTTACCAAAACACAGAAAGGCTCTGCCCATTCCTGGGTACCCAAGTTGAAGGCTAGGGTAGTGTCAAACCCCTGAGGGTAGCCTGACTCAGCCATTAGCGCTTTCGCTTTTGTCATGTCAGTGCTGTAGGGATATGGCTGGGGCCAATCAATCGTACTAGGTTCAAAGCTCTCGCCCCCATACATGGGGACACACTCACCATAAAGCGCTGTTTCAACAATGGCCTCATAGGGCATAGCATAGGCAACTGCCTGCCGCACCTTAACATCACCAAATGGGTTAGGGGCTCCACCAAGTTCGGGTTGTGAATTTAGATCGATCGTATACAGACAATTCTCAATCGGCGTTGAGGCAATGGTGTATTTATCCATCGCCCTAAGCTCACTAATGTCTTTTTCAGAGACCTCATAGTTAATATCCACATCGCCCTTTTCCAATAGAGCGCGACGGTTACCAGCCTCCGGAACATTCAGCCAAATAATCTTCTCAATCGCGGGAGCAGGGCCAGATTTCCAATCATTATTCCGCACCAGCACCACTCGCTCTTCAGGATTAAACGTGTCCAAGGTATAGGCTCCACTGCCAGCGGGGTTGGCATTAGCCCATTCTAGCCCCCAAGGATCGGCCTCAGTAATATGGGGTTCAATCAGTGCAGCATTCATAATGGCAGGAATCGGCACTGCCATATCCATGATGGTTAACTTGTCCTGCCGCAGGAAATTAACCTGAAAGGTATGGTCGTCGACAACAACAAACTGGTCTGGATTTTCCAGGGCTCCTGCTTTCATCTGAAATGAGGGAAAGCCGCCCACTGACACGGCCCGATCGTAGGACCATTTCACATCCTTAGCCGTGACGGGGGTGCCATCATGAAAAGTAGCATCTTTACGCAGGTTGAAGGTAGCTGACAAACCATCATCTGCGACAGTCCAAGACTCAGCTAACTCTGGCTCAATAACGGTGTAATCATAGGAGAGGGAGCCGTCATCTAAGGTTTTGGTACCAAAGGTAACGAGACGGTCATAGAGGCACCAGGAGATTCCGTAGGCAGGACGGTTGGTACCGACTTGATGAAGGTCAAGACCATTGGGAAAACCACCGCCTTGAACTACGGTAAGCACAGCGGGCTCGGTGGTTTCAGTGGAGGTGGCTCCTTCAGGGGTCTCAGCCGCTGGCTCTGAGCCGCCGCCACCGCAGGCATTGATAAGGGCCACCAGGGATACGCCCCCGGTGAATGCCGTACCGCGTTTTAGTAGGTCTCGTCGCCGCATTGCCTGACTCCTTTTGCCGATAATGTGATGGGGAATTGGCAGTAGATTAGGGCAGGCAAGTGAAGTTTTTCAGGAAAAATTCGGGAAGAAATCGGGAAGCTTGAAGTATTAACTACCTCTTCAAGCAATCTTAAAATTGAACTGGTCTGACGGTAAACACGAAACTAGTGAAAGGACTAGAGTATGATCATGCTGTAATCTTAGATGTTGACCCACTCAATGCTAAGGAACTCTATGTAGCTATGACTAAGGGCTCAAAATCACTAACTATTATTTCGAGTCACAACACTCTTCCTGTTCAGGAGGCTTAAAAAAGCACTGGAGTTGTCACTTTACTCGATTTTGCTGAGGGAAATTCATGTCTACACATCCCATTAACGAAGCTGAAAAAAATCTACGACAGCTCATCAATGAAGTTGTTGAATCCCATCAGCCAGTGATTATCATTAACGAGGATCATAATGCGGTTCTTCTTTCAGAAGAAGACTGGTCTAGTATTCAAGAAACCCTTTATTTGCTGGCTGTACCGGGTATGCGGGAATCTATTAAAGAAGGTTTAGCTACTCCTATAGAAGAATGTGCTGAGGAGCTAGATTGGTGAGTTGGAAGCTCGCTTACACCAAGCAGGCTCAGAAAGATGCAAAAAAGCTGGCCACAAGTAATCTCAAAAAGAAGGCTCAAAAGCTTCTGGATATCCTTGCTGAGAACCCCTATCAGAATCCTCCACCGTATGAGAAATTAGTTGGCGATTTATCAGGAGCTTATTCCAGGCGAATTAACATTCAGCATCGTATTGTCTATGAGGTGATTGAAACACAATATACGGTAAAAATTATTCCTATGTGGACTCACTATGAATAACATTAGATGAACCTGTTAAGCCGCTGGTTGGAGGCTAGCGTTATATTCATGCTTGAGGCTGGCTAGCACTCTCTAGTTGCATTAGCGCCCTTAGCAATCAGGTCTTGTGTTCGCTATCTCGCGTTGAAAGTATGGTGCGATCGCACCGCCCAAGTCATTCTGTCATTATTAGGCGCTAAACTC
>JBCDJC010000182.1:0-9799 GCA_038748225.1 Cyanobacteria bacterium P01_H01_bin.26 | reverse complement strand
GCCCAGCTCCATGTGGTGCAAAACCCCTGCGAGGCATCGCGAGGGCAATACTTTATCCCGCACTGGCCCCAGCCTGGGCTGCGATCGCGCCAGCAGCAGGACCGATTTAAAACCGTTGCATTTCTGGGTCATCGTAACAGTTTAGCCGCTGCCCTACTGGAGCCCCCATGGGAAACTCAGCTGCAGCAGCGGGGGCTGCAATGGCTACCGGTGATCAACACCAACGGCTGGAACGAGTATCAGTCCATTGACACCCGCTGGAATGACTATCGGCACATCGACGCCATTGTGGCGATTCGGCAGTTTCACCGGCGGCGACCTGGCTACCGTAGTAAACCTGCGACAAAACTATACAATGCCTGGCTAGCTGGCGTACCGGCCATACTGGGGCGAGAACTTGCCTACCGTGCCGAGGGCACGACCGGGATAAATTACTTAGAAGCTAACTCCATGGCGGAGCTGCTCTCTTGTATAGATATGCTGCAACAGGATGTGACCGTCCGACGGACCCTGGTCAAAAACGGTAAACGGCAAGCGGTACACTACACGTCAGCCGCTATTGTAAACAGGTGGCAACGGTTTTTAGACCGGGTTGCGATTCCTAGCTATCGGACCTGGTGTCACCGCGCTGCCTGGCAGCGCCAGCTCCAACAGTGCCAGGCTAAAATAGCGAACTATTGCGATCGCACCAGCCGTCGGCTGCAACCTTAGTCATAGATACGACACCTACCCACCATATCCAATTTCGCTGAGAATCTTTTCGACCTTAGCATGGTGCTCCTTTTCCCAATCATCTAGAGACTTGACGGCATCTCGCTCTGCCCGCCGTTTGGCAATATCCCAGATGGTCTCCTGTTGCGCTGCTGGAATTACCGCAATCCCTTCTTCATCGGCCACAACAATGTCCCCGGCCTCTACCTGAACACCTCCGCAAATGATGGTATTTTGTAGCGTGCCCGGCCCCTGCTTTTTGCCAGGAATTGGCATTGCTCCTCGGGCAAACACCGGAAACCGGTGCTCGCGGACCTCTGCCACATCTCGAATGACACCATCCACAACAAAACCAGCAATGCCTCTTTTTTGAGCAACAGCGCAGACATTACCCCCTGACATGGCGTAGTCTATATCTCCGGCCTTGACCACAATCACCGCGCCCGGAGCCGCCCGATAGATGGCCGCGTGTAGCATCAGGTTGTCCCCTGGCGCACAGCTTACCGTATAGGCCGGCCCTGCAATTCGAGGTATGCCAGACCACATTTCCCGGATGCCTATATCCATAAACTGTTCACGCCCAAGTAGAGCGTCGGCATAGACCGTAGGAGATAGCTCACCAAATTTTACATATTCGTCCATAGAGAGAGTCCGCTTTTATCACCATTGGACTAAGCTGCCATAGCTGTGGGAACCGCTGCCACGCCCATCAAACGTTGGCCAACCTAAACGCTGCCCCCAGCCCAGCCCCCATTTCCTCAGGGGTGATCTTACCGTCATGATCGCTGTCGAGGGCGTCAAATACGGCATCGGCCCCCATCCATTCCTCGCGAGTGATAAAGCCGTCGCCGTCAAGATCGTAGGCACGAAAGACATCCTCAGCCGCGTGGCTCACGATGTCCTGTCCATCTAGTTGGGCAAGTCGCTCAGCCAATAGGGCTTCCAACGACTCAAGGGCTTTGGTAAATCCCTGGATGCCTTCAGCTAGCTTTTCTGATGCCATGCGGTCTGCGGCATGCATTTTATCAAAGGTGGCTTGATCAACTGAGATTTTTTCGATCTCCAGATCTGTTGCTGTTTCAGGGGACAGCTTGCGGGGAAGATCGGCTGTCACCTTGTCCAGCTGAGCCAGCAGCTTAGGCGAAATTGTGAGCAGATCGCAGCCTGCTAGCTCCGTCAGCTCACCGGTATTGCGAAAGCTGGCCCCCATAACTTCGGTGCTGTAGCCGAACTTCTTATAATAATTAAAAATTTCAGTGACGGACAAAACACCCGGATCTTCCGCCGGTGGATAGGAATCTCTGCCCGTATCTTTTTTATACCAATCAAGAATCCGCCCGACAAATGGAGAAATTAAGGTAACCCCAGCCTCGGCACAGGCAATGGCTTGGTGCAAACCAAACAAAAGCGTCAGGTTACAGTGAATCCCCTCTTTTTCTAGAACTTCGGCGGCTTTGATCCCCTCCCAGGTGGCAGCAATCTTGATCAAAATTCTCTCGCGGGAAATACCAACCGACTCATACTGGGAGATCAGATCGCGGGCGGTTGCCAAAGTGCCTTCAGTGTCATAGGACAGGCGAGCGTCGACTTCGGTGGAGACACGACCGGGAATAATATCTAGGATCTTACGGCCAAAGGCGACAGCCAAACGCTTAAAGGCCAGATTGACAATGGCTTGAGTACTCGCATCAGGACCCAAATCGGTTTTGGCAGTTTGGAGGGTTTCGTCAACAATGCCCTGATACTGGGGCATCTGTGCCGCCGCCGTGATTAGGGATGGATTAGTGGTGGCGTCCTGCGGTTTAAATTGCTCAATTGCCTCGATATCACCGGTATCGGCAACCACTACGGTCATTTCACGCAATTGATCCAGGAGAGTTTGTGTCATGGTGTACTCTATTCCATCTGCTGACCACGTTTGCATTGTAGCCACCAGCGGCCCAGTCGTTTGGAATCTAAAGACTAAGTATGGCTTTGCCCCCTGACCTGGGGTACAGGGGGCCCGCTCAGGTGTCTGGCCTAGCTGGGTTTACGGAATTCCGTCACCATCAGGGGACTGTGCAAAAGCGTGCTCACAATGGAAGCTGCGCTGTTTAGCATGTGGAAGTATTCGATTTTCTGATTGATGTCCTGCAGTTCTGATTTAATTTCAGACAGGTCGGCCCCATCCGCCAGCTGATCGAGCTTATCAAGTAAATGACCGTGGGCAATTTTGTAATAGGACTGCATATCCCGAGAAAACGTGTGCATTTTACTGGCAACTTCAATTGGAGAATGTTCTCCCAGGCCCAGGGTAGGCTTCTCGATTTCCATAGATTTTTCGTGAAGTGGCGATATGTGTTTACGGTATAGCTGATTCTATGTTTAGCATGCTGCATTAACCGTGACTATTGGGCTAAACAGCCATAGATTTAACAGGATGTTACCCATAGAGTTGGGAAGAGACTAGCCGGGTCTAGACAGTCTGGTAGCTCGGCCCCCAATCTAATACTTCAGTCAATACCGACGACCAATGGTGTGAATTTTAAGAAAATTTGTAGAGTGGGGTACATGCATCGGTAAGCCCCCCAGCAGCAGTACCTTATCACCGGGTGCTGCAAATCCTTTTTCCATCAGGCAAGTCTCCATCTGCTTGAGGACTGATTCGATGGGGCCGTCCAAATCTTTGAGTAAAACGGGTCGCACTCCCCACACCAGGTTGAGCCGATGGTAGACCTCAATATTTGCGGTTAATGCCACCACCGGAACGCTAGGACGTTCGGCCGCCGCCAGTTTGGCCGAACGTCCTGTCTCGGTAAGACTGACAATACATTGCAGATCCAGTACTTGGTCAATGGCATTCAGGGCTTCACTGATGGCGTGGGGATCGTCAATTTCGGGGGGCGGATAGTCTACAAACTCAGTTTCTGGCTCAATGTCGGTGGCAATGCGGGCAAGCATTTTGACGGCTTCCACCGGATATGCTCCCACCGCTGATTCCCCGGAAAGCATTACGGCATCGGTGCCATCGATAATTGCGTTGGCAACATCACTCACCTCGGCTCGGGTGGGGCGTGGATTATGAATCATGCTATCTAGCATTTGAGTCGCCGTGATGACAGGAATCCCTTTCTGATTGCAGAGACGGATAATCTTTTTTTGGATCAGGGGAACTTTTTCAGGACTCATCTCCACGCCTAGATCGCCCCGTGCCACCATAATCGCGTCGCATTCATCGACAATTGTCTCTAAATTGGCGATTGCCTGGGGTTTTTCCAGCTTGGCAAGCACTGGGATATTGCTTCCTTTTTGAGCCAGTCGAGCCTTAAGCTCTTTTACATCCTCAGCCTGACGTACAAAGCTCAGTGAAATAATATCAACGTCCTGTTCCACGCCGAAGTCGAGATCCCGAATGTCTTTTTCCGTCATTGACGGTAGTCGCAGATTTAATGTTGGGAAATTCACCCCCTTATGACTTTTGAGCAGTCCGCCGGTTACGACGGTGCAGCGAACGGCACTGCCTTCCACCGTCTCGACTTTTAGCTCCAGCAGACCATCATCTAGCAGTACCAGATCCCCTTGTTTGGCCTCCTCTGCGACACAGGAATAATCAATGCCAATAGTCTTTGCCTGCTGGGTGTACTCTTCTAGGGGAACCAGGATGATATCATCACCCTCGTGTAGGGTTATCCCCGCATCGGGCAGCTCTCCAACGCGGATCTTAGGCCCCTGTAGGTCCTGCAGCAACGTTAGCGGCAATTCTAGCTCATCGGCAACGGAGCGCAGCTTTTTGATGAGGGCGGCATGATCCTCGTAGCTGCCGTGGGAGAAATTTAACCTGGCCACATTCATCCCAGCTAACATCAGCTGTTTCAGCACCTTAGGTGAGCTGCTGGCTGGGCCAATAGTAGCAACAATTTTGGTGCGATGGATCAACGGTTTCATGGATATGCTCCTTGGAGTATGGCCCTACTAAAACAAACGGGTATAAAAACAGTCCTCACTGTTTTTATTGATCCAAATATCTGCTGTTTAGCAGCTTTGCCGCCTGGCCCAAGTGCTAAACAATTGACACAATAGTTGCTAGTTCCGACGTGGCTCCCTCCGCTAGAGAGATTGCCCAGATACATAGTAATCGATATCAGCGAGTTATCACGGCTGTAATCCGCACGGTTTCCTTTGAAAAAATGTGAGAGAGAATACATTCTTAGCGGTAGAGGATCAGCCAATTGACCGCTTCTTGAAAACTCTCACCATGGGGCTACGATAAATCACATTGCCCTGTGGGTGTTGACCTATGGTCAGGGGAACTGATGCTGGGTCCCGACGATTTGACCCGATGATTTGGCCCGATGATTTGATGTAATGCTTTGGGATCAGGCATGGGGTAGCGGCTGCGATCGCGCTTCAATATTCTTGATCAAGTAAGATTGAACTATGGGGCCATCACCCAATCTCAGTGTGCTTTGAACGTTTGACTATGCGAATTCTTGACAATGATCTAGAGGACGAGTTTGAAATTAATATTTTGCCAATGATCGATGTGATCTTTGCCATTCTTGCATTTTTTATCGTCTCTACCCTCTTTCTGACCCGTACGGAAGGTTTGCCGGTCAATTTACCCGAAACGGATACCTCTGAACCCCAAGAACCCGCCGACTTTACCGTCACCATTGGGTCTGATGGTAGCCTTTTCCTCGGTGAGCTATCTGTTACAGAAGAGAATTTGCGGACTCAAATCGTCGATCGGCTTGAGCCTGAGCAGGAAGCCCTAATCACAATCAAGGCAGATGAACAAACCTACCATGGCCAGGTGATTACGGTGATGGATGAGTTACGCACCATTGAAGGGGCAAGTTTGGGGATTGCAACGGTGCCTGAGCCAGAGACTCCTGAGCCAGAGCAAAATCCTTAGGGAGCTGCCAAAAAAAATCCCCGGAGTAGAGAGGGGAAGGGTTAAAGGGAAAGGGACTATGGGCGGGTACCTTATTTACCAGCAAGTCCCTTGGTGTGGTGCCTGGGCTCAATTTGGCTGAATCCAAAAAATTGTATGCGTCAGTTGCTCTAATCGCCCAGGCTTTGTTGTGCTAGTTTTCCCAGGGTCTGATGGTGATTGGTTGGTTATGTCAGTGTCAGATCATTTGCCAGCTCATTTTCTCCCCTGCCCGTAACGGTACGAGTCCGCCTTCGCTAAAGGGAACTTCATTCGGAATGCGCCAGGTTGTTTTGGTCAAGGTAATTTGCTCAGTATTGCGTGGAAGCTGATAAAAGTCTGGTCCGTGAAAGCTGGCAAACGCTTCTAGTTTATCGAGGGCGTCAACGCTCTCAAACGCTTCTGCATATAATTCCATGGCGTGCAACGCTGAATAGCAACCTGCGCAGCCACAGGAAGTTTCTTTGCTGTCGCGGGAATGGGGGGCGCTATCGGTGCCCAGAAAAAACTTAGGATTACCAGAGGTGGCCGCCTGTAAAATTGCCTGGCGATGCTGCTCCCGTTTCAAAATAGGCAGACAATAAAAATGGGGTTGAATGCCTCCTTGAAATAAAATATTGCGGCTAAACAACAGATGTTGGGGGGTAATTGTGGCGGCAATGTTGTTATTGGCCAGGACAAACTCTACGGCGTCTGCGGTGGTAATGTGCTCAAGCACCATACGCAGCCTGGGAAATCGCTGTCTGAGGGGGATCAGATATCGCTCGATAAATACTTTCTCGCGATCAAATATGTCAACATCCCGATTGGTTACTTCTCCATGGAGCAATAGGGGCATATCTGCCTGTTGCATGGCGGCAAAGACGCGATCGCACCTTCGAATATCCGTCACGCCAAACTCTGAATTGGTCGTTGCCCCGGACGGGTAGTATTTGACCGCTTTAACAAACTGGGATGCGCTGGCTGCGAAAATCTCGTCGGGGCTGGTGTTGTCCGTGAGGTAGAGGGTCATCAGTGGCTCAAACTGTCCGCCCGTCGGAATGGCTGCGATGATGCGATCGCGATAGGCGGTCGCATCAGCCAACGAGCGCACTGGAGGTTTCAAGTTTGGCATCACGATGGCGCGGGCAAACTGACGCACCGTGTGTGGTAAGACCGCTTTTAGGGCTGCACCGTCGCGTAGATGCAGGTGCCAGTCATCGGGTCGGGTTAGGGTAAGCTGTTGCATCTTTTAATCGTAATGACTGAGCCGTTTTTCAATTTCAGCTTTTACGGCATCGGCACTGGCGGGTAAATGAACGGCGGGATTGGCATACTGACTGGTGATATCTTCTAGGGTGGATTCGTGGTATCCCACCTTAAAGTCCGTAAATTTCAAGCCGTGGGCCGTGCTAACCACCACTGTTTTGTCGCTGGATTTGATCACACCGCGCTTAACTAGTTTAGTCAGCACAGCCAGGGCAACACCGGTGTGCGGACAGGTAAACATACCGGTCAAATCCGCATGGGCGGAGGCGGCAGCCAGTTCATTTTCGGTTGCCTGTTCGACAATACCGTCCGTTTCTACAATCGCTTTGATGGCCTTCTCATAGCTGACGGGGTTACCAATCCGGATGGCATTGGCTAACGTCTGTTGGGCTGTGACACTGATTTTTTCTTTGAATCCGTTTTTAAATGACTCATAAAAAGGATTAGCCTTGGCTGCTTGGGCAGCTACCAGTCTTGGCATTCGATTAATTAGCCCCAGGTCCATCATTAATTGGAAGCCTTTGTGAAGCGCACTGATGTTGCCAAGATTGCCAACTGGAATCACGATCCAGTCGGGTACTTCCCAGTCAAACTGACGCAGGATTTCGATACCAACCGTCTTTTGACCTTCGATGCGTAGACTATTCATCGAATTGGCCAGGTAGATGGAATTATCTTGGGTGATGTCTTTGACAATTTCCATACAGCCATCGAAATCGGTGTCGAGGGCAAGCACATGGGCACCGTTGGCAACGGGTTGGATCAGCTGTGCCGTGCTGACCTTGCCCGCTGGTAAAAAGATGATGGCTGGGATACCAGCATAGGCCGCATAGGCCGCCAGGGCGGCGCTGGTGTCACCGGTACTGGCACAGGCAACGGCTTTTACAGAACTGCCCTGGGCCATCATCTGTTTGACCACGCTAACCAGCACGGTCATACCAAGGTCTTTAAAGCTACCGGTGTGGCTGTTACCGCAGAGCTTAATCCACAGGTCAGGGACACCCAATTGCCGACCCAGTCGCTCAGCCCAAAATAAGTTTGTATTGCCTTCAAACATACTGACTACGTTATCGTCAGTTAAAGAAGGCACAACCCACTCACGCATACCCCAAACGCCGCTGCCATAGGGCCATGTCGTTGTACCAGTGCGTGAATCGAGCAGCTCTTTCCATTGTTGCGCATTGCGTTTTTTAAGCGGTTCACGCTCGTGGTGCACTTCCAACAGGCTGCCGCATATTGGGCAGGTGTAGATCACATCATAGATTGAGTGCTTGCCGGGGCAGCCCGCGATACAGCGAAAATATACAGTCTGCTTATCTGTATTCAATTTGGGCTCAACAGCTGACAACATGACTGATTTTGGATGGTGGGTAATACGTTGCCATTATAAATGGATCTGGATACAGATAACCCCGTAAGTCTGATAGGGCAAACGTTATGACTCGCTTGGGTTTGGGTACCTGCTGACTCCATCAGCGCACGCTGGGAGTATCCTGTTCTAGGATGTTCTGTAAACGAGTTTCGCAGAGGGCTAAAATAGCTTCTGTGCAGTGATTACGAGCGTTAATGCGAGTGCTGATATAGATATGGCGCACTAACGCTAAAACGCTGTATAGCTCAATCTCATGGTGCAGGTCCTCTGCGGATAAACGAGGGTCAGAACGGGCATTTACAGAGGCATCTATAAACGTATCTCGTAGGGCGACTTCTCGATCAGCCATGGCGGCTGGGTTCCCCGTTTGTCGTATGCTTTGCTCTGTGATGTGGGCAATAAAGTTACCAATGTCGAGGGCAGGGTGGCCCTGACAGTAAAGGTCAAAATCGACTAGCCAGAGGCGAGCGCCATCGACCAATATCTGATCGCTGTAGAAGTCACGGTGAATCCCTACCAGGGGAAAATCGTTGATTTGCTCGCCTGAAAGAGAGGAGCGATAGGAGACTAACGTATCACAGGCGATTAAAATCTGTTCAATCCGAGATTGCCAGTGGGGATATTGTTGGCTGACTTTGGTCAAGCCAGTGTGGAGGATACTGAGTTCGTCCCTGAGAGTTTGCTGTCTTGGTGTGGAGATAGGTGTACAGTGAAGTCTGTGGGCCAGGGCAGCAATGCGACGACAGAGAACGACTCCGTTGGTCATGGGCAATAGCTCGGTGGCAGGAATACCGCGCACTTTTCGCTGTAGCCACATTTGCCAGTTAGGAATCATACCCATGGGTTCAGGTACGGAGTAACCGTCGGCACTGTGGGTATCAAACCCTCGATTCCATAGGTTTTTCTGAACGTGATAGCTGACGCGATCGGTGCCCTTGGCACGAATTTTGCCTATCAGTGTTAAGGGACCATGATCGGTTTTGAGGTGATACTCAATCAGAGCCCGACGACCGAATTTGTGGCGAATCAGGTTCGCGGCAGTGACGCTATGGATGTCGGACCTGACTGCTTGGAATTGAGCCTTGGCTTGCTGGAGGTCGAGGGCAGTTTCAAGAAATGGAATTTTAGGATCGGCGGGAGAGTGGGTGGTGATTTGGAATGAATTCATATAAATAAATTGTTAAAAATTAGAACCATCGGCTAGTCCGGTGCCTGCCCCATAAAAAAGACTAGCGGTAGGGCATGGCCACATCATTATTTTGGATAGCGGACTGCATGTGAAAAAGAGCGGCATAGGGACCGTTGTGCTCCATTAGCTCAGTGTGGCTACCTTGTTCTAATATTTGCCCCTGCTCCAGATAGAGAATCTGGTCTGCAGGCGTGGCTAAATGTAGGTCGTGGGTAATGAGAAAGGTGGTGCGATTTTGGGCGAGGCGGCGTAGGGCTTCAGCGACAGCCTGTTCGCTGGCGTTGTCGAGGCCACTGGTGGGCTCATCTAGAATTAATATAGGGGTGCGGCGAATGGCGGCGCGGGCGATCGCAACTCGCTGACGTTG
>JBCDJC010000181.1:0-9816 GCA_038748225.1 Cyanobacteria bacterium P01_H01_bin.26 | reverse complement strand
TGCTCCAACGTTTTTAGTAAACTGTTGCCGACCAGGGGATAGTGCTCCGGCAGCGCCCCATATTTTACATGGCGAGCCCCCAGCCCCTTCAGCGCCTTGCTCAGCACCTCTGGCTTTCTAAGGTTCTCGATAACCATGACCAGACCACCCTTGAGCATCTGCTGCTGCTTGGTCATGTCAGAGTGTTCGAACAGGGGTTTCGCTGCTGGATAGTCTGTGAACAGGTTGTTGTAAAAGCTACCGACAAACTCATCTGCCTGCGGCTTGACGAGTTCAAAACTTTGTTCTAGCAGCTCAACGTTTAGGGACATGTCTGAATTCACTCCAACAAATATGTATCACAAACATTCAAATTGAGGGGCCAAAACTATGGCGCACAGATAGCTAGGAGAATCGCTACAGACTTAAACGAATCTACAAGCGCAGAATTTACAGTGATGATTTTCTAGTCCATCTCTCAAAACTATTTTTTGAGGATGTTTAGGCAATAGATCGAACGATTTGAAAATCTCGTAGTGTGCCTGCTTATGGACAAGCTTCACACCTTTTAGGGCGAGAATGACTTGCGTATGAAAGTTACGTTATTGCGATCGCAAGTATTTTTTTGTGACTTCAGATACCAAAAAATGAGAGTTATTCTTTTTTTGCAAGTGTTGCATGCAAGAAAAGAGTCAGATCTTTTTGTCAACGAAGAAAATTAAAGAAGATGCATTGGTATGTCAGGAAAGTGCGGGAAAACCCTTTTGCAAAGGCGGTTTGGGGTCATATAAAAGAAATCTAAAGACTATATTTATCGACACGGTTAGTAAGTAGCTTGAGACGCATTGTGCATTTTTCGGCATAGATCGATTCGGTTTTTGAATAAATTTGGTCTTGGTGACAGCTATTACATTTTTTGTGTGTCTGTGTATACAAAAAAGACTTTGATTCGCGGTGAAGATGGCTAAACATTGTTATTTGTCTGACAAATGCGATCGCGTAGTCGGATATATCTGGTGATTTTCTTCTGTTATGACGTCTGCAATAATCCGGTTTGTCGGCTCGATTAAGCTAGCCGTGCCGCTACTCGTGGTTATCGGTTCGATCTTGATCGGAGCCACATTTTACGAATCAGAAGTGGGGTCATCTGTTGTTCAGCAAGAGATCTATAAAAGTCCCTGGTTTGGGGCTTTGATGTTTTTGCTGGCGGTGAATCTGAGTATTTCTACTCTGATGCGCTATCCATGGAAGGGGGCTCGTAAAATTGGTTTTGCCCTAGCCCACTGGGGGCTGGTGGTGATCATTGCAGGATCGGCCGCTGTCATTCACCTGAGTGTTGAGGGGATGCTATTGGCCCGTACCGACGGCGGACCCGTGAGCACGTTGCGGGTGGAAGGAGATCTGTTGGAGGTGGCGGCTCCCCACCAGGATATTCAACAAACATCTCTATTTATTAAGGCCGATGGCAGTGTCGTGCCGGACCACCTGGGAGAACTTTCGTTGCTGGGCTACACCAGTCACGCGATTAAAACAGTTCGCTTTGAAGAGGGTGCTGCCATTGACAACCCGGCCGTACGTCTTTCCCTCAAAAGTGCCCGTATGGGGCAGACCCTGGAGCGTTGGCTGGCCATGGCTCCAGCTGCCTACAGCACCATGGATGTAGGGCCAGCTGAGTTGCAAATTGTTGGTGTTAGCTCCCAGGACGAGTTGCGCCAGGCCCTAACGCCCCCCGGTAATGCAGACGGATCTCCCTGGGGGGTTATAGAGCTTTTGCTGTCGGGTGAAACGCACACCGTTGATGTGAAATCAGCGATGGGACAGCCGGTTACCTACGGTGATGTTACCCTGGACGTTAAAGACTTTTGGCCTGATTTTCGTTTAGATAGCCGCGGACAGCCGGAGACTGCAACACAGCAGTTGAGGAATCCAGCTGTACAGCTAGAGCTAACGGTGGCTGGGGTGTCCGAGCGCTGGTTTGTTTTTGGTAATCCCGCTTTTGAACCTATCCGTACCCGGCTGTCTGACCAGGGCGCCCTATCCTTAGATATTCAATATCAGATTGCTGACACTAGCCAGCCAGACGCCTTTTTCAAGGTTGTCGTCGATGCTGCCGGAAAGTTGCACTACGCGGCCAGGTCATCTAAAGGGTTTAAAACCGGTGAGCTATACCCAGGACAGCCCGTAACCCCAGGGTGGGCTGACTTTGAAATTAGTTTAGAAGAGTATATCCCCCAGGCGCGAGTGGAGCGAGATATTGTCCCTTTGCCCGACGGGGCAGCCGAGGGAGAGCCCGCTCTACAGGTGGCGACTGCAGCCGGGGAAACCGCCTGGGTGCCGTGGGGAGAACCCACTACCCTGGAGACAACCACCGGGGATTGGTATGTGGCCTTTAGTCCCAAGCTGTTGCAGCTGCCCTTTGCCCTCAAACTCAACGATTTTATTGTGGAGCGTAACGAGGGTAGCGAGTCTGTGGCCATGTGGACAAGTCTGGTCACCCTGATGGAGCCCCATGCGGGGGAGCTATCTGACCGACGGGTGTGGATGAACCATCCCACCTGGTTTCAGGGCTGGAAGATTGCCCAGGCGTCTTGGAACCCCGGTGACCTGGCCCAATCTACCCTACAGATCAAGCGTGAGCCCTGGTGGGTGACGGGATTAACCTGGCTGGGGTCGCTGATGGTAACGGTGGGGGTGGCGATAATGTTTTACGGTCGCTCAGTGGCCAAAAAGCTCAAATTTGTGGGAGAGATTTTGGGACCTGCTGATGTCAAGGAAAGTCAGGAGACTACCCCCATTCCCATTTTTGGTTTTTTCTCAAGCCGCTAGCTGAGAATGTTGGCTTCGACTGCGTTCAGCCAACGGCCTCGAGTCAAATCGTTTTGTTTTTTCTATTACTCTACCCACGGCGGCGAATATCGATGAAATTTCTCAAATTTGCAATTGGGTTGTGTTTGGGGCTGGTGCTAATTGCTATGCCCGTTAGCCAGTTTCATGCCTCTGCCCTCGATAGTCTAGAGACAATAACCGTGCAGCAAGGGGGGCGGAAAAAGCCGCTGGACACCGTTGCCCAGGAAACCGTTGCCAAAATCTATGGGGCGACGACCTATAAACATGACGGTATTCAAGAGAGCGCCATGGAGACGTTTATGTCCCTGTGGCTCAACAACCGCAATTGGAATGAAGAACCTTTTGTGCTGGTTAGCTATCGTCCCCTAAAGGAGATGGCTGGGTTAGACGTGGAGCAAAAACACTTCTCCTTTGAAACCCTGATGAGAAATCAGACCCTGGGTGAAGTGGTCAGATCGGCCCATCGCAAACAAAGCGATGACGCCGATTTGACCCGTGATGAGCGCGAAGCCCTCACCGTTGAAGAGCGGCTCCAGCTGATGTTGAGCATGGTGGATGATAATGCGATCGCAATCGTGCCCCACCCCAGCGATATTAAAGGCAAGTGGGGCACCATCCAGGAAGCCCCCAATCTGTATGCCCCTGAATCGGTTGCCCCGCTGCTGGCCAGCTTTACCATGCTTAAACAGACCGTCTTTTCAGGGACGGATCATCTGCCCATGGTAGACCCCCTGGCCAAGTCCCTGAGGCAGGGGCTGGCCGACCTCAGTCCGGAGGTCTATCCGGCGGATAGCGTCATGGGACGCGAGGTATTTTTTAACCACTTTCATCCCTTTGCTAAAGCCTGGCAGCTCTACGGCATCGCCTTTGTGCTGATGCTAGTGGCCCTGTGGGTGCAGCCGTTTAACCTCTATTGGACCGCCATCGGTACCTTTGTGGCCGGTGTGGCCGTACAGAGCTATGGCTTTTGGCTGCGGATGCAGATTGCCGGTCGTCCCCCTGTGACCAACATGTACGAATCCGTGGTCTGGGTGGGGTTTGGCATTGCGGCTATTGCCCTGATGTTTGAGCTGCTGCAGCGCTCAAAGTACTACCTGCTGGCCGCCGCTCCCCTGGCGGTGGTGTGTTTGATTTTGGCGGACAGCCTGCCGGCGGTGCTGGACCCGAGTATTTCCCCCCTAGTGCCGGTGCTGCGGGATAACTTTTGGCTCAGCATCCATGTGCCCACCATTGCGCTCAGCTATGCCAGCTTTGCCCTGGCCCTGGGGCTGGGTCATGTGGCCCTGGGCAGCTATTTGTTTACCCCCGATGCCACAGCGCGGATCAGGCTGCTCTCCCAGCTTAACTACCGCGTGCTGCAGGTGGGGGTGCTGCTGCTAACCGCTGGCATTATCCTGGGCGGTATTTGGGCGCATTTCTCCTGGGGTCGCTTTTGGGGCTGGGATCCAAAGGAAACCTGGGCCTTGATTGCGCTGCTGTGCTATTTGGTGCCGCTCCACGGCCGTCTGGTGGGTTGGATTGGTAACTTTGGCATCAGCGTTGCCAGCGTGGTGGCCTTTAATGCGGTGCTGATGGCCTGGTACGGTGTCAACTTTGTTTTGGGTACGGGGCTGCACAGCTACGGTTTTGGTACCGGTGGCTCGGAGCTAATGATTGTGGGGGTGGTTGGGTTAGATTTACTGTTTGTGCTGGTGGCGGCGATGCGGCACCAGGGCTGGCTGGGCTGGCTACCGGGCCTATTGACTAAAACTACTGGCACGGCTGTGCCATCCAAGAGTAACTAGAGAGGAGCTACATACTATGAACCGTCGTGAATTTGGTAATTTGATGGGTCTGGGGATGATTGCCACATCGCTGCCGGTTGCGATCGCAGCCTGCACCCCCAAAGACACCGTATCCGATGCTCCGGCAGATGCGCCCGCCGCTGCCCCCGCCGAAAAAATCGACTCCAAACCCAGGGAGGACGGCTTTGCTGCCCTGGGCACCGTCGCCGATTTGGATACCAATGGGTACCTGTCGAAAAAAGCCTTTATTGCCGGACCGGTGATCGTCATTCGCGACCCGGCCAATGCCGACGATCTGATCGCCCTCAACTCCATGTGTACCCACCAGGGCTGTGGTGTGGAGTGGAAGGATGACGCCTTTGCCTGCCCCTGCCACGGGTCAAAATTTGGCACCGATGGCAGCGTGACCGCCGGGCCTGCCACCGAACCCCTTGACCCCTATGAAGTAATAATCGATGGCGATTTGGTGCTGGTAAAAGCGACCTGATCCGCCAGGGATCGGCCTCTAGTAATATGGGCCTGACCCTGTTTTGAAGTGCTGTTTTGAAGACTATCGGTGATTGGCTCCGCGACTACGGCCTGCGCTCAACCCCCCAAAATCAGCGTATTTGGTTGACCGCTAGCCTTGCGATCGCAGTGGTGTACGGTCTTCTATTCTGGCGGATTGCCTTTGCCGGACCCTATACAATTTCAGACGATGGTCGTCAGCACCTGTTTTGGATGCTGCGCTATGTGGACCCGGCGCTGTTTCCCGGTGATATCATTGCGGACTATTTTCAATCCGTGGCACCGGCGGGCTACAAGGCCCTGTATGGGGCCGGGGCCAGTCTGGGGATTCATCCATTTTTACTGAGTAAGCTTTTGCCCCCCCTGCTGGGGGTGCTTGGCACGTTCTATGGGTTTTACCTGGCCATAGCGGTGATGCCTGCACCGCTGGTGGCCTTTATTAGCACCGTTATCCTCAACCAGTCCCTGTGGATGTGGGATGAGCTGGCGTCCGCCACCCCCAAGGCGTTTAACATTTTGCTGATTGTGGCCTTTTTGCATTACCTGGGGCGACGGCGGCTGTTTCTCTGTGGGGTGACCGTGGGGCTACAGGGGTTGTTTTATCCCCAGACGGTGTTTGTCTCCCTGGTGGTTTTAGGGCTACGGGTGATCTGGCCACCGCGCCAGCGCGATGCCTGGAAATTTTTGGCGGTGGGGCTGGTGGTGGCGGTGGTGGTGTTGCTGCCCTATGCCCTGGGCACATCGCCCTACGGGCCAGTAGTCACCCTGGAGCAGGCCAGGACCATGGCGGAGTTTCAGCCCGGTAGCCGCAATGCGTTTTTTTACGATAATCCGCTACGCTACTGGCTGTTTGCGGCCCGTAGCGGTTTGCTACCGCCGGTGGTGCCCGTCACCATCTGTGCGGCGCTGCTGCTGCCGCTGCTATATCGGCTGCGGTTGCCGCTGCTAAAAATGACCACCGCCGACGGGGTGATTTTGCACCAGCTGGGGGTGGCCTCAACGGTGATGTTTTTGGTTTCCCACGGACTGTTATTTCGGCTGCACCTGCCCAGCCGCTACAGCCGCCACAGCATTAAGGTGATTTTTGCGATCGCAGCCGCCATAGTACTAGTCGCCCTTTTAGAGGCGGGTCTGCGCCAGCTGAACCGGCCTAACCTGTGGCAGCAGGGGGTGGCGCTGCTGCTGGTGGCCGGGTTTACCCTAATAACCGTCGGCTATCCGAACCTGCTCAACAGTTTTCTCAACGTGGTGTATGTCAACTCCAACCGCACCGTTCTCTATGGCTATCTGCAGCAGCAGCCTCGGGATATTCGCATCGCCTCCCTGGCCAAAGAAGCCGAAAACATCCCAGCCTTTACCGGTCGCTCGGTGCTAGTGAGTCCGGGGCACAGTTTGGCCTACCACCAGGGCTACTACGACCAGATTCGCCCTCGCATTGTGGACCTAATGGCCGCCCAATACACCCCGGACCTAGCCCAGCTCCAGTCGACCATCACCACCTACAAGATTGACTTTTGGCTAGTCGATGGCGACTCATTTAACCTAAACACCCTGCCCCGCCAGTGGCTGCGACAGTTTGACCCAGAGCTAACAGCGGCCATGGCCCAGCTCCAGCAACAGCCCTCTGCCCTACAGCGGCTCCAGCCCGCCTGCACAGCCATTAGCGACCAGGGCAGGACTTTAATCTCGGCTGCCTGTCTGTTAGAGGCCGCTGAGTAAGGGAGTCTTCCTGCACCTGGCAAGGATGCGCCCAAAGGGGCTGTGGGGTACACACATCTCGGACTAAAGTTTCAAATGCTGCACTACCCCCCTTAATCCCCCCTTGGTAAGGGGGGAAATCCGGTCCTCCCCCTTACCAAGGGGGAGTTAGAGGGGGTGATGCAGGCGCAAACGCAATTTTCGATCACTTGTGTGTACACGGTAGGCCTAAAGGGGGCTGCGGTGTACACCGGACCCAAGCTTCAACGCCTGCCTTACCCCCTAACGCCCCACTGATCCAGGGGAAGTTAGGGGAGGCAGTAACCGTAAACGATATTGTCATTCGCTTGTGGATATACTCTAGATTAAAGAGGTAAGCGATCGCTGGAAGCCCCATATTCAAAACATCACAGCCGATTTTGTTCCTTTAGTGAACAGCCCCCGCTGGTCAATCCACCCGCACCCGTCGGGTTAAAATCGCCATCACCTCATTAGGTCGACCGGTGGCCAGGGGGCGGCTCCAGTCGTTGGGTTCGGCATATTGTTTGGTGTGCAGGTCCAAAATGGTGCGCTGCACGGCGGTAAGGCTGCCCAGCAGCAAGTGTCGCACATCCTCAAAGTCATGCTCTGGCAGCGGTTCTGTTGAGCGGGTAGGGGAAACAGTGGACGCTGTCGCGCCCTGGGAAGAGGTTTGAAACATGAGTTCTGATCTCCTAGTAAACGTATAAGAACGTGAGGAAAGCAGAACCCAAGGGCTTAGCCACGCCGCAGAAACTGCGGTTGCTGAGGTAAAGGTACACACCACCGACAGCGCTGAGCAAAAGACCAGCGCCTGGGGGTATCTCTCAACGTTCAGCAACGCCCAACTGGAGTGTCGGTGAGCGGCTGAGGCATAATAACCCTAGCTCGCAAACTGCTCGGTTCAGTTTGGGGGTGATGCGGTTAGTAGGTGGGCAAACACCTGCTGACCGCGCTAAGTCATTGAGTTCTGTAGACAGGGCCACGATAGGGATATCAGCGACCTAAAAGAAACATACGGGTAGTGCCGTGCATCAGTCAAGCCATCAGCCCCGATTTTCCTGAACGTAATCTAGAACGGTGTGGAAAGCTGAACATCAGCGCCCCGTGCGATTTAGAAACCATTAAAGAGTGTAGAGAGACATTGATTTTCTAGCAATGTGCCATTACGTTTGTGGAGGTTGCCGACGCACCCCACCTGAACCTTGAAAACCGCATTATACCGTTGACCTCCGTCGATGCCCGACTCCGTGGGCACTTCAGCGATTTGAATCAACCCTTATTGCGAATTTATCAACGCTTATTGACACCAAAAGCGACCTGCGTAGATTTTGGCTTTTTAGCCCTTGCTACCATTAGATTTCCAGACCAAGGGTTTCATATCCATTTCCCCTCACGGGGATGGAAACCCACCAATAACTCTATTGACTGGATTGTAAGTGAAAGAAAGTTTCATACTCATTTCCCCTCACGGGGACGGAAACCAACGCTGCAGTTCCCTAAGAACCGCTTCACTGAGAGTCAAGTTTCATACCTATTTCCCCTCACGGGGACGGAAACCTATAACGATATTGAAATTGCTGGTCTCTAAAGACCACGTTTCATACCCATTCCCCCTCACGGGGATGGAAACCAACCACGCTTTCTAACCCATTTCTCGGGTGCATCCAACTTTTGCAGGAGCTGTGAGGATAGTTGAGGGTAAGCGCTTAGGCCGTCGCTGTTTGAGTCGAGTAAGTGGGCAGCGAAAAGGCTCCGTTGAGATAGGCGCACCGATGGTTTAATACCTGCGGCACATTCGCTTCATTCCACTGTGTACCGGACAACTTTACCCGCGCGGCTATCTGCTTGATAGCCGATTCAACCGTAACATGGTCTCCTTTCTTGTACGGTAAACAAGGAAGCAGTAGATCACGGTTCCCTCAGGCATGACCTTTACCGGCATAGACCGACCGTAAGCTCGGTTGCTGTTACCTCGGTTGCTTTGAGAACTCGAACTATCGCCTGGTCCGCTTGCGAGACCCCATGTAGCAAGGAAGAGCGAAAAGCAACTATCTCCCCATCTTACTAAGAGGACACCCTCGTGTGAGTCTCGCTAAGACCGCTCACGGGGACAGAAATACCCCAGCTTTACTCTTCTCACCAAGTGAGCCATTCCAAAACTAGGCTGCACTCGACTCAGCCCTAAGAAACCAGATAGAGCCAAGTCGCTCAACCCGCTAGTATTGTTGCTTTACCTATCCCCAATTTATCCAGTAATAGTCCCCGTCATAGGAGAGCTAGCACTGGCATAGCCCTTCACCGGAATCCGCCCAGCCAAGTAGGCCAAGCGTCCGGCTTCAGTAGCCAGCCCCATGGCGCGACCCATTTTGACCGGGTCTTGGGCTTTGGCAATGGCCGTATTGATCAACAGCGCATCCGCCCCTAGCTCCATCGATTCAGCCGCTTCGCTGGGGCTACCAATGCCCGCATCCACCACCACCGGAATATTGGCATTTTCCACAATAATCCGAATATTAGCCGCGTTGCGCACCCCTTGGCCCGACCCAATCGGTGACCCCAGGGGCATAACCGTGGCACAGCCTGCCTCCTCTAGATACTTAGCCAGCAGCGGGTCAGCATTGACATAGGGCAAAACAGCAAACCCCTCTTTCACCAGCTGTTCCGCCGCCCGCAGCGTACCAATCGGGTCAGGCAACAGATATTTTTTATCAGGAATCACCTCTAGCTTGACAAAGTTGTTGTCCTCTTGACCCAACAGTTTTGCCATTTCCCTGCCCAAGCGAGCCACTCGAACAGCTTCGTCAGCGGTGGCACACCCGGCAGTATTAGGCAGCATCCAAATCTTTGTCCAATCTATAGCCTGGGCCAAGCCCTCATGCCCTGGTGCATTGGTCTGCACCCGCCGCACCGCCACCGTCACAATTTGGCTACCGCTTGCCGCCAGGCTGGCCCGCATCGTTTCAAAGTCATCAAATTTCCC
>JBCDJC010000180.1:0-9866 GCA_038748225.1 Cyanobacteria bacterium P01_H01_bin.26 | reverse complement strand
GCCACAGGATAGCCAGCTCTAAAACAGCCTCCATGAACAGATTTTGTCCGTTTGGAACCCGCCAACATCTAAAAAAAGGGAGGATAACAGTCTCATTTGAGACTCCATTTTTCAGAAGCCTAATAAATAGAGGTGCCCATAAAAAAGATGGCAACTTTGGGATTAAGAATATCTACTAGCAACCCCTGTTTGAACGCTTGCCAGGGTGATACCTTAGAGGTCTGCGTTGTAGATACATCGAAGTTCGTTCCGTTGGAGCGCAGCGCTTGCATACCCAGATAAACCAGGTAGGCAGCACCAATGTACTTGACAACAGAAAAAGCAGCCGCCGATGTTACCAAAATAGCCGACAGTCCCAGGGCAGCAGCTACCACATGAACTAGGGCTCCTGCACAAACACCTAGGGATGAGGCAACACCAATTTTAGCCCCCTGCGCAACTGTTCGAGACAGAATATAAATGAGATCTGGGCCAGGCGAAAGATTTAATGCCAGAGCAGCAGAGAAAAAAAGTAACCAATATGACAACATAGGCTGATTGCATGAATAGACAAGACCATTCAAGTATCTAGGATTTAATCAGCTTGTCAACTTGGTGACATCAGACCCCATAGCCTAATCATCAGGCAACAGTGTTGTATACCCAAAATCAATACTGTTTGCCCTAAAGACAGGCTGTGCAAGTAACACCTGTTTCAGCGGATGGTGGCGAATCACACAGTTTGTTTAGCTGCTGTGTCACTTGGTTAGCCTGAGGCTGTTGGCCAGCTGCATGCCAATACCAGAGGGCATCCAAGTAGTATTCAATGGCTACATCTGGATGGGCTGTCATCTCAGCAATACGGGCAACTTCGCACAGGACTGTGGCAATACGCTCTTGGGTATGGCTATCAGGGTGTTGCAGGGACCGGTAAGCCTCCAAGGCAGCCTTAAATGAAGCCAGGGCAAAAAGATGATAGCGCTGGGCGTTGTAGATTTTTCCCATCATGCCCAGCACAATCGCGGCACAATATTGTCCCTGCTGATAGTCTATATCGGCCAGGGTGTCGCTCAGCTGTAGACCCCGCTCCAGTACTTTCAGCGATACCTGATGCTGATGGCGGTGGCTGTGCAGCAACCCCAAACGGCAAAGTCGAAGAATTTCCAACTTTAAGCAGACGGGCAGCGATGATTTTTGGACGTCTGCTGGCAGCGATTCTGCCCCATGGTTTAGTTCATAAAGACGCTCGGTTAGCTGCAGGGCTGTGGTCTGATCGTCATCGCGCTCAAAGGCTTCAATGGCGTTAAGGTAGTCGAGGGTGGCTTGATCTACGTTGCCAAACTGAGCGTGAAGATAACCCAGGGTTTGGTAGTACTGACCGTCTAGATACATGGGGTAGATGTCCTATTTTGCAGGCGTACTTACTATTCGTTCTGAATGCCCGCAAGTTATGCAAACTGCACAACTTTCTTTACAAAGAAAGCGCTTACCATGCCGACACCGAAGAAAACGCCGATCACTTTGCTGCTGACCCCTGAACTGCTAGATCAGCTGCGGGATTATCAGCAGCAGCACGACATCACCTCCGTATCGGAAGCCATCTTGATGATTTTGCACGACTATCTGGAGGTCGATGGCAAACCCACGCTACCCTTTTCCCCCAGTCCGTCGATTTATGACGGTGTTGAGGACACAGGGTGTGAAGTTTTAAGCGAGTATTTGGATACGTAGCATTGCTGCGCTAGGCAAAAAAGACATCCAGCAGCAGTTTTGATGCCATCAAAAAGCAAACGATAGCCACAACCGGGCGAATAAGTGTACTCCCCTTGGCCAGGACTATTCTGGCCCCAAGCGAGGAGCCAATCACCTGCCCTGCCAGCATTACCAAGCCAACGCCCCAGTACACCTGACCAAAGATCAGAAAATAGAGCAGCGATGACACATTGCTAGTGCAGTTAAGCAGCTTGGTGTGGGCGGTGGCTTTGGTCAGGTTATGGCCCCATAGGCTCACTAGGGCCAGGGTCATAAACATGCCGGTGCCTGGGCCAAAAAAGCCGTCATAAAAACCGAGCCATGGGGCTACAAATAGGGAAAATGTGCCATGGCCCAGGCGGCGTTTTTGATCGGTGGCTCCCAGCTGGGGGCATAGGGCAAAGTAGGCCCCCATGCCCATGAGTAAAAACGGAATAATGGCATTGAGGGTAGTGACCTGGATTTGTAGGACTAGCCAAACGCCAAAAACGGCCCCAGCAAAGGTCATAAATACGGTAAGCCTGATATCGCTTAGCCGGACGATCCGTTTTCGCAAAAAATAGATGGAGGCCACCAGGGTACCACCGCTGCCCTGGAGCTTATTGGTAGCTAGGGCGATGGCTGGGGGTATCCCCACCATCAACAGAGTGGGTAAAACAATCAGGCCACCGCCCCCGGCAATGGTGTCGACGCAGCTGGCTACGACAGCTACAACAAATAGCAGCGCCACTATATCTATGCTCAGGTGCATGGGCCTTTAAAGAATTGAGCCGATCCCAGGCAACTTAGCACGGCAGCAGCGCTAAGTTAGCGTTTTACGACGGCTCAAATGCCATAAGAAGCAATCTTCCATCAAAATACAGACCTCAGAATACAGCCCTCAGATCCAAGAACCTTTTTAGCTGCTAAACAATAGTAGTGACTGTAAACACGCAGCTGATTAGCAAATGCCATGATGGACTACTACACGCTAGGTAATACGGGATTAAAGGTCAGCCGCTTGGCGCTGGGGACGATGACTTTTGGCGATGACTGGGGCTGGGGCGCTGATGAGGCCAATGCCCGACAGCTGTTTGATGCCTATGTGGAAGCAGGCGGTAACTTCGTCGATACGGCAGATCTGTATACCAATGGCAACAGCGAACGGATGCTGGGGCGATTTATTCGAGATAGCAAAAGTCGCGATCGCATCATCATTACAACAAAGTTTAGCTACAACGCTGATCCCGGCAACCCCAACGCCGGCGGCAACGGTCGCAAAAATATTCTCCGTGCCGTTGAAGGCTCCCTGGAGCGCCTCGACACCGACTACATCGATGTTTATATGCTCCACACCTGGGACCAGGTCACCCCGGCGGCGGAAGTCATGCGCACCCTGGACGACCTGGTACGCGCGGGCAAGGTGCGCCATGTGGCCCTATCGGATGCCCCCGCCTGGTACGTCGCCCAGGCCCAGACATTGGCCCAGGAACGCCACTGGGAACCGATCAGCACCGTCCAGCTCGAATACTCCCTGGCCGAGCGCAATATTGAATTTGAATACACCGCCCTGGCCAAAAATTTAGGAACCAGTCTGATGGTATGGTCTCCCCTAGCCAGCGGGCTGCTCTCCGGCAAGTACAAACCCTCCCAGCAGGGCGGCGGCGAAGGCCCAGGCCGCCTGGCCAAACTGGCGGACAGTGGCAATCCGGCCTTTGACAAGTTCACCGAGAAAAACTGGGCCATCGTCGCCGAGCTAGAACAGGTTGCCCAGGCGTTAGGTCGCTCCATGGCCCAGGTGGCGCTCAACTGGGTGGTCAATCGCCCCGCCGTGGCCTCGGTGATTGTCGGTGCCACCAAGCTACACCAGCTGCAGGATAACCTGGGTGCCCTAGAATTTGACATTCCCCCTGAGCTACAGCAGCGGCTAGATGACGTCAGCCGCCCCGAGTCCCGGTTCCCCTACACCTTTTTTGAACCCAGCCTGCAGGGCATGCTCAACGGCGGAGCCACCGTGGGGGACAAACCTAAGTCCTACCGCCCCCCGATTCTAGTGGAGGGGGCAGGGGCGGGCGTATCCGCAGAGTGACCCGCCCAGACTGCCCAACCCTAGCGGCTAAACAGCAGCCAAATGCCCACTAATGCCAAAAGGGCACCGCAGATCGCTCGCAACGTCACCCGCTCACCAATCACTAGGGCCATGGGTAGCACCATGATCGGGCTGGTGGCCAACAGCGACTGGGCAATGCCAGCGGGGGAATATTTTAGGGCGATCTGCTGGAGCCAGATGGCCAGATAGGTGCCAAAAAAGGCTGCGATCGCAACCCCACCCAGCAGCCTGCCGGAAATCACCGGACGGGACTGCGGTTTGACTCGCCACAGCAGCAAACCACCAATACACACCAGCCCCGCCGACAGCCGTAGTAAACTGCTCCACAAAGGGTCCACCGCCGTATCCGCCAGCGCCGCCCGCGACAGCACACTCCCAACAGACTGACCGAAGGCCGACAGGACACCGAAAACCACGCCCCTAATCAGCCTTGCCCCAGAGACATCAGCCCTGGGGCTACGCTCGCCCACAACCCAAACAATGCCCGCCAGGGTTAGCACCATACCTAGCCAGGCCAGGGGCAATAGCTGCTCTTTTAAAAACACCAGGGACATCAGGGCCGCCAGCGGCGGAGCCAGCATCTCCAGTAGCAGCGCCTGCCGCGCTCCCAGAGCATTGACCGTCGCAAAGTAGGCCGTATCCCCTAGCCCAATCCCCACTACACCGCTGATCAACAACAGCCACACCGACGTCATGGGCAGCGACATCAGCAGCTGCTGGCGGATCGCCAATGTAAGCACAATAAACCCCACCGCCATCGACCCTTTAATCAGGTTTAGCACCAGCGGCGACAGCTGTTTCCCCAACCGCCCAAACATTAGCGTTGCAAACGCCCATAGCCCCGCCGCACTCAGCGCTGCAATTTCTCCCTGGAACATAGGTGTTGGTTGTAAATTAGATGGCATTCTAGAGAAGCATACGTCGACGCCAAGACCCTTTGCCACCCGGCTAACCCATGTCAGTATCCACAGCTCGGCCATCCCAGGGGGTATCGCCCCACCAGTCGCTTCCCCCCGGCCTCAAATCTCGCCTCGCCAGCCCCCTAAAAATTGGCACCGTTGACGTCCATAGTCGGGTCCTACAGTCGCCGCTGTCTGGCGTCACCGATTTAGTATTCCGTCGACTTGTACGTCGCTACGCCCCCCAGTCGATGATGTACACCGAAATGGTTAGCGCCGCCGAACTGCACCATGTGCGGCGGTTGCCACGGGTTATGGAAGTTGACCCCAACGAGCGTCCCATTAGTATTCAGCTATTTGATCGCCGACCTGAATTTCTAGCCGAAGCCGCCAAAAAAGCAGTTGACCAGGGAGCTGACACAATCGACATCAACATGGGCTGCCCGGTCAACAAAATCACCAAGAACGGTGGCGGGTCATCCCTGCTGCGGGATCCTGACACCGCTGCCCGCATTATTGAAACCGTCAGCGCCGCTGTCCCCATACCGGTAACGGCCAAAACCCGCATCGGCTGGTCTGAAGATGACATCAATGCGGTGGACTTTGCCCGCCGCCTCCAGTCTGCCGGGGCGCAGATGCTTACCCTCCACGGTCGTACCCGTTCCCAGGGATATAACGGCCTTGCCGACTGGAGTTGGATTGCTAAGGTCAAACAGGCTTTGTCAATACCAGTAATTGCCAACGGCGATATTTTTTCAGTGGATGCCGCCATTGATTGTTTAGACCAGACCCAGGCCGACGGCGTCATGTGCTCCCGGGGCACCCTGGGCTATCCCTTTTTGGTCGGAGAAATTGACCATTTCCTTAAAACTGGGGAGCGCCGCCTGCCGCCTACGGTAGTCGAGCGGCTGCGCTGTGCCCAGGAGCACCTAACGATGCTAGCTGAGTACAAAGGCAACAGCGGCATCCGCCAGGCCCGTAAGCACATGGCCTGGTACGTCAACGGTTTTGAAGGAGCAGCGGAACTGCGGGATCGACTGTGTCGGATTGAGTCCGTTGACCAGGGCTGTGGGCTACTGGAAAAGGCGATTACGGTAATCTCACCAGAACTTAACGACCGTACTTCCCTAAAGACCGCTATAGTGTAAGCATTTTCAGTAAGCATTTCCAAGCGGTTATTCAGTATGTCCTACGCCACCTACAGCTCCAGAGCAGACATGGGCGAGCTTCGCCGTCTACGCAGCCTGCTACCCCCTGAACTGCAAAGCTGGGTTACGGTAGAACCCGCTATGGATGTAGGTCCACCCCTAATCACCTCCGAAGAGCTGGGCAAAGATCAAGTTGAGGTCCAAATCGATCTGCCCAAGTGGGAGCAGCTCGCCATCGACCAGCGTAACCTGCTCTTCTGGCATGAGGTTGCCCGCGTCCAAAACGATACGATCCCCCGCGACGGTTGGGAGATGGCAGCCCTGGCCATTGGCCTTGGGGGCGCGGTTGGTGAGCTCTGGGTTCAAGACGGACTGCTGCTGCTGCTAGCCCTGGGACTGTGTAGCATTTCTGGCTGGCGTCTATACAAGCGAAACAATGCTGAAAAGACGCTAAAAGAGTCTATGGACGCGGACGAAAAGGCCATTTCCTTGGCCACTCGTTTTGGCTACTCCCTGCCCAATGCCTACAAAAGCCTTGGCAGCGCCCTGAAAACCTTAATTGAGCAGACTCCCAAAAAAAAGCAGCGGGATCGCTACGTAAAGCGCTTAGAGGCCCTCAAACGTAGTGCCAATCGCGCCAAGGATCGGATTCGATCTGAACGCGATCCCTCCAGAGCTGCCTATTAAAAATTGATAGAAAGGCTATTAAGGTAACGCCCGGTACCCTCCATTGACAGAGGGGGTATCACAGCGGGTCGTTTTCTAGATTTTGGTACAGCTTTTCACTACTACAACTATGTTGTTTCTGTGAAGACTTGGCTTATTTGTCTAGAGACTTTTACAGAATTATCATTAAAATTGTTCTTTTCCCATGGGTTCTAAATGTCTCGACCAGTATCATGGAGGAGCTTTTAGATCCAGCTTTGCTGTGCCACCTGCGAAAGCTTGAGGGTATGTCATCTAAGCAGAAGAGTTTCCTGAAGAATAGGTAATAACAGCCAGGAAATATTGATCACTAGCTGTTGCATATATCAAAATCGCTTGTCTTGCGTAACAACTTTACTTATCTTGTAAAGTGTATTTCTATTCCCTATGATGTGTTCCTGAGAAAGTTTGATGGATGTGCCGACAGGATAGTGAGTATTTCTAAGGCTAGCTGGTATTTCAGCAGCTGTACTAGGGGCTATCTGGTGGGACATTGCTGTCAAACTGCATTTTTGCAGCAGTTTAAGCCGTCACATCTTCAAATGGCGAACAGCCATATGTTTGTACGAGCTGTTTAGGGATAAGCTACCAGTCCTGGGAATGTTCTTTACACCAAACGTCTTCAAGTCTGGCTTTTTAGGGGTTCTAAAAGTCAGCTTGGGAATCCTAGTTTAGATTCTTTGTGTCTTTGGGGCGACCGCCATAGATTTGGAGCGTTTGCGAAGAATAGGGCCGGCACTCTGTAGAACCGTATACCTAGGCTACGAAATTTTCGTGGGCCTTCAGGAGGTGGTCTTCAGCTTTAGCCCTGCCTGCTACTTATCCGTTGACGGCGACATCAGTATTTACAGCGATTTCCATGCGTATACTCATTTATTCATATAACTACCATCCTGAACCCATCGGTATTGCTCCCCTGATGACTGAGCTAGCCGAGGGGTTAGTTGTTAAAGGCCATGAGGTCCGGGTAGTGACAGCGATGCCAAACTATCCCCAGCGTAAGATCTATTCCGAGTATCGCGGTAAGCTGTTTTGCGAAGAAGAGTGCAACGGCGTTAAAATTCAACGTTGCTATGTGGCAATCCATCCCAATCCTGGGGTGGTCACCCGGATTCTGCTGGATGGTAGTTTTGCTTTTTTGAGCTTTTTCCACGCCCTCAAGGGTTGGCGACCGGATGTAATTCTCTCGACTAGTCCATCTTTGCCCGCCTGCTTGCCGGTGGCACTGCTCAAGCTCATTTATGGCTGTCCTACCGTACTGAGTCTGCAGGACATTCTGCCGGAGGCCGCTGTGCGTACGGGGCTGATTAACAATAAGCTAGCTATCCGCATCTTTGAGGTGCTAGAAAAGTTTGCCTATGCCAGTGCAACGCGCATCGGTGTAATCACCGATAGCTTTTCAAAAAATCTGGTCAGTAAGGGGGTGCCGGCCCATAAGATCAGGCGTATCTCTAACTGGGTGGATACAACCTTTGTCCGACCTTTGCCAAAACATGACAATCAGTTTCGGCAACAGCATGGACTACAGGACAAGTTTATTGTTCTTTATTCGGGAAATATTGCCCGTACCCAGGGGGTGCGTACCATTATCCATGCAGCTGATACGCTGCGACATATTCCGGATATTGAGTTTGTCATTGTCGGTGAAGAGCGTCAGCTATGGGATCTGCGAAACCTTCGCGATGAGCTAGATGTAGACAATGTGACTCTGCTGCCGTTTACCCCCCGTAAGGCACTGCCAACGATGCTAGCCGCGGCTGATGTGTCTTTGATTATGCAAAAAGCTAGCGTTGTTGGCTTTAATATGCCGTCAAAGACAATGGTGCTGCTAGCCAGCGGTCGTCCCATCGTTGCTTCTGTCCCTGGGGGTGGGGCTGCTGCCCAAGCCGTGAAAGATAGTGGGGGTGGTTTAGTGGTAGAGCCTGAAAAGCCCAGGGCGCTGGCCAATGCTATTCAGGAGCTTTATGACAACCCCAGCCGTCTGGACCAGCTGGGTAAAAAAGGTCGGGCATTTGCGATCGCAAACTACTCCTTTGAGCAATCCCTAGAAGGCTATGAATCATTGCTATCAAGCCTGGTAGATACCCTGAGCGTATCGTCAACCCTGCCTAAAAATGTATCCATTAAGTCTTAGCTACGGCTAGCTTGCGTTGAACGCTGGGAACAATTTGCGGCAGTAGGATGGTAAAGGTTGACCCTTTGCCCAGCTCACTTTCTGCGGTGATGGTTCCCCCCAGCATATGGACAAATTCACGGGTAATCGTCAATCCTAGCCCTGTACCACCGTAGCGACGGGTTGGCGATGTGTCCGCTTGAATAAACGCCCTAAAGATTTTTTCGAGCTGGTCTTGTTCCATGCCAATACCCGTATCTGTTACGGTGATTTCCAGGTAGTTTTCTGACTGGTAGCTGATAGTACTGATGGTCAAGGTCAGCTGCCCCTGATCGGTAAACTTATTGGCATTACTCAGCAAATTGAGCAGACACTGGCGTAGCTTACCCGGATCACTCTCAATGGAGCCTACGGTACTCACGTTGTTTAATACAACATTGTTAAACTTAGCCTCTGCCACCGGATGAATCGTAGCCAATACATCCTGGGCCAGAGCAGCAATGCTGACGGGCTCCAGCTGTAGCTCCATGCGCCCAGCCTCAATTTTCGATAGATCAAGAATACTATCAATCAAATTTAGCAGATGTTTACTAGACCCTTGAATTTTACGTAGGTCAGGAACAAAACTATCCTCACCAATACTTTCCGCATCCTCCTCAAGCATTTCACTATAGCCAATGATGCTATTGAGCGGCGTGCGGAGTTCATGGCTCATATTGGCTAAAAACACACTTTTTGTCCGTGTTGCTGATTCAGCGGCCTCTTTGGCCTCCACCAGTTCAACTGTGCGATCATTTACCCGAGACTCTAACTCATGATTACTCTTTTCTAGAGCCGAAAATGATTCCTTAAGCTGCTGAGCCATATGGTTAAAGACCTGGGCCAAAAAACCAATTTCATCCTGGCTAACCACCGGGATAGACTGGTTTAGCTGACCGTTTTGTAGCTGAATAGCCGCCTCCGTAATCGTAGCGATTGGTTGGGTAATACGACGGGATAAAAAATAAATACCCGATAGCAGCAGCCCTGTCGCCACAAAACCAATGAGCAAGATATTTCTAGCCAATATACGGGCTGGTGCAAAGGCTTCCCTTTGATTCATTTCAGCCAACAGAGCCAGGTTTTGTCCCTCCAACCACCGGTATACACCGATGACCGGTTCACCCCCATAGTTTTGATAG
>JBCDJC010000179.1:0-9983 GCA_038748225.1 Cyanobacteria bacterium P01_H01_bin.26 | reverse complement strand
AGCTGCTGACTATCGACCTTGAGCACCGTTTGCCGTAGGGCAAAACTCAGGGGACCTAGAATATTGTAGAACGTGGCTTTTTTAAGCAGGGTAAGAATAGTTTCAACCTGCTGCTTGAGCCGCTCAGGGGAAAGGGTATGGCTCGGTTGAAGCGAGTCTAACCCCGGTCGAAAATAGTCCTGATAGTCTCGCTCAAAGTCTTGGATCAGGGTCCATTCCCGGGCGGCTAGCTTGAATAACCCCGGCAGGTTACGCAGGGTGGCTAGCAGCGGTGGTCGACTAAACTTGGCCCCCCGGGTGAGAAACTCTAAACTCTCGGCGGGTAGCCCCATCCGCAAAAAGATATCCCCCAGCAAGGTGGCATTAAAATAGGCATGGGAGCGGTGCAGCATCGCTGTTTGGGTAAAGTCTAACCCGGCCGCGCGCTGGCCTAACACCAAGGTAAATATCTCACCCCAAACGCCGCAGGTGAGGGGCTGGTTGATGGACCAGGTCAGCGGGTGGATAACACCAGGAATCACCTCCGCCGCAATCTTTCTGGTCCACAGGGGCAACAGCGTCGTGATGGGGCGGCTTTGCAATAGCCAAATTTGGTCGCCGTCATAGGTCCATTCCACATCCTGGGGAATATCGCCAAAACGATGTTCCAGGTGGCGGGTAAGATAGGCGATTTGCTGAATCAGCCGGGGCGAGATGGGGTATTGGGTAATAGGTGCCGCCCCCTCCTTCTGGAGAGGGGCAGGGTCATTGGCAGTGGCATTATCCCCCTGGGTTTCAATGGGGAGGGCGAGGGCCTCGGACAGATGCCAGTCATCACCGGGCTGGATGTCATCACGGGTGATGGTGACTTGGTAGCGCTGGGGGGTCATTTGCCCGGAAACAACCTGGCTAGCTGGCCCCGGCAGGGCTTCAACCACAACGGTATCGCCGCAGCGGGCAATGGGATCGCGGCTAAAGGCCACCCCGGAGATAACGCCCTGGATCTGCTGCTGCACCAGGACATTCATCGCCGCCTCTGGCAGGCCCAGGTCCTGACGGTAGCGCGCGGCACTGGGGTGATTATAGGCTTGGAAACAGGTTGCGATCGCACCCTCCAAGCCTGGCCGATCGCTGACATCGGTCACCGACACATACTGCCCCGCCGCCGATGCTCCCAGACCGTCCTCCCCCACCGCCGAGGAACGCACCACCACCGGCTGGCTGGGCGAGGGCTGACACAGCTCAAACAAAGCCGCCGGGTCGTCCCCGGCCCGCAGAATATAACCCATGGGCACCGGATAGCCCCAGTCCTTTAGCTGGGAAAGGGTGGCGGCCTTGTTACCGACGGTGGCCGGGTCCAGCACCTCGGCCAGGGACTGCAGGGCCGACTCGCCCCGAAAAAAGCGAAACAGCCGCCTTGACTCGGTGCGGGTGGCCTGGGCTGGCAGATCCAAATCATCCGGCAGCTTTTGATAGATCCAGCCAATTAGCCCCATCAGACAGCCCACCGCCACCAGCCGCATGGCATCGCCATGGACCAGGCCGGTCAGCACCGGTAACAAAATCAATGCAAACATACGCCCCTGTTTCCGCTCTCGCACTACCGTAAAGGCCACCAGACTGAGCAGCCAGCCTAGCCCAGCCACCAACGGGTCATAGACCAAAAAGCCCCAGCTGACGTTGGTCACCCCGGCGCCTCGGCTCAGCCAGTAGCGCCCCACCACCAGCGCCATCAGCGCCACCACCGGCCAGATCGGATCCTCCGGAAAAAAATAGTCAGCCAGCAGCACCGCCCCAATGCCCTTAAATGCTTCTAGGGCAACGGCCCCAATACCCACCACCGTACCCCCGTGGTAAAAGGCCGCCGACACACCCACATTGCCCGTACCGATCTGCGATAGCCGTTTTCCCGTTAGCAGCCTTACCCACCACCCCGTCAGCGGCAGCCCCCCCAGCAGTGGACAAACCAAAAAAATTAATAATGCGCCCCACACCTCAACCATGTGTTGCCCAGACAAAGATCACCTCTATCTGAGCACTCCTCGACCCGATTGTGTGAAATCCTTAACCCCAACCTTAGCAATGGGTAATCAACCGCAATCAATCCCAACAGTCCTCACACACCAGCCGATCCATCTCGCTCAGCTCCCCATGGGCCAGGTAGTCTGAAATCCACCGACACCCCTGCCGCACCAGGTCCTGCATACAGAGATTCCAGAGCCGTACCGTGCCGTCAGCCCCGGCGGAGGCCAGGTGTTCACCCGCGCGATCAAAGGAAGCCTGCCAAATAATGCCCCGGTGACCGGTCAGGCTGTAGAGCTGCTGCCCAGACAGCTGCCAAAATCGAATGGTGCCGTCATCACTGGCGGAGGCCACCACCTTGCCATCCAGGCCAAAGGAGACGCTGCGCACCCAGTCGTGGTGGCCACGCAGGGTGTGAATCAGCTGGCCGTTTTGCCAGAGACGAACGGTATTATCGCTACCCGCTGAGGCAATGGTTTCACCGTCGGGGGCCACCGCCGCCGCCCAGACGCTGCCCGTGTGCCCGGCCAAAATCTCACCGGTCTGCGCCGCCAGCTCGGCCGCCGTCAGCCCGTCCAGGGACCACCGGCGCAGGGTGCCATCTTCGCTGCCTGAAACGAGATAGCGGCCGTCGGGGCTAAAGGCGACGGTCCAGACGGTGCCCGTATGTCCCTGCAGTCGGCCCATGGGGGTGCCATCGGTATACCAAAGCCGAATGTTGCGATCGCTGCCCGCCGAGGCCAGATAGGTGCCATCGGGGCTAAAGGCCACCGACCAAACCGCATTTTTATGGCCCCGCAGCGTCTGCAGCGGCTCACCATTGGCCGTCCACAGTTTGAGCGTATGGTCGGCACTGGCCGAGGCAATCAGCCGACCATCGGGGCTCCAATCGACGCTATAAACGCTGCTATCGTGCGCCTGAATCACCTCTAGCTGATGGCCTTCGCGATCCCACAGCCGCAGGGTTTGATCGGCTCCAGCCGACACCAGCCGTGGGCTGTGGGGCTGCCAGCCTACGTCCCACACAATGCCGTAATGCCCAACCAGCCGAGGACTGTCCCTAGACTGTAGCTGCCAAAGACGCACCGTATTATCATCGCTAGCCGAGATCAGCTGGGTGCCCTGGGCGTTAATATCCAGGCTGAGAACGCTGCTGCGATGCCCCCGAAACGTATCCAGCAGCTTACCCTCAAGGTCCCACACGTGGATATTCCCGTCATCGCCAGCCGACATTAGCCGGTGGCCATCGGGGCTAAAACATAGGTCCCTCACCCAGTTCTGATGCCCGTCAAAATAATGCAGCAGCTCACCAGCCAAATTCCAAAGCTTGATGACATGATCGTCCCCCCCAGAGGCAATCCATTGGCCGTCAGGGCTAAAAACGGCCCTGAGCACCCAACCGCCATGGCTGCCAATGGTCTGTAGCAGCTCACCATCCGAGTTCCAAAGACACAGGGTGCCATCCTCGGCGGTGGACACCAAATAGCGACCATCGCGGCTAAAAGCCACTGAGCGTACCCAGTCAATATGGCCTTCAAGGGTGCGTAGCCAGCGGCCATCGTGGGTCCACAGCCGAATAGTATGGTCGTTACTGGCCGAGGCAATCAGGGTGGAGCTAAAAGCGACGCTCTTGACCGCCCCCGCATGGCCGCTAAGAATGTGCAGACACTGACCGGACCGATGCCAGATCCGCACCGTACGGTCATCCCCCGCCGAGGCAATCAGCCGACTGTCTGGGCTAAAGGCCACATCCAATACGCTGCCCTGGTGACCGGTGAGAGCATGTAGTAACAGCCCCTGGGCACTCCACAGCCGTACGGTGCCATCATCACTGGCGGAGGCCAGATATTGGCCATCGGGGCTAAAGCAGGCTGAGAGCACCCAGTCCTCGTGGGCATGGATGCGGTGCTTTTCACGAACGGTATAAAGCGCCTGCCACAGCCGAAACAAAATCTGATTTTTTAGATAGGACGATACGGGGGTGAGCTGACTTTGCTGCGCCCCCTTAAGGGCCTCCAACAGCGCCCCTAAGCCATCGTTAGACAGCAACAGCGCCTGGGAAACCGAGACGAGAGCCTGCATCTCAGCGGTTTCAGCCCGGTAGCGTTCTTCGGTGGCCTGGGCCAGGGCCAGGGCCTGTTCTTGGAGGGCCGTACGCAGCTGGGTTTCAGTCTGTTTACGCCGCCGCCGCTCGGCCTGCAGAACGGTCATTAGCCCCGGCATATCCTGCTGGTTGACCAAGTCAACCAGGTAGTCATGGGCTAGCTGATAGCGAACGCTCCCCACGTCTAGACTTTCAAAAATAATGCCTGACTTTGCCAGGATTTCTAACACCAGGCTGAGCTGTTGGGGATCAACCAAGATACCGAGGGACTCCAGGGACTCTTCTAATTCAGCCCAGGTTTTAAGGGGCCGAGTGGTGCCTTCATCACTGAGCAGGTAGAGAACGGTGCGGGCCAGGGTGCTGTTTTCAGGACCGCAGTCACGCACCACCCGGTTCAAAAAACTGAGCACCAGCGACTGGATCGGATCGTCCCCCAGCTGTTCATAACGTCTCAGGGTGGTAATGTTCTCTCTTTGGAGTTCCGCACCGACCACCTGCAGCTCAATGGGACGCACCTCGCCGTTGCTGGTGGTTAGGTCCTTAACCAGGGCAACAATTAGGGCTTCTTCCAGGTAAAATTGGGCGTTGTCCGTCAGCTGTCGAATAACAGTTTCGCATTCTTGTGGTGTAAAGTTACCCAGATAATATCGCGTATCCTGACTGAGAATATCAATGTCCAGCGTGGTCAAGCGTTCCCACTCTAGTAAATAGTGAAAATAGTCATCCCTCAGGGCAATAACAACTTTAATATAGGAGGCATTGAGACAGTCTCGCAAAAAGCGATAGAGCGGTAACCGCTGGCTGGTCCTGGGACGCTCAAAAAAGAACTCTTCAAACTGGTCAAAGATAAGAACAATCTGCTGGTAACGATCCTGGGCATGCTGACGCAGGTGGGCCAGTAATGTCTCCCCGGTAATCGGAAACGATACCTGAAAGTTGGGTGGGGTCGAAGGTAGGGACGCGGTAGCGGTTTGCAGGGTCTGGAGAATCGCAATCTCCCAACTTGCATAGTTACCAATCAGCAGGGGCAGCGTAGTGCGCCCCTCGGCGGTGGACTGCTTGAGGGCTGGCACCAGCCCCCCTCGAAGCAGTGAGCTTTTACCCACCCCCGATAGGCCGTGGAGAATCACCAAGGTATGTTGGGGTTGCAATAGTCGATCAACCAGATGGTCAACGGCCTGCTGTCGACCCGAGGCCCGCATTTCAACGGGTGAAATGTCGCTACCATGGCTGACAGATGACGAGCGATAGGGCTGAATCGTACTGGCTCCAATAAAGGCCCTGAGCCCCATCAGGGTTTCTAACCGACGCTGTTCCTGTTTGATGGCAAATGCGTCTAAATAGCGCTGTTTGGCAAAGTACAGATCCTGGAGGGTACGCAGAATTTTGCGATACAGGGAAAAGTCGTAGCGGGGCTCTGTTCTCTGGCGGGCATTTTCTAAATCTCGGAGGGCGTCGTTCAAGAGCGTTTCATCACCTTGGTGCAGTTTAGCCTGGCCACGGAGAAAATAATACCGACCCTGGTGATAGCGTAGGGCTAACACCACGGTTTGGAGAGAGTTTGCGGCATCGGCCGTGGTGGGAACGGTAGTCTCCGCCGCCCGGGTGGTGACCGCTTGTTCCAATAGTTTGAGCGCTTCTGTGGCAAGGTGTTGGGCCTGTTGCCATGCCTGCTGGGCGAGGGCGGCCTCCGCCAGATAGCCATAGTCTCGGGCGAGGCGTACTCGATCGCGCTGGTGCAGTTCTCGACCCTCATTGGCCAGGGCTGAGAGGGCATCCCAGTCCTCCAGCTGTTGTAGGGTCGCCGCCAAAATATGGATAAACGTGGCGATACGAGCCGACCGATGGGGGTGCCGGTGGTGTTTCTTTAGGGAGACATCGTACCGCTGCTGCCGCAAAATATGGATAAACCGTTCATAAAAACGACGGGCCTGGCGATAGGAGGCCAGATAGGTAGAGCGCTGCAGTTCACCATAGGTTTGCCACCACAGCCCCAAATGCAGCAGCAATACCGCCTGCTGATCGGTGGTGTCTTCAACGGTTTTGTCTGTTTGCAGCCAGTAGGCTAAGCTGCGCTCATAGTACTCCCGAGCCACCTTTAACCGTTCAGGCGTGTGGGCTTCGCGTCCTTGGAGAAAGTTTAAACTTGCCTGGAGCGCCCCGTCTAATGGAGCGGCGTGCTGCTCCAGGTCAGCGATCGCAAAGGGCAGCTCTTGCTCGGTCAAGATTTTGAGATAGTCGCTCAAACTCGGCAGCCGAGGAGGAGAGTCATGCCAAAAATAAGCATCGTGGCTATCCAAGATATGGGTAAATATCTCGTCAGCGGAACGGTGTAGCGCCTCGATTAGGGCCTGTAGCGGATAGTCAATCTGGATGGGCACCGCGGCAAAGCTCTTGAGATCGGCCGCGTGGAGGGTTAGGGTTTGCAGGACCGCATCGGTCATCCATAGCACCACCGGATAGGGAAATTTGGTGAGCAGGGCGTTGCGGCCAACATTAGCCGTCTTAAAAAAACCATCCAGGGCATCCACCGTCTCAAACCCGGTTACCATCACCGCCGCTGGCGGTTCTACCGGAGCGATGCTGGCGGCAATTGCCTCGGTAAGCGAACGGGCCGTAGCAGATAACCGCACGGTCTGAAAACGATGGGTTTGCCCCAGGTGGCTGAGCAATAGGTGGGTCAGCCGCTGGTAGTTTGCCCGCACCAGAATCAACGAAAACTGACCATCCCCCAAGGTAATTGCCCGCTGCAGATTGTCGAGGGCCGTTTGGTTATGGGTAACAATCTCGGGAAGATCCGCCTGGTACATTGTATGGGGTGTAAATGCCTAAATTTGTGGCTGTTGCTGCTGCCAGTTTTTGAAATGATTGGTTTCTTTGAGAACCGGGTTTAGGGCAAACCAGCGACCGCTGTTGTCGCGGTACTCATAGAGAAACAGACTGCGCAGGAGCAGGCTATAGGCCTCATTACCCTGAACGTCTGGGGCGCTGATGGCCTGGAAAATTAGCTGCCACTCACGTTTGTCGATGAGGGCCATCAGAGAGTCTCGTTCATCTCGGATAACGGCTTCGAGAATATGGCTTTGGATCGGCGGATCGCCCTTTTGTAAACAGCCGTAGAGCAAACGCATCAGGTTGCGCATGTGGCCGCCGCTGATCTGACAAAGGCGGTTGAGGATGTCGATGGTTTCAAAGATATCGCCAATGTGGTCGATGCGCTCATTGTAGTTTTTGGTGGGAAAAGCGCGGGCGAGTACCATCTGCTGTAAAAGAGCCAGCCCCGGCTGCGACGTTGCCCCGTCTCGCTGGGTAGCCGGCACCATGGGTAATACCTTGGGGGAGACGCCAAATCGGTTGGATAGCCGCGAGAGATCGTCAGAAAACACCAGGGTGAGCGGAATGGTATACACCACATGACAGTTTAGCCGTTTGAGCTGCTCACCTCGGTCAATAAACAGATACTCTGCCTGGGTGCGACCGTTAGCCCGCTCAATCGGGTCGATCCGGTCGAGGTTATCGACGATGACAACCAAGCCTTTTTTGCCCTGGGCTTGGAGGGTTGCGATCGCAACCTCCAATATCTCCCCATTGATCGTATCAATAATATTTTTAGTCCGCGGCTCCAGGTACTGACGCATGCGGCTGCGCATTTCCGGGCTCTCCTTCGCCTGGGCTGTAATCGCCGCAATCCCCACCGAAAAACTAACATCGGCAATATCCATCGGTGTCTGCAGGGTTTCCGCCAGATTGCGAAACAGATTTACCAGGGCCGACGGTCTGAGTTTAATCCCGTCATTTTCCAAACTCTCCACCACCTGATGGGCAATCATCAGCAAAATGTCGCTGATATCCACATCGGCCATTTCCAGATCCTGGTCCGACTCAAAGTAGACCACATGCAGCCCCTGCTGCTCCAGCTGGGCCTTGAGTCGGAGCAGCTCCGTGGACTTGCCGCAGCCAATATTTCCAGTAAACAGCTGAGTTGTCGGCTCGTCCGGCGATAGTAGCGTAATCGTACGCTCCAACTCCCGCACAATATCGCCACCCCGCACTGACGAAAAGTCAATATAATACTGCCGATCATCCGCCTGGACCAAACGCAGTGGCCGACTCGGATTGGCAGCACGATAGAAACGGGGCAGGTCTAAAGCCACGGCACAAAGCAACACAGTACCGTCATCCTAGACGAATTTGTTACAGATGGGTTGCGTGGCGCGGGTGGTCAGAGCAGTGTCGGATCTATCCCTCTAGCCTGTAACAGACCTTTTAGTTTGGCTAGCTCCGATTCCGCTGTATCGGCCCGTTCAAGAGGTGTCGGCACCCAAGCCTCCGTCTCGTCATACCATCGCAGCCACAGGCGTTCCACCTGTTTATAGCGGCCCTGCCATAGTCCTAGCCCCACGTTCAGTTCTGGTAGCCATAGACGCCCCTCCAGCAAAGGTAGCGCTTCATAGCGACCGGCATTGAGCTTAAAAGCCCGAAAATCATTGGTGTAGCGATCAAACACGATGTAGTAGGGCACCCGCAAGATCTGTTCGTATACGGTCCATTTATCAGGGGGAGTCCCAGCCTCATTCTTGACTTCACCGAGGTCTTCTTTACGGGTGTCTGGGGACAATAGCTCAACAACTACAAATGGATTAACGCCCTCTTGCCAGACGACATAGCTCAAGCGCATGTCTTTGTTTTCATAGAGGCGCGGCACCCCCACCGACAAAAACCAGTCTGGTCGCTTGTACCAGTTAGGGTGGCGGACATCGTAATAGAGATTGAGATCTTTGCCGGTGAAATAGTTATCGGTGCTGTAGTCAGTCAGCTTCAGGGTAATACTCAGTAGCTCCGGCTGATGGTCGTGAAATTCGTCGGGCAAACCGGGTTCCTCTGGGTTTTCGCTGGGTAGGTCATACATTGTCGGCAGGATTTCCGCCGCTGGCCGTGGCGGGTCCGACTGAGGAATATGCAAGGACGTCATGGGCGAATTTGCTCCATAAACCAGGTACCAATAGCCGATTGATCGGATGTTTCACTACGCTGCAGCGCTGCTTCGAGCAAAGGTAGGGAAAGGTCAGGAAGTACTTTAGAGGTGTCAATGCGCTTACTGCTGCCGTCTGGAGCGATGGCAAACGCAATTAGGTGAGAATTCTTAACATCCCAGACCCAATATTCAGAAATGCGTAACGCTTCATATTGGAGACGTTTTTCGCCCTTGTCATCGGCCAGGGTAGTGTCAGAAATTTCGATGCCGAGGTCTGGTTTGGGATGTTCATCCAAATTGATGATACGGGTGCCTCTGGGAATACAGTTTGCATGGTCACCAACGTAATAAGAGATATCCGGTTGAAACTCGTCGCTGCCTGGTTTTCGATAAGAGCACGCATCGCGAGGAGCAAGCGGTAACCCGGTTACCATGCCAAATAGACCGATAAGGAGCATGGGAATAGCATGATCTCTAGCATGATCTGAACCTGTGGGCATGATCTCAAGCCTCATCTGGCCATCGTGGTAGTAGGCTTTGTGGTGATGTTGATGGTCAGGCTGCTCAATCAGCTGCACAAATTCATCCCAGCTTATCGGGGTCCAAGTATCTGTAGGCGGTAGCGATCGCGCTAAGGACATAGCCCTCATCAGAATTGAAACTGGAATAAATCTATCTTATAAGATGTACTAGTCTGGTAAACCCATGATTCTAGAAGTTGCCATTCTCGATGTTAAACCAGGCAAAACCGCTGCCTTTGAAGACGCCTTTCAGCAGGCCCAGTCGATTATTAGCTCAATGGCAGGTTACAGCGGTCACCAGCTGCAAACATGTTTGGAGAGAGAGAATCGCTATTTGTTACTGGTGACATGGAATACCCTTGAGGATCACACCATCGGCTTT
>JBCDJC010000178.1:0-10063 GCA_038748225.1 Cyanobacteria bacterium P01_H01_bin.26 | reverse complement strand
TTGGTATCAAAGCTTTGGAGGTTAAACTGTCGTGCCTGGATATACTTTGGACAGTTGCCAAAGGTTTGTTCAACCGCCACAGAAAAACCATCTGGTGTAATTTCACTCACCACACCATTGATCCGGTTGCGGCGACGAGTGTGAAGTTCAATACCGAGGAAGCCAATCTTGCTATCGATGGCGAGATTATGACCTAGGGGATCGCCAAAGAGGGGCTGGGCTGCAATGTGAAGTTCACGATTGGTCGGTGTGGAGATAAATCCAGGTTCGCCAACTAGAATCGACGCCCAAGGATTACCCTCAGCATCGACCGTACCGACCAGGAAATGGGGGAGTTGAGCATAAAATTGGCGATGTTGCTCAGGCAAGAACTGACGAATCATTTGCCGTCCCATCGTTTCTATACGATCGCGCGCACCCAACTTCGATTGAATAGCTTGTTCTCCTGGGTGAAAGGGAGATTCTTCTTTTTGCCAACCGGGAATAGTCATAATGATAAGCTCCTTCGAGAAAATAGAAGAGATACCGCTAACATCACCCACAGCCGGATGAGATAGTTATATGTGTACTGAGAGACTATTTACCAGAGGCCATGAGTTCTAGACGAATACCACCGGGAATGTAAGCCATCAAGTGTTGTGCGGGCCCGTTGCCGGAGAGTTCTGGCTCAAATTCAATCCTAACCCCCTCGGTTTTAATCAGGGTTTGATAAATGTCATTGAGGGTGTCTATATCTTTCACATTAAGGGCAAGGTGATGCAAGCCGATGTTGTTCTTGCGATCAAAGGGAGTTGCTTTATCAGGATCGGTAGCCTGCCAGAGGGTCAAAATTACGGTGCCATCAGAAATAAAAAAGGCCGGGTAATCAGGCACTGCACCCACCTGTTTGAATTCCAGCGCGTTTATGAAAAAATCTCGGGTGGCTTCAATGCTAGGAACGGTGAGACCAATGTGATGAGCACCTTGGGTAATCGCCATGGAACAACTCCTTTAGTGAATAAACAAATAGTGAATAAACAAACTGGGCTTGAGACAAGATAAAAAAGGTTGGCAATGAATCAATCGCGGTAGCTAGTACTTACTGTACCAATCGTTCGGTTCAATCTGAATTTACCATACCGATCGTTTGGTACACTGTCAATAGCTAAATTTACAAATTGCTAAAATGCCCAAAGAGGATTACGTTCCGACCTTGTTTTCACTGTTTCGTCAGTACGGCTATGACGGAGCCACACTCTCTAAAATTTCAGCGGCCACTGGATTGGGTAAGGCTAGTCTCTACCATCACTTTCCTGGCGGGAAAGATGACATGGTTGCCTCAATACTGGACCATTCAAAAAGCTGGTTGCAAGAAAACGTGCTGCAACTCCTGGCCAGTGCGGAAAATCCCCAGGCACGATTGCAGAAGATGTGCGATCGCATCAATGACCTCTATGCAGGGGGAACTCAGCCTTGCTTGCTTGCGATTTTGGGAGCGGGCACAGGACGCGAGGTATTTCACGACAGAGTTAAGGCCGTATTGGCAGCCTGGATTGAAGCAATTGCTAACGTCTTAGTTGAGTCGGGGCTTGACGACGCGCTAGCTCTACAACGAGGTCAAGACGCCCTGATCGCTATTCAGGGGGCCTTAATAGTGGCTCAATCTTTAGACGATGCGTCTCTTTTTCTGCGAACGACACAGCAGTTGCCTCAAGTGTTGTTGCTTCCTGAGTAAGGGACTAGACCCATAAATGGTGGCTGTGCTCGGCTGCTGCAATCCGAGTATTTACTTCGCTTGTCGATATAATCAGCCACTGGCTGACTGTCACCCGTCAGCATCACTGTCTCAGGACGAATGGCTAAGTCCCGGTTTCATGGCTTCATGGAAATGTAAGTGACTGTGATGCTGAATCCTATGGTTGTGAACATGGTCTTCATCGTGGATGTGTTGGTGCTCATGCCAGAGTCCGGCCTGAAACAGGGTGAGGCGTTGAGGCTTTAGGCATAGGTACACAGCCATAAAGATGACAGCCCCAATGAGACTACTATAGAGAAAATGATAGTTGGGAGAATAGTTAGCCAACCAGCCTGCCAGTGGATAGGCTAAGGCCCACCAAAAATGGCTCCAGGCAAATTGAGCACCATAGACTCGGCCCTGGGCCTCTTTTGCTACCCGACTAGCAATCAGGGTTTGGGTCGGCACATTAACCAGAGTATCTCCCATGCCAGCCAAGGCCCATAGCAATAAGAGAACATTAAAGCCGACAAGATTGGCCATCATCAGTGTCAGGGTAATCAAAATCCCACCAATACTGGTTAACAGAATGGGACTGCGCTTCTTTTTAGCATTACCCAAACCAATAGAGGTAAGGGTGGCTCCGATGCCAAAGGCGGCCATTACCCAACCATATTCGAGCTTACCTAATTGCAGCGTACCCTGCACATAACCCACTGTATTTACGAGAATTTGTGCCCCTGCGATCGCAGCAATCAATTGCAGCATCAGCGCATAACGGATAGGCGGATCGGTAAATAAACAACTGGTCCCCGTTTTAATGTTTCGGATAACGGTTTCAACAGCTTTGGTATTTGTTTTCTCACGGGCACTCCCATCTGCTCGCAGCTGTCCTGGGAGGGTAGCAAGCAAAATGGCTGCTACTAAAAATGTTATAGCATCTAGAAAAAAGACTTGTCGTGTGCCCGCCCAAGCGGCAATACTCCCTGCCAATCCAGGACCTAAAACCCCCAATAGCTGATAGGTAGCACTGGATAGGGCAATGGCCTTGGGACATTCGTCTTCGGTGGTGACTAAGGGAATAGTAGCTTTGTATGTGGGGGTAAAAAAGGCATAAAACACATTCAGCGAGAACACTATCGCGTAGATATGCCAGGGCTGATTAATAAAGGGCAGTAAACAGACAATTCCCATGCGGATCAAGTGCGTGGTGATCATCAGGCGTTTGCGATCGATCTGGTCTGCGATCGCTCCTGCAATGGGAGCTAATACCACAAAGGCTAATACCCGTAGAGTCAGGGCACCAGCCAAAATAGTGCCTGACTTTTCACCTGCTAACTCAAACGCCAATAGGGCCAAACCTAACCAGGTAAGGGATTCCCCCACTAGATTGATGGTTTGAGCCATATAAAGTCTGGCAAAAACGGGGTTAGTCAACCCCTGCAGCCATCGAGGACGCTGATTCCACATACTAAAAATCCCAATTTTCAATCATGCCAAAATGCGTTGATTAGCTCCCCCCTAGGGCTACGGTGTACACACAAGTCATCGTAAAATCGTTTTCACTGTTGCAGGCCCCCTAAATCCCCCAATTCTGGGGGACTTTGAGTGGAGTTTCCCCCCAGGATTGGGAGGACTAAGGGGGCCAATGCAGCATTTTGAACTTCAATCCGAGATGTGTATATACAGCAGCCCCCTAGGAGTATCCGAATCTGTTGTATCTACTATATCTTCCCAGGGGGAAGCTGTAAGGAACAAAAAGTGGTGTTGCCGATTAGATAAGAAGCCGCAACGCCTGTTGCTAAGCTGCAATTCGCCAACTTTGAGATTGTTGCTGTGCAGTCCATAGGCTGGCATAGCGCCCCTTTTGGTTTAATAACTCCCAACTAGTTCCTTGCTCCACAATTTCACCGTCCTCCAACACTAAAATTAAATCAGCGTCAGCAATCGTAGACAGACGATGGGCAATAACAATGACGGTTTTATCGGCAATCAGTCGACTGATGGCAGCTTGGACGGCAACTTCGCTCTCTGTATCCAGGGCTGAAGTGGGTTCATCCAACAGCACAATGGGCGCATCTTTGAGAATCGCCCGTGCAATAGAAACCCGCTGACGCTCTCCTCCCGATAGGGTACCGCCAATTTCACCAATGCGAGTCTCATAGCCATGGGCTAACCTCATAATAAAATCGTGACAGTTAGCGGCTTGGGCCGCTGCTTCAACTTCCGCATCAGTGGCCTCGGGTTTAGCCATGCGAATATTGTTGAGGATGGTGTCGTCAAATAAATATACATCCTGAAATACCACCGACATGGACCGCATCAAATGGGCTGGATCTACCTGACGCACATCAACATCGCCAATGCGAACGGTGCCTTGTTGGGCATCGGCAAACCGGGTCATTAATCGGGTAATGGTAGTTTTTCCGCTACCCGACGACCCCACTAAAGCTGTTAGCGATCTGGGCGGCAGTTGAAAAGACACATTTTTCAGGGCCCACTCTTGCTGCTGAGCATACTGGAAGGATACATGGTCAAAGGTAATGTCAAACTGAGTCAGCTGGGTTGCCGGGGCGAGTATGGGTAAAGCAGGAATTGCCATGATAGCTTGCACTCGTTCGATGCCGATTTCCATCAAATCTAGGATACTGGTTAAGCCAAGCAGCAGGGAAAGTGGTTCAGTAAAGCGCATGGCGATGACAATCAGGGCAAGGAGGACTGGGATGGAAAGACTACCCTGAAAAATAAATAAAATGCCTAAGCTGATCAGCACTAAAATACCTGCTTCTACCAACGTTGACACGGACACCAAAGGCAGGGTCATCAACCGCTCTCCCTTGGTTTGAACCTGTCGCTGATGTTCCAGGGCTGTTTGCAAAAGCTCTGAACGTGCCCCTACTTGTCCAGTCGATTTGAGCACCGGTAACCCTTGGGCATACTCAACAATTCGCGAGGCGACCTCAGCATCAGCAACAGCGGTATCTCGCAGCGACACCCTAACTAAATCTCGGGTGTAACGATAAATGGGAATGGCCAACGGAAATGTTAATAACAGCGATACGGCCAGTCGCCAGTCAATAAAAAAGGTCACCAGTACCGTTATTAACGGCACAATAACAGTCTGGATCGTCAATGTCGCTAAACTGCCAATCCAAAGGACAATTTCACTGACATTCCCACTCATAACGATATTGAGATCCCCTGATTGTCGTTGATTGAGTTCTTCCAAAGGCATTTGTCGTAACTTTTCTGCCAATCGGACCCGGAGTTCATGGGCCATATCAGCGGAGGTCAGCCATTCGAAGTCCATTTCTCGCCAGCGCAATCCCCCTTCAACCATAACGAGAGCTGTAAACAGTGCCAGCAGGCTCCAAACCTGCCGCATATCCAGAGGAGATGCCATCAGGGCGGATAGCAAAGGAAAGAAAAGGGCAAAGATAATGCCTTGAATAATCGATGCTGTCACCGATAACAGCAAAGCCTGTTGTAATTGAGGCCGATGGGTGCCTGCCGCATCCATCATGCGACGATAGGTGTTTAACATTGTTATTGCCTAAATATTCGCTTATATGTTCGTCCGTACCGGTTCTGATTGCTTCATGTTTAAGCCCCAATTTTGAGCGGCTTGATGCCGAGACCATAGTCGAGCGTAAAGACCTTCGGCGGCAATCAATTGCTCATGTTTCCCTAACTCAACTAGGCGACCTTGATCTAGCACGGCAATTTGATCAACCTGGGTGATAGTGGCCAGACGGTGGGCAACAACAATCAGGGTTTTGTCTTGGGTGAGGGCTGCGATCGCAGCCTGAATCAACGCTTCATTTTCCGGATCGGCAAAGGCCGTGGCTTCATCTAAAACCACAATGGGATTATCCTGAAGAATTGCACGGGCAATGGTGATGCGCTGACGCTGCCCCCCTGACAGCTGTCCCCCCCGTTCTCCCACCAAAGTGTCATAGCCCTGGGGCAGCTCAAGAATAAATTCATGGGCCTGAGCTGCTTGAGCGGCGGCTTCTACGTCCTCACGGGTGGCATCGGGACGACCCAATTTAATGTTGTTAAAAACAGTATCTTGAAATAAAAAAGTATCTTGAAAAACAAAAGAGACCCAGGACATTAACGTATCCGACGTCATCTGACGAATATCTACACCGCCAATTTTAATCACTCCCTCATTAACATCCCAAAACCGAGGAATAAGTTGTGCCAGGGTGGTTTTACCCGCCCCCGATGGCCCTACTAGAGCGGTTACACTACCCACAGGCAAGTGAAGAGATAGATTTTGTAGCGCAGGCGTGCCATCACCATAGGCAAATGTAACATTCTCCAGCGAGATTGATGCATCTGCAGGCTGCTGTGGCTGTGATGGCTGTGGCAAGGCCGGTTCTGCTAAAACTGTACCGATTCGAATGGCTCCGGCATTTGCCTGATTGATCATGTAGGAAAGGGTGAAAATCGGTTTAAATGCGCCGCATAGGCGGGGCGCCACTAATAGAAAGACCGAAAATCTCGGTATGGTGATGCTGCCCTGGGACAACAACCAGGCCCCAAAAACAGACACAATCACTAAAGTAGGTAGCGGTTCAAACAAGAGAGACCCTAAGCGAGCAGAAAATCGATTTTTATCATTCCAGTCCCGCAGGCTCTGGGTAAAGGTATCAAGAGCGGTTTGGAAGCGTGCAAACGAGCTACTACCATCGTCAAATGTGCGTACCACATGCATTCCCTGGACAAATTCAATGATTACACCGTTGATTTTCTCATTGGCTCGGTCATAGGCATCCCGCTGTTCTTCATAGTCTTGCAGGGCAAATTTAATAAAAATCAGTCCCACAGGCACCATTGCTAGGGTCACCAAACCCAATTGCCAATCGGCAACCAACAAAGCCACCAAGGAGATAGCCGGTATCGTATAGGCCTGTCCAATTAATGGAGTACTATCGGCAACAAAAGCATGGAGAGCCTTAACATCATCCTGCACTAACTTTTTAACAGCGCCTGAGCCAGTGGTAATCACATAGCCAAGGGGCAGTTGCGCTAAATGCTCAGCCAGGGCAGTACGCAGAACGACCTCAAGATTAAAGGCTCCAATGTGAGATATTCTAAATGCAAAAACACGGGATGTGAAAGCAATCACAACCAGCGCTAGGGCTACTCCAATCCAACGCCAAACAATTCCTGAAACTGGCGCTTCAGATAACAGCTCTGCAGCAATAAAGGGAATTGTTAACAGCGAGGCAAGGCTACTGAAGGAGCTTAGGGCAGACAGTGCGATCGCAACAATAATGCGACCCTTAACCGGAGCCATAATACTCCAGATGCCTGAGGGTGGTTTAGAAAAGAGTTGATTAGCCATGGGATAATCTTATAATGTTGTTATCATAGCCAACACCAATCAGTACAACATGTGCCGAACGGATTTTTTCTTATCCCAAACGGATTTTTTGTCGTTTAATAAGCTAACGATGATGTTTGCCTAATTAAAACAACCGTCAGCAAAGCTACTGCCGCACTGATCAAAAACAGTCCTTGATAACCAATGGCTGAGGCAATCACACCGCTAACGCCTGCGGCCATGAAAGCTCCCAAATAAACAATCGAAGTTTGAGCCGTAAACTCTGTTCCTGCCGATGCCAAACGACTCTTATCCATCATCACCGTAGATGACACTGTAAAAATAGCACTGTTAGCAAAACCCACCAAAATTGTCACCATGTAAAGTGTCGGACGATTGCTAACCCCTGCAGCAGGCAGCAAATACATCAAAACAGCAATGCTTTGCAATAAACCAAAAACAAGTAGCGATCGCTTACGTCCCAAAGGTACTACCAGCAGTCCTGACACTACCGCCCCACAAATACTCGCTCCATTTCCCACTACCCCCAATAGCCAGCCAATATCAGCTAGTGACAAACCAATATCCACTAAAAGAGGGCGAAACATACTTTCCGCCATGCTACCACCCATAGTGTATAACGTTAGCAGCATCAGCCAATGCCATACCCCAGGGCGGCGATAAAAGTTAATCAGATCCATCCAAGCAGGGGCCGTTTGACCTTTAGCCTGTTCCTGCGGTAGGCGCTCTTGATGGCGCAGTATGGGGACTAAAGCCACCACCACCATAAGTGACAGGGCCAGTAGACTGCGTCTCCAGCCCCACTGGTTAAGTAAAAACAGCATTACCCCACCCCCCAGCATCGCCCCTAGATAATTACCCGCCATCTGAATCCCATTGCCCCAGCCTCGTTCTGTCGGAGCAAGGAGACCTACAGCTAAAGCATCTGTGGCAATATCTTGACTCGCGGCTAGAGTCGCCATCACCATTAGCAAACTAAACAGTAAAATAAAACTGTCTTGGAGGCTGGTGAATGCACACAAGACAGCTACTCCCGCCAACAGCAGCTGAAATAGTACAATCCAAAAGCGATAGTGTCCCCAGCGAGTATAGCCATAGCGATCGATTAGAGGAGACCAAAACACCTTAAACAATAGGGGTAGGGCCAGCAAGTAAATTAGCCCAACGGCTTCTAATGACGCTCCCTGCTCTCGCATAAAAACAGGAAGCGCCTGCACAAAAAACATCAGCGGAATGTACTGCGAAATGTACAGGCTGCTCAACAGTGCCAATTTATTAGTTTGCAGGCGATTGTTCACTAGAAACTAGACCTGAACTGAACACCATAGGTAGCCGGAGCCCCAAAAGCTCCTGCGCTTGTTCCACCAAATGCACTAAAGTCAAAGCCTTGAGCAATATATCGGGTGTCAAACAGATTATTGGCAAAGAGATATACGCCATACTGATCAAATTCATACCCTAGACGAGCATTGACAACAGCATAGGGATCTTGTTCTATGACATTGGCTTCCTCAAAGAATGTCTTACCCACGCCCTGCAATTCTAACCGAGCAAACAGGCCAAACGGTGCCCGATATTGAGCCGCCACATTGTAGGTAAACTCTGGAGCATAGGGTAAACTGTTGCCATCAAAATTAGTGCCCGTATTGGGATCGGTGAAGTTAGTAAATTCAGCATCAACCAGACCCAAACCCGCTATCAAATCCAATCCTTCGACGGGGGTGGCTCGCACATCCAATTCCAGCCCCGTAATACTGACATCGGCATTACGAACACTATCGGTAAACAGGGTGAGCGGATCAAATGTCGCCACCTGATAGTTAGTCACAGGATTATGGAAAAAAGAGAGATTTACCCCTAGACGATCATCGAGCCAGGTAGTTTTAACCCCCACTTCATAGTTCCAGGAACGCTCAGCTCCGAACCGCAAAGAAGCCTCGTTATCGGCGAAAATATTGACTCCCCCTGGTCGATATCCCCGCGCAATGGTGCCATACACCGTGGCTTCAGGACTTAAGCGATAATCCACAGCAAACCGAGGCAAGAGTGCATCAGTGCTTTGCTCGACATCGTTAAATGCCAACAGTGGGGTATCAGGAAACCCTGGAATCCGAAAAACCTGCTCAAGGTGTGAAAGCGTGCTGTCAGTGTTTTCATATCGCAAGCCAACGGTCAAACTTAAGGGGTCGATAGGACGATAGCTGACCTGGCCAAAGGCAGCCCAAGTCGTGCTGCGAGAATCTGCAGTAAGAAGAGTGCTGGATCCTGGAATGATAGTCGGTCCAAAAATAGCTGCCGCATCATTGCCAAAAACCGTTGCCGCCCCGTTATTATCAAATTCCCTAGACTCGAAATAGCCCCCCACAATCCACTGCAGTTGGTCCGCATCTTCGGGAGATTGCAACCGTAATTCCTGGGTCCATACGGTTGAATCAAAGGCACTGCCATTAGTGCCCGCGTCTAGCGTTGTCAGATCAATATCTCCATCTGCCGCCTGATCCGAAAACCGACGGGTGGTAATCGACGTAACTCGAAAATCTGGCTGGAGATAAGCCACCTTTAAGGATTGACTATTGGTACTAAGCTCACTGAATCCATTAACGTCCTGTTCGATGTCAAAGGGAGTACCATCGTCTAAGACGACAAAGGGAAAGCTACCATCTTGGTAATCTTCAACGGATGCATTCAAGGAAATATCCCACTCTTCTGCAGGCGTCCACCGCAGCTGCCCTCGAACGGTCCCCCCTGATTTTTCATCATATTCTTCATCTGTAAAGCTGTTATCGTAAAAGCCATCTCGCCGCTCAAAGCTGCCAGATAGGCGATAAAACAGCTCATCCTCAATAATTGGTCCGCTGACACCAGCTCGAAGATCCAAATTTTCTTCGCTACCATAGCCAGCTGTACTGTTGAACGAAAATTCATTCGTTGGCTTGCGAGTGGTGATATTAACCACACCTGCTTGACTACTGCGGCCATAGAGTGTGTTCTGC
>JBCDJC010000177.1:0-10161 GCA_038748225.1 Cyanobacteria bacterium P01_H01_bin.26 | reverse complement strand
GAGCATGATCGCAAGCTGGGTCACTCCCTCCGAACCACCCTAGTATTTTGGAAATTAAATTCATGCCACATTGCAAATGGTTTCGATAGGCTACATCAGTCCCCACAAACTCCGTCAATCAGCCATAGAGATAGTCCTGACGCCGTCACCAGAAAGGCAATCAAGGCAGGATCGAGTCGCGCTCATTCCCCAGAAACGCCGGTTGCGATCGCAACCACACAGCACCTATTCCGCGCTGAGAGCTTTATTGCGGGCAGGCAAATTCTTCTTGCACGGCTGTTAGGGTTGTAACCTGATCCAAACCCTCAGTATCTCTAAGTTTCAGCGTCGTATCAGAGAGTTCTTCAATACTAACCGCGACCGATGTCGAGCCGCCTTCCATAAGTTCTAATATCTGAGGAGACTCTTTATCAATTGTCCACGTTTCAATTACATAACCCTCACCGCAAAATGCTCGGAGCACCGTGCCATTAGCCAAAAAGACCATGATCCCATTGGAGGCTGGGTCATCGGTAAGTCGCCAAACACGGCTAAACAACTGACTCAAGTCTCTACCTTCAGATGCGTCTACAAGTTCTGTTGGTGCTGAGGGTGTAGCCGTCGAATCGGTAGGCGTTGATGGAGCATTATCAGCCTCAGCAGAAGTATTGCAAGCAACTAGCGCGCTCACTAAAAGACCTACCGTAGACAAACCCAGGATACGTTTGATCATTTTGTTCTTGTTTCTTTTTTCAAGTGTGTGGCTCTACCGTAATTACATTTCAAATAGAGTCGATCCCCAGGAACGCCGGTTGCGATCGCGGCCACGCAGACAAGCGAGCAATTTTCAGAAGTATCAATCTTCAGAGATAAACTGCCAGGTTTCATCTAACCTAAAGTGGCTCCATAAATTAAACCTCAAGTCATCAGGGCTAGATTGCACAAATCCAGTTTTTCCACTTGGGTGAAGGTTAGTCCAAAGTCGCAGCCCGTGCTCATCAATTTGGTTGTCAGCCAGGCCAGCTGCTTCAATACGTTGGATACGAAACCAGCCAACACGTCGAGGGGTTGATAGAGTTTTGCCTGATTCCACCTGTTCTGCAACTTGATCAAAGGCTGGACGAGATAGGCTGTAAGCTGCTTGAAGAGGCCAGTTGAATGCAACAATTGAGGCAACTGTGATCAAAGAAACCGCCGTCAATTGACGAAAACGCTTTTTAGACTCAGAAACAGGCGCTGCCATCTGTACCCACAGCAGAATGCTCAACGCAACAGAGAAAAACAAGCCAATAAGCCGAAGTGAATTAATCTCCAGTGGCTTAAGTGCTAAGACAATGAGCAACGTCGGAGGGAGTAAAACCGCAGTCCATGCCAGTAATCGTTTCATAGTCTGATCTGCATTTACCTACTTTCTGAGTAGTTGATGCCTTTAGCGCTCTACGTTTTCAGCATCCTTCGATTGCTCTTCTAGCATTCGTTTCCATCGCAAAAGTTTAAACATGTGGCGGTTTCACAATTGGCGCAGTCTTGGCAACAGATCTAGATACAGGATAAGGGAAGACAAAATAAAGGCCATTAACAACAGCCCAGTTTCTGGCCTCAGATATTGGCTAACCACAACTGAAAAGGATTTCATGGACTCCGACGCAGACTTTTAGAGTTGTCGTGTATGGGTGATAGTAATACCGCTCTATTTGACTTTATAGTCTATTTTTCTACAAGTCCCTGGCACGACGAAAATACAGCAAGCCCCAAGCTGGTATCACAGGCACAATGAGGTACAACAGGTACAGCAAACCTGCCCCGATTGATCCAGGGGCCGCTGAAGTAATTCCTGTAAAGCCAGGCAACGCGAATGCCAATAGTATCAAGCTAAATAGGCCAATGGCATTTCTTGCTCGATTAAATTTCAGCCATCGAAACCGGGTGACAAGAGCGATAAGCAAAACTTCTACAGCCACAGCTAGCTGAATAGCAAAGATACCTAAGCCTAATTCGAGTGTCCAATCCTCTGTGGGCTGCACCTTATCTGGATTCAGCATTCCGTACGCCCAATTGTGCCACCAGGCTATTACGCCTACCAAAATAAGCAAACCCAACAAACTAATCAGCCCAAGAATGATGGCTCGTAACGGTTTGGAGAGAGACATATCACAACAGAGAATGGAAAGGATTTGATCGTAGATGTTGCTAAGAGGGCATCGCTACTGCCAAATATACATAGCTAATAGATGATACTCCGCTCACTTTTAGCACCACCTGAGGGACTGATCCAGGTTCTGACAAAAAATCGATTATTGGACTCTAGCTTACGCTCTCTCAGCACGGAGTCGAAACTCGACAACCATTGGAAAAGCAAGAATCGCTAAGCCATGACTCAAGCTACCCAACTCAGTTGCACGGCTCATTGACCTCAGGGACTTGCTAGCGAATAAGGCACCCACCAATAGCCCCTTTCCCCTTGCCCTTTAGCCCTTCCCCAATCTACTCCAGAGATTTTACTTTTTGACAGATCCCCAAACTCATTGCCTAAAGCTTTTTCTGCAGTCCTTTAGCAGGCTGTATTTTTTGCAGAAAAGCCACCCAGCTGTACGGCTTCGGCACAACAATTGCCAATACAAAAAGAATCAGCTGAACTGCAACAATGCTAGGACCAGAAGGCCAGTGTAAAAGGGCCGATGCGGTCATGCCGAAAATAGCGCTCAGGGCACCTATTGCCATGGACGTTAAAACGTACTGGGTAAATGTGCGGCTGAGTAGACGGGCTGCACAGGCGGGAATAACAATAAATGCGCTAATCAATAAAACACCAACAGCTTCGATGGAGATACCCACCACCATTGATAACAGCACAATAAAAGCCGTTCGCTGGGCTGAAACAGCCACACCGCGAGAGACAGCCAATGGCTCGTGCAGGGTGAGAAGAATCTGCGATCGCAACGTCAGCCCAATAAACAGCACACACACCACCAGTAGCACGGCGCTAAAGATCAGATCCCCGGTTTGCATCGCCAGAATATCGCCAAACAACAGATTGTTGATGCCACCCTGGTACTCATCTCGCAGACTTAGCAAGATAATGCCGATCGCCAGGGACACAGAATAAACAATATTCAATAGCGCGTCCGTCCACAGGTCAGCGCGTTCTAGAAAATAGGTAACACCCAGCGCAAAGATAACGGTAAACGGCATCAGCACCCAGGAGGGGTCCAGCCCTAGAAAAAAACCGATGCTAATGCCCAGCAGTGCGGAATGCCCCAACGTATCGCTAAAGAAAGAAAGCTGCCGCAAAACAGTAAAACTGCCCATCAGACCGCCCATCAAACCGGTCAGCACACCCCCCATCAGCGCCCGCTGCATAAACGGCAGTTGAAATAGTTCAACCGCACGGACAAGTTCAGTCTGAATGGTCATAACGGGCGCGGGATTGGCAGGAATGGTGGTAGCGAACAAAATCAGCGCCGTAGGCCAGCGATAGGGTCTCGGGGCTAAGGGCATGATCCGGGGTGCCCTCACAGAGTAGCGTCCGGTTGAGACAGAGAACGCGATCGCAACTCTGACGCACCATATCCAAATCGTGGGAAATTTGCAAAATTGCCCAGCCCTGTTCTTCCTTGAGCTGGTGCAGCAGCCGGTAAAAGTCAGCCTCGCTGCGGGCGTCCAGACCAGCCGGTGCTTCGTCCAGAATCAGCAGTCGCCGGGGCCGGGCTAAACAGTAAGCCAACAGCACCCGCTTGGTTTCTCCACCCGATAGCGCACTCACCAACTGATCGCGCAGATGCCAAGCTTCAGCTCGCATCAGAGCTTCTCTGACAGCCTGACGGCGTGCCCGCTGACCGACCCAGGGAAGCTGGAGACCCAATCGGTCCCAGCCCAGGCCGACTAACTCCCTGACAGTGATCAAGATACGGCGGTCAAACAGAAAGCTTTGGGGCAAATAGGCAATCTGCTCCCTCACAGCAGCAGGCAAATTTCCCTTAGCTGATAGAGGCTGCTCCAGCACAAACACATCTCCCGAATGGCGTGGCAAGATACCCAGAATCGCCTGAATCAGCGTGCTTTTACCGGCACCGTTGGGTCCCACAATGGCGGTATCCATCCCCGCTGGCACCGTAAAAGAGACATTCTGAACCGCCGCATAGGACTCCCGGTACACGGTTAGATCCTGCACCACTAAGACCGGGTCGCTCAACTGTTTTCTCCTAACCGTATCAATCTGTCTTTCTGTTCTTTCAACTTGTTTGCTCGCCCCTTAGAAAGGTAGCTCCAGCGGAATCACAGCCACGGGCTGACTCAGTTGGAAAGGATACCACGCTTGAGAGGGTCCGAAACCGGCGGCCAGGTTTTCGGCATTCTCGCGCATCGTATTCAGGTAGTAGCCTGGCTCCATTGCCTCCGGCCCGCCAACTTCCAACGGATTGAACTCGCTGACGCCAATGCCTAGATCCTGAGCGATGGTTTCAAAGGAGGATGCACCGGCTTGGGGTTCAGTCAGAATGGTTTTAAGTCCTTCGGCCTCGGCAGTTTCCATGACGCGCTTCACGTCTTCCGGGGAGGGGCTTTCTTCAGGTAGGCCCACTAGCACTTCAGATTCTAGACCGTAGCTGCTGGCAAAGTAGGCGGCAAAATCGTGAAATACAACAAAGGTCTGTCCCGCAAAAGGCGTCAGTTTCTCAGTGATTTCGGCATCTAGCACTTCGAGTTCGGCAATAAAGGCGGCGGCGTTAGCGGTGTACTCCGCTTCGCCTTCAGGGTCAGCCGCAATCATGCCATCGCGAATGTTCTCGACCTGCTCGATAGCCCGTTTGGGGTCTAGCCAAATGTGGGGGTCAAACTCGCCGTGGTCATGGCCCGCATGGGCATCTTCACCATGGGCTTCGCCTTCGGCGTGGGCTTCGCCTTCTTCATGGCCATGATCGCCGTGCTCCTCTTCACCGTGATCGTGCCCCCCATGGTCGTCATGGCCGTGATCTTCATGGCCGTGGTCGTCATGACCATCGGCTTTCTCGCCGTGGCCGTGGTCGTGGTCGCCGCTGCTGGCCAGGGTGGCCACCCCTTCGCTGGAGTCAACGGTGACCAGCTCAGGGTTCTCGGCATTTTCGATCATGTCGTCTAAAAAAGACTCCAGTTCCAGACCGTTTTTCACCAGCACATCAGCATTGGCAATGGCCTGAACATCGCCTGGTTTGGCCTGGAAATCGTGGGGACCGACGTTGGCGGGTAGCAGCTGGATAACCTCAGCGCGATCCCCCGCTACCGCCGACGTGAATTGGGTAATGGGCAAGAATGTAGTGACGACCTGTAGCGACGGCTCGGCAGTTACTTCAGCACCGGTCGTATCGGCTGCCGAATCAGTTGTGGGGGCAGTGCAGCTACCGAGTGCGATCGCACCCACGACAGTGAGGGAAAACCGCTGCAAACGGCTCGAAGACGGGGTAAAAAGTGCAAACTTCATGGGGCTGGCGTCCTCAAAGTAACGTGACCGGTGAATGAGTAGAGATTTATGCTCCATTCCAGACCAGAGACATTGTCAGAATGGCATAATACAGAAGCATTGATAATGATTATCGTTTCTGTGTATTTTACCCTACTTCTTTGGACCGCAATCTGGAATGCCAGTATCTACTGATTAAGTTAAGAAACCTTCTGTAATGTCCTGTTTGTCAAGGCTTGGCTTACCTTCTAGCTTGTAACTCAAACTCATCAACCATGACCCACTGCACCCCAGCTCAAACAGCCGTGTTGAATGCCCTGCGTCAGCAGAGTCAGCCTATTTCTGCCCAGGCGCTCCATGCGCAGATGCGGACACAGCAGCGGATCGGGCTGGCGACGATCTATCGGGCGCTAGATACCCTGAAGCGGTTGGGACAGGTACAGCACCGCACCACACTAGCGGGAGAAACGCTTTACAACGCCGTCGAACAAGACCAACATTACCTGACCTGTCTACGCTGTGGTCAGTCTTTTCCTTTGGCGATGTGTCCGCTAGAAGGCCTTAAGCTCAAATCCCAGGGCTCGTTCAAAGTTTTCTATCACACCCTAGAATTTTTTGGTCTGTGCGAGCCTTGCATGGCCCAGGGACAATAGGCGCAAACTGACGGCAAAACAGTTTCAAAAAGGATTTTATAAAGTCCAAAAGTTAATGTTGGAGGGACGTTCCATGGCATATCTGCACATCCAGTAGTAGAGCTTAATCAATTTTGTTTCCTAAACAGTTATTTAAGGTTTGCATCAGTGAGATAACGTCGAGCTGGCGACCGATCAGCACCATTTCTGTTTTTGGGGATGTGGTCCACTCCCGGTCATCTAGGGTAAATCTGTTGCCGCTGAGTTGAAAGAAGTGACGCTTCGGGCTTTCTTCAAACCAGATGATGCCCTTTGCCCGAAACACATTGGTGGGCAGACGATAGGTCAGAAACTCCTGAAACTTTTTAAGTACAAAGGGGCGATCGCCTGTAAACGAAACAGACACAAACCCATCATTGCGCAGATGCTGGGTAGACACAGCGGACTGGTCAGCATTCTGTTGCGCCGCAGTTACATCTGCTAGCTGCACATTCAGAATCAGCGATAGGGGCACCTGGCAACGGACGGTGCGTAACACCCTGGCTCTGTCTTTAAGGGTATGAATATAGTCTTCTAATGCCTGAAATTTTGTTTCTGATACGCAGTCTGCTTTGTTCAACAGAATAATATCGCCGTAGGTTATCTGGCTAATGACGGCGTCGCTATTGTAGTTAGCATCAGGTTCAAAGGTTTCGGCATCTACCACGGTAATCACCGCGTCTAGCTGGGTTAGGTCTCTCAGGGCTGTACCGAGAAATGTGAGCATGATCGGCAGCGGGTCGGCAACGCCTGTGGTTTCTAACACCAGATAGTCAATGAGATCGCGCCGCTCTAGAATGCGATATACCGCGTCTGACAGGCTGTCGTTAATGGTGCAGCAAATGCAGCCGTTGGTGAGTTCGATCATGCCTTCCTCAACGGTCACCAAAAATTGGCTGTCAATATTGATGTCACCAAACTCATTTACCAACACCGCCACCTTAAAATCCTCAAAGTTTTCAAGGATATAATTCAGCAGCGTGGTTTTGCCACTGCCTAGGAACCCCGTGATGATCGTTACTGGCAGCTTTTGTAGATCAGTTTCGAGCGGTATCAGAGTCATAGACAAACAACAGCGACGGCCCTAGTAGTCATGGGCCACAGTACGGCCCTTTGGCATGAGAACAGCCAGTATAAAAATGACAAACTGAACCGTAACAATGCTGGGGCCAGAGGGAAAATCAAACAGCGCCGACGCCACAATGCCAACCATCGCACTCAGACCGCCTGGGAGCAGGTGCATTAGCTCAGTTTGAAATGTTAGACCCATGTAAACCATCCATAGTGATTGTTACCTTACAATATAGAATGATAATCATTATCAAAGACTGAAAATTTTCCATGTCCGCTGCTCTGCCCGCTGCTGTTGATATTGCGATTGTGGGGGCAGGTCCCCAGGCGCTCACCCTGGTGACCCACCTGCTGCAAAAGAAAAAAACCATGCGCCATCGTTTTGTCGTGTTGGACCCTGCAGGAACCTGGCTACGACAGTGGCACCATCAGTTTGCAGCCTACGAGATTCCCCACCTGCGATCGCCCGCCGTCCATCACCCAGACCCCAATCCCCATGCGCTGCGCACATTTGCCGAACGCCGTTTCGATGAACTGCACCGGCCCTACGACCTGCCAGGCACCCAGCTTTTTCAAGATTTTTGCCAAGAGCTGATCCGACGATGGCAGCTGCAGGACCGGGTCGTACCTGCCCAGGTTGAACAGGTTGAGCCGATCCACCAGCAAGGGCGACAGCGATTTCGGCTGACGTTGACAGATGGGCAAACGCTGACGGCCAGACGAGTCGTGCTAGCGACATCTGGTGGCGCCCCCCACTGGCCGGACTGGGCGCGGTCCCTACCGCCAACCCATCCCTCCGAGCGGCTGCAACACGCTCAGCAGGTGGACCTGCGGGGGCTACAGCTGGCGGGGGAGCGGGTGCTGATTGTGGGCAGCGGTTTAACCAGCGGACATCTGGCTTTAGGGGCAACAGCCCGGGGCGCACAGGTGCTACTGATGGCCCGGCGCACCTTTTACGAAAAGCTATTTGACGCTGATCCCGGCTGGCTCGGTCCTAAATTCCTCAGGGGGTTCCATGCCGAAACCTGTTGGAAAACTCGCTGGCGAATGATTCAGGATGCTCGCAACGGTGGGTCACTCACGCCCAGTGTGCTGACCCAGCTCCGCAGGCGGGAACGCGCTGGCCAACTGTCGTTTTATGAACGGTGTGAAGTGCAGTCTGCCACCTGGACCGATGAGCACTGGCAGGTAACCTGTACCCACTCCCAAGCCCATGATTGTATTGCCCATTTGCCGGTTGACCGCATCTGGTTGGCTACCGGCACCCAGCTGGATGTAAACCAATGGTCGCTGCTGTCGGCGGTGCGATCGCGCTACCCGCTAACAACCATACACGGCTTGCCCCTACTCGATCAGCATCTGCGCTGGCCGGGGTGCAACTTGTTTATTATGGGCGGTGCGGCCGCGTTGCAGGTGGGGCCAGTGGCGAGAAATCTGTTTGGTAGTAAGCTGGCGTGCGATCGCATTGTTCCAGCACTGGTGAAAGCTCGCTCAATAGCTGTAACAGGTTAGCCGGTTGACCCATAACGCCCTGGGCACAGCTGCACGTCAGGGCGTCCATGAAAAGTTTCAGCTCCCAATACCTGGGCGGCTGATCGAACCTTTTTGCCAGGCTCCGGGCCGGACTCCAACTTGGGCCGGTCCCATTTTCCTGCTTTGTGTCCCTGGCTGTTGAACGTAGGGTAAGCGGAAGAGGACATATGGGTATCCGTTTTTTTTAGCCCGTGCTTTAACGCCTGAATCGTCACATTACTGGAATAATCAACCATGTCGCCGAACCAAGAAGCCGTCACCATTGCGATCGCAGTTCTCCTATCCACCACACCAGAAACCCGTCTGGGCCAGCTGCTAAAGGTCTGCCTCGCCGCAAAAGTAGACGGCGACGTTGCCAGCAAAGCCCAGGGGCTGTTTCAAAATACCGATAACTTGGCCCACTGGGTCCAGGGCATTATCGGCGACGATGGCCAATACACCCCCGACGAATGGCAGGCCCTGGGTGAAATGGATTTACTCAATAATGTCGAAGACTTTGTCGCAAAATTGTTGAACGAAGTTGAAGCGCTGTAGCCGTTCGGATATTGGTTTACCCTGGTATAAGTTGCCACTCAGTCTTGAAGAAGCCTGCGTGGCCTGACGCAGTTTGCAGTTTTCGAAGGGTGTTGTAATGTCTCTTTTTTCATTTTCAGGTAAGCGTCCCGAAAATCTAGGCGTTAACCAGGGGCAGCTCGTGGCCTGTCCAGCCACGCCAAACTGTGTTTGCAGCCAGGCTGACCCCAGCGATAAGGAGCATTTTGTCGCTCCCATTGTTAGCAATAAAGCGCCTGGGGATGCGATCGCATCCCTTAAAGCCATCATCGAAGGCATGGAACGCTCCACCATCAATGAAGTAACCGAAAACTACCTCTATGCCGAATTTTCCAGCAAGCTGATGGGCTTTGTCGATGACATAGAGTTTTACGCCGAGCCCTCCGGACAGGTGCAGGTTCGTTCAGCGGCTCGCCTGGGCAAATCGGACCTTGGCGTCAATCGCAAACGGGTCGAAACAATTCGAGAAAAACTTAAAGACCCCAGCTAGGCTGACTGCCAGTATCTATCTCCCGTAGCCCAGGAATTATATGTCTTAATTTAAGACTGACTGAATCAAAATGAGTCTACACCCGAGGCAAGATATCTTAAAATGAGACTAAGGGGTAGCCTGCAATCGCCGGACGAACCGGGTTGTCAGCTTTTTCTACTCAGGATCTGCAGCTAGCCCATTTAAAAACACGCAGAAACTATCTATATCTGCCTTTAATGAGCCATAGCAGCGGGGTAGATCGGTCACTAACTCCCGCAGACGTGATGGCCTGAGGTTAAAGGTATAGATAGGGTTTGCTGAAAAAATCAATATGGATAGATCCCATAGGCTCAATCAGCGAAACACAAGTTATCGCATTCGATAAAGGCATGAGCGATATAGTTCCAGGTATCATTTGCCTTCTGTAACCAGGACTTGATAGCCCAGTG
>JBCDJC010000176.1:0-10373 GCA_038748225.1 Cyanobacteria bacterium P01_H01_bin.26 | reverse complement strand
TCGAGTGTCATTAGGAGCGGCCGCATCTGCGGTTGAGGCTATTCAAGATCCGCAGGCATCCGCCAACAAGTTTTCTGATATTGGCACGGATTTTGAACGTCTTGCGGACGAGCTGGAGGTAAAAGGCGCGCTCACTGAAAAAGAGGCGCGTGAGTTTGTTGACAATGTAAGTCGTAACTTTGATGGCCAGTGGCCCAACCCATTTGCGCCATCACCTGCCAGCACGGCCACGGTGAATACGGTGGCTCAAACGGTACCGGATGCGGGTATCCAGGCGGAAATCAAGGCACTGACCGAGCAGCTATCGGCGATTCGCCAGGAAATTGAGCAGCTCAAGACCCAGGGTTCTTAGGACATTTCTGGCTGGATAGCCCTTTAGATAACCCTTTGGCCCGATGGCGAAAATCGCCGTCGGGCTATTTTTTTGTGATGTGCGAAATGTTCGGGGTCGGTTGTGTAGCCAGGGGTATTCCTGAGGTTATTCCGGTAGGCATCCTATGAAACATTTTGCGGTTTTGATTCGGTTGTTGCGCGATCGCGACCAATTTTTAGAAGACATCCGCCGTGATGTCAAACTTGAGCGTAAGATTTTTTCGCTGCTGGTGGTCAGCTGTATTTTTTTTGGGGTGTATGGTGCCATTATCGGGTCGTCAAGCAGCTGGCTGCAGATGCTGGCCTCGGCGGTAAAGCTGCCCGCCCTGTATTTGATTACCCTGGCTATTTGTCTGCCGACACTTTATTTTTTTGATATTCTTTTTGGTTCTAAGCTAAATTTTCGCCAATATAGCGCCATGCTAATGACCGCTGTGGCGGTGATTAGCGTACTTTTGTTTAGTTTTGCGCCGGTGGTGCTGTTCTTTCTAATTTCTATCCAGGGATACAATTTCTTTTTGCTGCTCAATGTGGCGGTGATGGGACTGACCGGGGTGATTGGGGTACGTCTGTTTTACCAGGGAATGCGCAAAGTTGTGGGGGAAGATGCGGCGGGTGACCAGCTGCGCAACCGGCTACTGCTGGGCTGGGTGGGTCTATATGCCCTGGTGGGCTCCCAGCTGGGGTGGACCCTGCGGCCCTTTTTTGGCGCTCCCAATGAGCCCTTCCAGGTGTTTCGACCTGAGATTGACGGCAATTTCTATTCTCAGATTCTGACTAGTCTGGCGTCTTTGTTGGGTCTGCAATGACTGGGGTGAATCTAGATAGCTTGCGGATTACCAACCGCGACCTGGATGAGCTGACCGGTTTGGATATTAGCGATCTATCCATGGGGCGGGGCACCCGTCTGTCGGTGTTTCAACGACCGCGCCTACGCTGGACCTGGCTATTCAATCAGTCTCTGGTGCTGGCGGTGGCGCTGGTACTGTGGCTGCCGGTGTGTCTGGTGTTGGGGCGAAACCTGTCGGAGCAGGCGCTGGGGCTGTCCATGGGTGTTGGGTTGGGGGGTGCGATCGCAACCACCGCCGCCTACGGTCTCTATGGTATCTACCAGGGTCGTCAGCTCAAGGTGCTCAGCCACCTACTAGACGAGGTCGATCGCTTTAATGAAATGATCAAAGCCGTTGAAATTTTAGAGGAGCTACGCCAGGTCGATGGCACCTCTAAACGGCTATCATTAGACGACCCAGAAGCGGTCAAAGAGGCCCTGCACCTGACCCGAGAAAGTTTGGTATGCGGTCTCATGAGCGACCAAATCATGCGCAAACACCAGCGGTTTATTGCCCGTCGCCATGAGCTATTTACCAGTATCGAAACCAATCTCTCCAGTTTGCAGGCCCTGCGGGCGGCAGAGATGGCCGGTGACTATGGCCAGCTGCTCAACGAAGCGCTTCAGGTGGGCACCGCCGTTCACCAAGAACTCAGAAAGATAAGTCCCCACGACCCAACCCCATAACCCTATGCTGCCACTGGGTCATACGGCCATTGCCTACATTGCTGGCAAACTAACTCCCCGGGTTTCTCTAGTTGCCACCCTAGTCGGTGGGCTGCTGCCCGATATTGATATCTGTCTGGTGCTATGGCCCCAGTTTAATCAAATCCATCGGGTTGTTACCCACAACCTCTTGTTTATTAGCGTGGCGGCGGTGCTAGCTAGCCTTCTAGTAAAGCGGCGGCGGGCCGTTTGCCTGGGGATGCTCTGGGGGGGGCTGTTACATCTTTTAGCCGATGCCTGCTTTGATGCCAATCCCTCCAACGGCATTGGGGTGGCTTTACTTTGGCCCTTTAGCACCCAGTATTTTTCACCGATCAACCTATTGACCCCGTCCGATCATGCGGCTACCTGGCATCAGCCCCGGGCCATGGTCCAACAGGCCCTAGCCGGTCTTTGGTGGGAAATCCCCCCCGGCATTTTAGCGCTGGGGCTGGCGTTTAGGGATACCCGCAACCGCTAAGGGATCTGCCAAAAAATAAAATCCCGGGAGTCGAGTGGGGCAGGGTTAGAGGGAAAGGGGAAAGGAGCTATTACCGGGTACCTTATCTACCAGCAAGTCCCTAACCAGACGGGAGTCAAGGATTAAACTTATTTTTGAATATCCATTCCTGTAGCCTGTTATGCAAACTGGCAGCGTTTAATAGATAATAGTACACACATTTCTACTGTGATTTAGCTGTCATGAAGTTCCTGCCTCATGCGGGTTTAAAGGGCTTCAAAGGTGACTTTTATTTATGAGAAAAACGTTCGTCCTCGATACCAACGTGCTGCTGCACGACCCCAAGGCCATTTATCGCTTCGAGGAGAATGATGTTATTTTACCCATTGCCATTGTTGAAGAGCTAGACCGGTTTAAAAAGTCCCTAGATGAGACCGGACGCAACGCTCGCCAGGTTTCTCGTACCCTAGATAAACTGAGACGTCAGGGTAGCCTGACCGATGGGATTTTTCTAGACGGCGACGGTACCCTCAAAGTCTCCCTCTGCCATCAGGAAACCCTATTATCCCTGCCCCTGGAGCTAGAAGGCGACAAGGCCGACAATGAGATTTTAGCGGTCGCCTTGGAGCACAAAAACAGCTGTGAGTGCCCGGTGGTTCTAATTAGCAAAGATGCCAACCTGCGGATCAAGGCTGACACCCTGGGGCTGGCGGCTGAAGATTATGAAACCGATAAAATTGACATCGATGACCTCTACTCGGGCACAGGGGAGCGGCTGGTGGATGCGGAGCAGCTCACCCAGCTGTTTCGCGGGGGCACCCTGGAGCTAGAGGGCAAGCTGTACCCCAACCAGGCCCTGACCCTGGTGGATGTCAACAACCCGGCCCACACGGCTCTGGCCACGGTGGATAGCGCCTCGGGGCAGGTTGTGCCGCTACCCAAGGTGCCCTATGCCGGCATTTCCCAGATCCATCCCCGCAACCGCGAACAAAAATTTGCCCTGGGTCTATTGCTAAATGACAGCATTCCCCTGGTAACGCTGGTGGGTAAGGCCGGGACTGGAAAAACCCTGCTGGCGATTGCCGCTGGTCTGCAGAAAGTCGCTGAAGAGCGCATTTACAGCCGTTTATTAATCTCTCGTCCGGTTGTCCCCATGGGACGAGACATTGGCTATCTGCCGGGGGATGTCCATGACAAACTCACGCCTTGGATGCAGCCTCTCTACGACAACTTTGATCTGATTTTTGGTACCCAAGACCCGCTGGATAAGCCGGCCCACTGGCGTCGCGGTCACGAGGAGCTAATGGAAATGGGTCTTTTGCAGATTGAGGCCCTCACCTATATTCGGGGACGGACATTACCCAAACAGTTTTTGATTGTGGATGAGGCTCAAAACCTCACACCCCACGAGGTCAAGACCATTTTGACCCGAGCCGGTGAGGGGACAAAAATTGTATTGACCGGTGATACCGCTCAAATTGACAACCCCTATGTGGATGCGGCCAGTAACGGTCTGGCCTATGTGGTGGAGCGGTTTAAGCATGAACCCTTAGCTGGGCACATTATTTTGACCCGGGGGGAGCGCTCTGCCCTGGCCGAACGGTCCACGGAGCTGCTGTAGCGCTGCTGTCTGCAGCACCCGCAGGGAACGCTAAAATAGACCTTTGGCTTGCGATACCATGGCTACCTACCAGAGCGACTATGAACATCTGCTGGCCAGGAGCAGTGACTATCGAGGAGCGCTGGCGCTGCTTAAGCAGCACCGTCCCTATCTGGAAATGTTGCCTAGCATGCGGCGACCCCAGGACAGTATCGTAACGATACCGCTACCCAATATCAGTGTTCGTCACGATATTGACAATCCCCTGGGGCCCATCAGCCGGAGGCGGGAGGTGGTGTCCCTACCCTGTGATGTGGCCATCCTCATGTGTGACCCCGAGTGGAAAATCAAAACCGGTGTGGATGTGGTTCTGTTTATTCACCGTCCCGACGAAGACTTTTCGGGACTGTTGTCCCGGTGGCGCCGCACCCAAATACTGCTTTCAGAAAACTATGAGTGGCTGATGCCGATACAGCATGAGCACCTGCTCAATCAGGGCGCCGAGCGACCCTATCCGCTGTTTATCACCTTTCCCCAAACGCCGGAGCGGATTATTCGGGGTCTAAACGGGGCCGGACTGCCGGTGACTGTCTATACGCCTACGCTGTGGAGCGACCCGGAGGAGAAAGCTGGGCTGGTGTCCCCGCCCCAGGTTGAGTCTGAGGAGCTCACTGATGATGGGGATGAGGCCCTGCGGGAGTGGGGTATTGATATTGAGACAGATGAGTAGCTGGCCGGACTGTGGGGATGCCCTAAAATAGCCTGGTGCTGTTTTGAGCGTTGACTTTTGAGTATTGACCTGGGGCGCTGGTCCTACCTCGGTTTCAAAACACCCTGGCTGGGGCTGATTTTACTGGCCCACCTAGTCTACTGGCTGACAGCGTTTCCTAATCCGGACGAGGCTTACTACTGGCTGTGGGGCCAGCATTTGGATTGGTCCTATTACGATCATCCGCCGTTCCATGCCTGGGTGCAGGGGCTGTTTTCCCACCTGGGGCATTCTCCATTTGTGCTGCGGCTGCCTACGGTGGTCAGTAACGGGCTGTTTTTTTGGACCTACGCTCAAATTGCAGCCTATCTCTACGGCGCGGGGGCCGGTCGGGCCTGGACCGTGATTGTGGTGTGTAGCTGGAGCAGCCCCCTCTATTTTTTGTTTTTGACCCTGGCCTGGCATGACCAGTGGCTGATTGCATTTTCCCTACTGTCGGCCTACTGGTTTGTGCGATTTTTAGATGGGGTCTGGTTGGACGGTCGTGGTCGTAGCGCCTTTCTCTATGGCGCAGCGATGGCCCTGGGGGTAGCGGGGCTGTGTAAGTATACGGCGGTGTTTGTGGGGCTGGCGGTGCTGGGGGTGATTGTGATTCAACCCAGGCTACGGCCGCTCTTGGGGGACATACGGCTGTATGGTGCCGGTGCGATCGCAGCTCTCTTTACTCTTCCTATTCTCATCTGGAATATTCAAAATAGCTGGCTGTCGCTGCAGTACTACCTCACCCGCAGCGTTGACAGCGGCGGTGGCTTTCCCCTAAGACCGGATGCGGTTTTGTTTTTTTGGCTGACGGCGGCACTGATTTTGTCGCCGCCGCTGGTATGGATGATGGTGCAGTCGGTGCGGGCCAGCCGTCATGCTTTTCGCTCCCCCACCTATCGGTCGGTTGCCCTCGGGTTATTTATGGTATCGACGGGGGTGCTGTCCCTGGTAGGGCTGTTTTCCACCGCCCTCTACTACTGGAATATTCTGGCTTATTTGCTGCTGCTGCCCCTGGTGCCCCTGGTGTTTGATGACCGGGGCTGGCTTGTGCCGACGCTTGGGACCGCTGTGGCCTGGCTACTGGTGGTTAACTACTGTCTTTTTCCCTTGGCGGCCCTATTTGGCCCAGACGGTGACCCGGACGGTCGCATGTCCTTTGGTTGGTACCAGGTGGCCGCCGTGGTCCAAAACTATGCTCCCCAGCACGATCTGTGGTTGACCACCGACTACCGTTCCGCCTCGGCCCTGGCCTATGCCCTCAACGATAAGCGTGTATTAGCCGTCTCCGAGCGGATCGATCAGTTTGATGTCTGGACAAGGGAGCGGGTGCTGGCCGACCGCTCAGCCCTGGTCCTAGCGGATGACTGGCATCCCTTTACCGGCCAGGGACCGCTGCGGTTAGCCCCCGGCTGGCAGCAGATTGCCACCATTCCAGTACGGCGGTTTGGTCTGAAGATTAAAGACTACTATCTATATTCTGGCAGGCTGCTCCAGCCCGCTGGAGCTGAGCCGCCCTAGCTGCCCTCAATGCCCGCCTGGTGCTCACACTTAAATCCCCGCTGCCGCCACTGGGTCAGATCCACCGATGCCAGGGGCAACACTCGCCCACAGTCAGGTTTATAGACCTGGGCAACCACGGCCCAAAGCAAACTGCGACCCACATCAAGGGTGGTTTTAAGTCGGGTTTCTTGATTGCCGGGAATACCCGTTTCATCGACAATTAGGGGCTCGACCCAAATTCCCTGGGCACCTAGTAAAATCCGAGCCAGGGTGACGGCGCGACCGGTGTGACTGCCCGAGGTAACCAGGGTGACCCGGTGGGTACCCCAGCGCTCTAGCATGGGCACCGTATAAAAAAAGTTGCCAAACGTGGAGTCGGCACAGGGCTCTAACCACACCTGCTCCAAAGGGGCCCCCGCCTGCTCAAACAGGAGCCGAATACAGGGGTCGGCAGACCCAGCGGAGATCAAAATTGGCAGCGGTGTGGAAAATGTGCTGGCCAGCTGAGCCATGTGCATTTCTCGGCGAATGCTGCCCCCTAAAACCAGATAGGCATCGGTGGATGCCTGGCTAGAGCGCCAGAGGCCGTGGGCCATGGGCACAACCGCCATGACCACCGCTAGCAATAGCCCCAGCCCCGCATACTTTAACCGTCGCCGTCGTGATTTGAGTTGTGATTTGACCTTGGCCATTTTAGGGCGTGCTCACTGCTTGCTGGTGTCGGCACTTCCGTAAATATACCCCTGTAATCCCAGGGTCGAAAGCCTATTGTATGGGTAACCCAGCCTTTGGCACATCTCCTATTCGATTTTCGCCCGTCAAAACCGCCAAAATTTGCGGATTATACCCACAGCACAGGTAAGGTTTGGGTAAAGATCAGTGTGGTTTTAGGTCATTGCTCGACAGCGTGCGCTAGATTGAAGGCCAGTATTTATCGTGTTGGAATTTGGGCTGTAAAGTCTCGATGCCAAACGCTTTGCTGGTTTATGGCAAACCTTTAAATGGATGAGTTAAACGGGTTTTTACCCCCTGTCCGTATCTTTATTTTTTTTAGGTAAATCTACTCATCTGTTTTTGATCCCCCCACTGCGTTTATACGTTCTGTTATCCTCTGTCGCCACCGTTTCAATGAGAACTACCCCAACGTTATTTCGCGCGACCGCTCCCGCTGCGATCGCAGCGGCTATCCTTACCCCCGTACTCCTAACATCATTTTCAGCCGAGGCGGCATTTACAGACGGACCCAAGGCAATCCTCGATGAAGCGTGGCAGATTATCTATCGCGAATACGTTGATCAGTCTTTTAATCGCACCGACTGGGTTGAAGTCCGTCAGGAACTGCTCGGGCAAAACTACACCTCACGTCAGGCTGCCTATAGCCAGCTACGCCGCGTCCTGCGCCGTCTTGACGATCCCTACACGCGCTTTTTAAGCCCCGATCAGTACGCCGAACTCACAGAGCAAACATCCGGAGAGATCTCTGGGATCGGTCTGCAGCTAAGACGGGATCGCACCGTTGGTGCGGTGATTGTCAGCGATGTGATTGAGGATTCTCCCGCCGCTGCAGCGGGTATTGCCGTTGGCGATCGCATCGTGCTGATCGACAGCCGCTCCACCGATCTCCTCAGCGCGGAGCGGGTCTCCCAGCTGCTCCATGGGGATGCGGACACCCAGGTCACCCTGACCATTGAGCGCGACGGTGAAACCCAGACCTTTATTGTGGCAAGAACTCGCCTGGAAATACCGGCGGTCACGGCCAAGCTGGAAACCCAGGGGGGCATTAATGTCGGCTACATCCGGCTCGATGAATTTAGCGCCCATGCCGCTGAACAGATGCAGGCGGCCATCGCGGACCTCAGCGCCCAAGGGGCTGAGGCCTTTGTCCTGGACCTGCGCAACAATCCCGGTGGATTGCTGCAGGCCAGTGTTGACATATCCCGCATGTGGCTACGTCGAGGACCGATTGTACGCACGGTGGATCGCAGCGGCGACAGTGAAGAGATTTCAGCCAACCGTACCCACCTGACCGAACTTCCCATGGCCGTGCTGGTCAATGGCGAATCAGCCAGCTCCAGTGAGATTGTTACCGGGGCTTTGGGGGACAACGATCGGGCCATTGTGGTGGGCAGTACCACCTTTGGTAAGGCCCTGGTGCAATCTCTCCACGGTCTCTCGGATGGCTCTGGTGTCGCGGTCACCGTCGCCCACTACTACACCCCCAACGGTACCGATATCAGCCGCAAGGGGATTACCCCTGACATTCAAGTGGACCTCTCCTCTGACGAACGCAGTATCCTAGAAAACGACCCCGACCTGATGGGCACCGTTGACGATCCGCAGTTTACGGAAGCGGTGTCGGCGCTGGCGATGGAGGTAGTAGCCCTACGCCAGGGACAGATCTCTCCGGTAGCCCCCACACCCCAGCTGGGGAGGACTCCAGCCAGGGACTAGGGGCAGGTCGTGAAAACTAGCGGCTAGTCATTGGGACTGTGGCGAGAAAAGCTGTAGATCCGCTGGGTGCTGAGCTGGTCACCAATAATGGTGGGTGATTGCCAGCTAAAAATCTGTCGGTCTAGACCCACCTGCAGGGTGGTAAAGGGGTCGCTACCGTTGGTGATGAGCAGGTCAAGGGCTTCGAGATCCGACCACCGCATCAGCTGCTCTAGCAAAGCCATAATGGCCCTGCCATAGGCGCTGTCAGACAGCTGATACCAGTCATTGGCGACAGGTTTAGCTAGACCCAGGTTAACAATCAACGCCCCAGGGCCAAACAGGGAGACCGCTATGGAGCGGGCTTCTTCCTGGAGTAGCAGACCGGCATCGTGGGCCAGCTGGCGGAGCTGGCTGACTTTTTCGTAGCGCTGGGCCGAGGGCAGCGGTTCCGCCCAGTGCAGGGCCAGGGTACCCAAATAGGACTGCAGGAGTAAATGCCCCAGCTTTTGGGCCTTGGTGGACAAATAGTCTGAATTGTAGGTATTGGCTTCTATCAGCAGGGGCATACGATCCACCATTTCCAGGCCATATCCCTTAAGACCGGCAATCTTACGCGGATTGTTGGTAATCAGTTTGAACTGGTGTACCCCCAGGTCATTTAGGATCTGGGCACCGATGCCGTAGTTGCGCTGGTCCACCGGTAGGCCCAGCTTTTCATTGGCCTCTACGGTGTCAAATCCCATATCCTGTAGCGAATAGGCCTTAAGTTTGTTAACCAGACCAATCCCCCGGCCCTCCTGACGCAGATAGACCACTACCCCCGCCTGGGCATTTTCAATCATTTTGAGCGCGGTCTGTAGCTGCAGGCGACAGTCACACCGCAGGGAGCCCAGGGCATCTCCGGTTAGACATTCTGAATGCACCCGCACTATCACCGGCCTAGTCTTAAAGGTAGTCGGATCGCCCTTAACGATGGCAACATGCTCAGAATCATCTAAGAGATTGCGATAGGCATAGATCTTAAAGTCTCCAAACTGAGTTGGTAAAGCGGCCACGGCTTCTCTTTTTACCAACCGCTCATGGCGCAGCCGATGGCTAATCAAATCGGCAATGCTAATGAGCTTGAGCCCGTGGGTTTGGGCATAGTCAATCAGTTCCGGTAGGCGAGCCATGGAGCCATCCGGGTTCTGAATCTCACAGATGACGCTGGCTGGATACAGCCGCGCCAGTTTGGATAAGTCCACCCCGGCTTCAGTGTGGCCTGCCCGTTTGAGAACACCGCCGTGCTTAGCCCGTAGGGGGAAAATGTGTCCCGGTCGCCGCAGGTCCTGGGGCTTGGCGTCCGGATTGATGGCAACTTGAATGGTGCGGGCCCGATCTTCGGCTGAAATACCGGTGGTTACCCCCCAGCTCAGGCTGGCGTCAATGCTGACGGTAAATGCGGTTTGTTCATTTTCATCCTCAAACCCGTTGCCACTCACCATCAGCGGCAGCCCTAGCTCATCTAAGCGCTCACCGGTCATGGCTAAACAGATCAGCCCCCGTGCCTCAACGGCCATAAAGTTGATCATATCGGGGGTGGCAAACTGAGCCGCGCACACCACATCCCCCTCGTTTTCTCGATTCTCGTCATCTACGACGACAATGGCTTTACCAGCGCTAAGGTCCGCCAGGGCCGCGTCGATGCTGTCAAATGTAAACTCGACCAGTTTTCCCTCTATCT
>JBCDJC010000175.1:0-10447 GCA_038748225.1 Cyanobacteria bacterium P01_H01_bin.26 | reverse complement strand
GTGACCCTATCGCCGGACGCGCAACCCACCATAGGTGCCACGGCTCGCCTCAGCCTGCAAGACCAGCAGAGTGAAACCGGCTATTGGCTTCCCACCAGCGCCCTTGTCGCCGGAGAGCGGGGGCTGTGGTCGGCCTATGTGCTAGACGCCCCAGAGGCGGCGGCAGACAATCTTTTTGAAGTAGCCCGACGGGAGGTGGAAGTCCTTTATACCGAAGCGGATCGGGCCTTTGTCAGGGGACTTTTGCAACCCGGAGACGATGTGATCACCAGTGGCACCCATCGCCTGGTGCCCGGTCAGCTTGTACAGAATTAAGCGCGCCTGATTTCCCATGTTTAATCTCTTTTTTCGTAACCGACAGCTGCTTTTTCTCACCCTGACCCTAGTGGTCGTCTGGGGAATGTCCGCCTTTTTATCACTCCCTCGGCTAGAAGACCCTGAGATTGTCCAGCGAGTGTCAACGGTCACCACGGTTTTTCCCGGGGCCAGTGCTGAGCGGGTCGAATCTTTAGTGACCGACAAAATTGAAGAAGAGCTGTCTGACATTGAGGAAATAGAAGAGATTCGTTCATCCTCAGGTCCTGGTATCTCCGTTGTTACGGTCGAGCTAAAAGAGACCATTCCCAATGTTGAACCGGTGTGGGCGCGGGTTCGTAGCCAGATAGACGATGTCATTCCCGAACTGCCTACAGAAGCCAGTCGGCCAGATTACGAAGACCAGGAAGTCAAAGCCAGTGCCCTGATTGTAGGGCTAACCTGGGATCTGGACACCCCCACTAACTACTCCATCCTGCGCCGGGTAGCGGAGGGGCTAGAAGCTGAGCTGCGTAACCTGCCAGGAACAGATAGCGTCGAGCTATTTGGTGAACCGGATGAAGAGATTCAAATAGAGATTAGCCAGGCCGATCTACTCACCTTGGGCATTAGTCCCCAGACATTGTCACAACAGATTGCCGCCAGCGATGCCAAAGTTTCCACCGGGGAGCTACGGGGCGACAGCACCCGGCTGTTATTTGAAGTGGACAGCGCCCTAGATTCGTTGGAGCGCGTTAGATCGATACCAATCCAGGTGGGGGGCGGTGGGCAAACGGCCCAGCTTGGGGACATTGCCCAGGTCACCAAGGGCATTCAAACCCCGGTGTCCGACCTGGCCCTGGTGGAAGGCAAACCTGCCATTGTCGTGGCCGCTACCGTAGAGTCTGGCTTCCGTGTGGACCAGTGGGCCAACCGGGCGCGACAAACCCTGGGCGCATTTGAGCAGACCCTTTCCGACGGATTGGGGGTAAGCACCGTCCTAGACCAGAGCCGATATGTGCAACAGCGGTTGAACGGAGTGATTGGCAATCTGTTGCTCAGCTCCCTGTTGGTCATTGGGGTCTCGCTAGTGATATTGGGGTGGCGCTCAGCCCTCATTGTCGGTATCGCCCTGCCTCTTTCGACGCTGATGGTGTTTGGCAGCATGAAGGTGCTAGGTATTCCACTACACCAAATGTCGGTCACCGGATTAATCATTGCCCTGGGACTGCTAATCGACAACGCCATTGTCGTCGTGGATGAAGTGCGGGTACATTTACAAGGCGGTAGCCGACCCGCCGAGGCCGTCGGTGCAACGGTTAAACACCTGGCTATTCCGCTGTTGGCCAGTACCCTAACAACGGTGTTGGCATTTGTTCCCATTGCCACCTCCCCCGGCGGTACGGGAGAATTTATCGGCACCATCGGCAGCACCGTGATTTTAGCGCTGCTCAGCTCGCTGACGCTTTCGCTGACCGTCATTGCAGCCTTGGCGGGTCTAATCTACCGCTGGAAGCCGCTGCGCCCCTCCCAACACTGGAGCATCGGCGGCTGGTCAAACCCAGGTCTGGCCCACCTCTATGACAACAGCCTGCGGGTCGTTTTCCGTCGGCCCATGGTGGGAATCTTGATAGCCATGGTGCTGCCTGTTATTGGTTTTAGTCAGTTTGCCAGCCTGCCGCAACAGTTTTTTCCACCGACAAACCGGGACCAGTTTCAGATCGAGCTAGAGCGTCCGGCATCCAGCGCGATCGCAGCTACCCGCACCCAAACCCTGGCCGTTCGCGATCTGATCCAACAGCATCCTGCGGTTAGGGATATCCACTGGTTTCTCGGCAAAAACGCCCCGTCATTTTTTTATAACGTGGTGGGCAGTCGCCGCAACGCCGCTGACTATGCCCAGGGCATCGTACAACTAGACTCCATAGACGATTTGCGAGGCACCATTCGCACCCTCCAAACAGACCTGGATGCCGCCTTTCCAGATGCCCAGATCCTGGTGAAACAGCTGGAGCAGGGCCCCCCCTTTGACGCGCCGATTGAGGTCAGTCTCTATGGCCCTGACCTGGAGCAGCTAAGACTACTGGGGGATCGGCTGCGGCTGACCCTTTCCCAGCTGGATGATGTCACCCATACCCGCGCCACCCTGAGCGAGCTATCGCCAAAGTTAGCCTTGGAGGTGGATGAGGCCGCAGCCCGGCGCGTGGGGTTGGATAACGGTGCGATCGCATCCCAGCTCAGTACTCTCCTCGATGGTCAGCTAGGCGGCTCGATTCTCGAAGATACCGAAGACATTCCGGTGCGGGTGCAGCTACCCGATCAAGAGCGGGGCGACCTGAGCAGCATTACCTCGGTGGATCTGCTCAGCAACAACGGCACGACAGTTCCCTTTTCTGCGGTGGCGACCGTCAGCCTGCGCCCGGAGCTAAGCACCATTGCCCGCCGGGACGGGCAGCGGGTCAACACGGTACAGGGATTTATTACCGCAGGGTCTTTGCCCAGTACTGTCCTGGCTGAGTTTCAACAGGTTTTAGACAATCAGGGATTTGAGCTACCAGCCGGGTATCGTCTCAGCTATGGTGGTGAAGCCGATGCCCGCGGGTCGGCGGTGGGTAACCTGCTATCGACCGTGGGCATTTTGGTGGTGCTCATGACAGCAACGCTGGTGCTGTCGTTTAACTCCTTTGCCCTGGCCGGGCTACTGGCAGTTGTTGCCTTGGCAGCGGTGGGTTTAGCCGCCATGGCGCTGTGGCTATTTGACTCACTGTTTGGCTTTACCGCTATCCTTGGCACTCTGGGTCTCATCGGTCTCGCGATAAATGACTCGATTGTTGTCTTGGCAGCATTGCGAGACGATCCGCTAGCGAGAAAGGGGGATGCGACGGCGACGCGGCATGTGGTGGTCAAGGCGACGCGGCATGTGGTGGCGACAACGGTGACAACTATCGTGGGCTTTACGCCTTTATTGCTGGATTCGACTGGGTTTTGGCCACCGTTGGCGATTGCTATTGCTGGTGGATTGGGGGGAGCGACGCTGTTGGCCCTGTATTTTGTTCCATCGGCTTATTTGTTGATTCATCGACCTAAGAGCAAAAGAGTTCGGGCTATAGCAAACCAGAAGAGTAGCAGAAAAGAAAGTTTTGAATACGATAATGCCTGATATAGTTCTCCCCTTGGTAAGGGGAGGTGCCGTAGGCGGAGGGGTTTTCGAGAGATGGCGCTAACGGTCGAGAACCCCTCCCTGACGGTTCCTCTTGGTAAGGAGAACCAGGTTATCGCCAAGCCTCTAAACACAAGCTACAATGCTCCTGACCCTAGCCGCTCCTGCCCATGACCGCCCAGCTTTCTTCTGCTGAACTGCAAACTGCCCAGGATTTGCTCAGTACCTACGACCCGGCCCAGCCAGCCCTGGCCAACCTGGCCCAGCACGATGGCGACCTGGATGCTAGCTTTGAGGAGCTGGTGGCCGATGCGGCGGGTACGGCGGCCTATGGTGAAGAGAAAAAGAAGCTGAAAGCGGTATTTTTGCGGAATCTGCGGCGGGAGATTTGTGGGAATGAGAGTTTTCGAACCCAGGTGGAGGAGTATAGCAAGAAACCGGGGCAGGCGGTATTGTTGACGGGGTTAATTGTCGGGCTGATTGATTTGGTGACATTGCCGATCAATCCGGCGCTGGCGACGGTGACGGTATTGTGGGTGTTGAAGTTGGGGATTCATACGTTTTGTGATTATACCGAACCGGAAAAAACCGAAAAAGATACGAAATCATGAGAAGGCACTTACCAAAAGCTATTCACTATTGTTGAACTGTTCAAAGAGTTGCTCTAACTCTTCTACTGTTGCATTCAGAAAACTTGCTACTTTGGCCACAAACTCACTATCTGGGTGTTTATCACAGAATCGAGCCAGATTTCTGAGTGTCGTAGCTAAACCACCCTTATCATCGTATTCAATTGAGATCTTTAAATCTTCCAAGTAGCAATCCTTAGCCTCACTTATGTTATCTAGCGCTTCGAAAAGTTTACCAAGCTGGTAATACGTGCTCGCTTGGCTGTAGCGGTCCTTGTACTCAATGAAGATATCGAGGGCCTGCTGATAGTGCGATCGCGCCTGCTGATACTCGCGTAACTCTTCGGCGACGATGCCCAACTGGTGGTAGGTGCTCGCTTGGCTGTAGCGGTCGTTGTACTCAATATAGATATCGAGGGCCTGCTGATAGTGCGATCGCGCCTGCTCATACTCGCGTAACGCTTGGGCGACGCGGCCCAACTGGTGGTAGGTGCGCGCTTGGCTGTAGCGGTCGTTGTACTCAATCTTGATATCGAGGGCCTGCTGATAGTGCGATCGCGCCTGCTCATACTCGCGTAACTCTTCGGCGACCCTGCCCAACTGGTGGTACGTGCCCGCTTGCTCGTAGCGGTCGTTGTACTCAATGAAGATATCGAGGGCCTGCTGATAGTGCGATCGCGCCTGCTCATACTCGCGTAGGGCTTCGGCGACGCGGCCCAACTGGTGGTAGGTGCTCGCTTGGCTGTAGCGGTCGTTGTACTCAATGAAGATATCGAGGGCCTGCTGATAGTGTGATCGCGCCTGCTCATACTCGCGTAACGCTTGGGCGACGCGGCCCAACTGGTGGTAGGTGCGCGCTTGGCTGTAGCGGTCCTTGCACTCAATCTTGATATCGAGGGCCTGCTGATAGTGTGATCGCGCCTGCTCATACTCGCGTAACGCTTCGGCGACGCTGCCCAACTGGTGGTAGGTGCCGGCTTGGCTTTCACGATCGCCAGAAAGTTGTTTGGCTTTCAATTCTTGTTGATAAATTTCATTCGCTTGGTTATATTGCTTTGTCATAAGATAACAATATCCAAGCAAATTGAGAGTTACAACATACTCTTTGGCACCTGTGCCAGTTTTCCAGTCAAGAGGATAACTCTGCAAAGCTTGATCAACTTCTAAAGCCAATTTCAATTCACTGTGAAAGTCTTGGGTAAGTTCGAAATACTTGTCTAAGCAGCCAAAGATAAACACACTATCTTTTCTGGCTAAGGATATTTTCAATGCTCGGTAAAGATTCTCATACTCCAATCGACAGAAAAACAGCCCTAGCTGTCGCTGATTTGCATCCTTCGAGTTCATCCACTGCTGATATTGGCCCGCCAGCCCCTGATAGTGATTTTTAAACCCTTCTTCCAATGCCTCACGGGTCTCTCCATCCAGCTCCCCCAGCTTCGTTCTTAAAAAGTAAGGAAATATGGGCTGTATCGTTAACAGTTGATCGGTCTCCTCACTCATCGGCGACAACAGTCCCCACCGAATCGCCTCCTGCACCGCTTTATCAAACCGTCCAAAATTATAGTTCTGAAACGGTGCTAGCTGCTGCAGCTGTTTTCCATAGTTCTCCAAATCCGCCCGATCGATAAACCCATTAAACGGAGCCAAGCACACTAACAACTTTTGCGCCTCCGGCGACAAATTGCTGTGGGAATACTCAACACATTTCAAAATATTATTCGTCCGCTCTTCCCCACCCACATTCAAATCCACATCTGCCGCCTGCAGACCCGCCAACACCTCCTCCGGCGTCTGCCGCGCCAGATTTCCTAGCACCACCTCCATCGCCAGCGGATACCCCGCCAACAGCTTCATCAGCCGCTTAAACCCTTCATCCGTCCGCAACGCCGCAATCCTCTGCGGGTCCTTCACCTGGGCCGCCAACACCTTCTCTGCCAGTATCGACTGCGACTCCGGGTCCAGCCCTCCCAGGGCATACACATTGACTTTTCCTTCTGCCGTAAACACGTCAGACAGCCACTCCTCCCCGCTGCGTGACCCCAGCAACACCTTTGTCTTACCACCCCGCAACAGTCCCAAAAACTCTTTTATCTGGGCCTGCTCCGCCTCCGGCAGCGTATTCTGAATCGCCAATGCCTGCCCCGTTACCGACTCCAGATTATCCAGCACCAGCCCGTAGGGTTGCGCCCGCAGCTTATCCGCCACATCCTCCATCTGCGCTTCCTGTGGCATGGCCTCAAACCCAGCAAAGTCATACTTGTCGGGGTACAGCCCTTTACCCATCACCCGCAAAATCTGCTGCAGCGTATGGGCCGTCTCGTCATAGCCAAAGTAAAAAATCTCCTGCACAAAGCCCGTCGTCTGCCACCATTCCCGCAAATAGTTCAGCAGCGTCGTCTTTCCCGTGCCCCCCATGCCCCGCAACAACAAAATGTTGTGCCGTAGCAGCGCCTTTTCAATTTTAAGAATCTCTAAATCTCGACCAATAAAGCCATAGGTGGGCCGCTCAAACCGATACCGCTGTCGTCGCTGCATCAGATACTCAGCCTTCTCACGGGGGGCCATCTCCCGCAGCTTTAGGTCCACCTCCCGGTTGGCATATACCACCGGCAGCAGCCAGTCTTCTAGCTCTACAATCTGGTTAAAATACACCCGCCGATTCTTCTGGTTATACAGCTCCTTTCGCCCCAGCCGAATCGCCTCTGGAATCCCCTTCTGGGCAAACAGCTGACCATAGAGCTTTTCCATCATCAGCGCCGCCGCCGACACCGTCACCGAGTAGCCCATGGCCACCACCATCTGCACCCCCGCCGCCATCAGCCGACTGCCCAGGCTGGTTTCCACAGCGGTCTCTTCTGGGCATCGGTTTGCTCAGTTCCCACCTGCTTACCCGACTGGCAAGCGTTCAAAATACAAACCGGAATCCCCCTATTGATCAGCCGCTCTGCCAGCTCCCCAGCCTCTACCGGGTCCGCCTTCCCCTTGGTATCTCCTTCAAAAAACAAAAACGCCTTCACCCCTTCATAGGGCTGCATATCCGACCGACCATACCGGGCCTGATAGGTGTAGCGGTTTTGCTTAGCCCCCGCCTGGAACTGCCCATGGGTCATCAGCCCACCATGCAAATCAAAATGCACAATATGGTAGTACCCCGCTTTCCCTTCCAAATGCTCCAACAGCGCCTGGTAGGTGCCCGGTCGCAACAGCTCCACATTTACCCGCAGCTGCGCCTGCTGAATCGCCTCAATCAGCGGCCTGGAAATGGTGCGATAGCCCACATCCGATTCCTCATCCGGTCGCGCCGTCACCACCAGCAAATTAATCACAGGCGAGGGCTGTAGTATAGCCCCCGCATCCTTCTGGGAAAAGCGCTTACGAGTGACCACACAATCCACCGCAAAGGCCCTGGGCTGGTCCGGATCTTTAAGCGCCTCCCAGTGCAGCGCCTGAAACTCTGGGGACTCTCCAATAATCTCAATTTGCAGGTTGCTCAACCCCTGCTGACATGCCTGCCCATAGGCACTGTACGCCTTGCGATCGGCAAATACCTGCTCAAATAAGTCGTGACCGTAGGTTTCAATACTAGCCGCCGCCCGCTTAGCCTTCACCGTCCCATCAAACGGAAACTTGATCCACTCCTCAAAGTAAAACTCCAGCTCCCGTTCCTGCTTGCCATCAAAGGGATCGCTGATGGTAATGCTGTACTCCGCTTGGTTATCAATACTCAACGTGGCTTCAAAACCAGTGGCCGAACCAGTGGCCGTTTTTCCCCGTTCACGGATGGTTAGCGTAGGCATAGAAACGATTTTGTAGAAGGAACGCCAAATTCGCCTTTATGCTAGCTCAGGCACCCACGGGGCACCATCACGTTTAGACGGACCAGCATCTATTGATACAAGCCTATTCACCCAAACCACGGACAAATTTGCCCATACTTTGGGCTACTAAAATTAAGATCATCAACATGCTACGCATATATTTTGAATTTCCTGTTCGACTGGTGAGTTTGCCTATTATTCAAGGGCCTAATCGGCAACCTCTCGATCTTCTATCCCAGCGGTTGAACACGGGCGGGGGGCCAATAGATTTTGTAGGCAGCACCTAGGATATTGGCTTCGGGCACATATCCCCAATCACGGGAGTCAGAGCTACCCAGACGGTTATCACCCAACACAAAGTAACTGTTGGCAGGCACTGTTTCAGGTCCCCACTCATCGATGGGCATTGTTTGAGCATAGGCCTCTGCAAAGGGGCGCTCATCGATATACACACGCCCTTCTCTAATGGCTACCTGCTGCCCTGGCAGGCCAATCGCCCGCTTTACATACAACAGATCCTCCACTTGCCCAGAAAGATCTCGCAGGGCATTCTCAGGGGGGACAAAGACAACAATGTCGCCAGTGCTAGGACGATACGCTTGATTGTGCCGGACAAAGAGACGATCGCCGACCTGTAGCGTTGGGGCCATCGAGTCACTCGGTACAATACACTGCTCAACCGTCTGCTCAATCCAACCCGGTGTTGCCCCCAAGCATAGCCGCACAATCAAAAGACCCAGCACTAGGGGTGCGATCGCATCAGCGTTGCGACGGGTTCGATGGGGACAGCTAACATACGCGTGATAACAGCTCAGTGCCCAAACCAACGGTGGAATCGTTACCCACTGGGGTACAGTATTCGCGAGCCAAGCGCTCAGGAGTCCTGTGATGAGAAAGAATCCGCCAGCCAACGCCTGCTGTAGATATAAATGCCCTAATCCAGGCAATAGCTGTGATAAAAAAACGGCATACCAAGGATCAGACGTTCCCTGAGGCACCGAAATCCGGGTAGCGTAGCCCGGCTGTGTGCCGCGATAGGCATCCAAAATACTAAAGCTATATACAACGAGGACACATGCTATCGTCCAGAATCCCCCCATAGTCTGGCCATTGGCCCCAAAAATCGACCAGATAGCATAGCCAAGCATGACAGCTGTGATCAGCATCAGACTGACTCCTTTCACCCAAAAAGCACTGTATAGCTGCCCAAGCCCCGGAAACACCAGCGAGTAGTTTACCGCCAGCCATGGGTTCAGGTAATCTGGCGTGGTTGAGCGAACGGATGATTTCATGCTTCAAGTATCAGTCATGGGAGAGAAATCAGGGATAGCCATGACTTCATTGGACCGTCCGGTGACGATGGATTTACTCCAGTCGTTAGGCTCAGCAAAGTTTTTTATACAAGTACAGGTATAAATCATTTCCAAAGCTGACGATATTATCCAGAGAGATTCTAGACGATATGTTTATAGGATGAGTACCCAGAAAGTTTCCAAATAACTTCGGCCTGAAGGATATTATCCAGAAAGTTTCCGTATATATAATAGTTGGGCGGCTCTGGGTTATCTGCGAGTATTCAAAGCAAGTTATTCAAAGCTCATCTAAGCAGCAAGCTTAGGGCACGACGAACATAGGTTGTCCAAGATTCTATGGGCGGGAAGATCAATGCATAGAGCATGATGCCGCTCATCGTGTCAAAAACCAAGCCTGAATCTAAGTCTGTTGGAACCTCATTTCTTGTCTTTGCCCGTTCGATAATAACAGCGAAGGATTGTCGTCGGGGTTGCAGATATTTCTCCCAGTAAATTTGAGCAAACCCAGAATTGCTTGATGCACTGCCGATAATCATAGCAACACTCTGCCGTCCAAGTGGAGTAAGAGTTATTTGTGCAGCATTCTCAATGAGCGCATCTATGTCACTCCAAAGATTTCCTGTGTCAGGAATTAACACCTCTTCCCGGATACTTTCAATTGCATCAGCAACCAGTTCATCTTTGCTGCTGTAACGCCGATAGATGGTTGTCTTGCCTACTCCAGCACGAGTCGCGATCGCCTCAATACTCATCGACTCGAAGCCAACCTCTGCCAGCAGTTCCAGCGTGGCTTTCAGCATGGCGTGGTGAGATGTCGCGCTGCGAGGTCTTCCCGGTGATTTTTTTCTGGCATCATTCATGGATGCTAGTATAGTATTACGATACAGTATCGTATCGTATCGTAATACTATGAGCCAGCCACCACGTTACATGGATAAAAACAGTCCTCAAACCCTACGAGAAGGGCTAGCAGAGTATTATGCTCTCAATCCACAAGTCACCGATCCAGCAACGCAACCCTCAGACTTTGCAAAAATATTGCGAGCCCATGATGTCGGTCATGTGATTTATGGTTGCGATACTGGAATGTACGATGAGCTAAAAATCCTACCTCTATTTTGGTGGACGAGTGAATGTACGTTTCGGACGTACCTAAAAATGAAAAACTCTCCCGCCGTTGATGTAATGTATGAGGACATGATTAGGGAGAAGGGGGCTCTCTGGCTATAC
>JBCDJC010000174.1:0-10460 GCA_038748225.1 Cyanobacteria bacterium P01_H01_bin.26 | reverse complement strand
TAGACCTCTTGCAAAAATGCTGATGTATTAGGTCAGCAGCTTCATAGCAAACGTTAGGCAAGGCTGAGCTGGTAGTTGTAGAGAGCCGCAATTAAGTTGCAACGCAGGCCATAGCGTCGTCTCCGATTACGATACCGGCAGGAGAGAATCTTGAAAATTTTGAGACGGCGATTGACATGTTCAATGCAGATGCGCTCGCTACCTAAGGTGTGGTTATAGTCACGGTCGCTATCTGACAACTCCCCGTCCTGAGGCTTTTTCTTGGGAATGTAGCTGTTTGAATGATACCGAGCAATCCCCTGGTAGCCACTGTCTTCGAGACTCAGGGTTTGGTGATGAATATGTACACCTGAAGCCTTAAACAGCTTGAAATCGTGGGTCCGTCCGTGACCAAAGTGGAGGCAAATAATATCCAAGGTGTCTCGGTCAATAATGACTTGGCACTTGAGGGTATGATATTTTTTCTTGCCAGAGTAGAACTCTCGTTGCTGACGTTTGGGACGTTCAATCGGTGTTTCGGTCACATCCATCACCACCACCTCAGGACGACCAAAGCCTTTGACTAACTGCTTCTTTCCAGGGATACGGAATAGTCCTGTGGCCATCAAACGGGTTTCAACGTGATGGACAATTCGACAAACCGTGGATTCTGAGACACCGTGATCGGTGGCAATGTGAAAATAGGTGCGATATTCCCGCCAGTATTCCAGGGCAACCAAAATCTGGTTTTCAATCGATAGCTTGGGTGGACGCCCTGGTCTGGGTTGCTTGGAAATCGTCGCTTTTAACCCGTAGACCATGCGGTTGAAGGTCGGCCTTTGGACCCCGAATCGACGCTTAAACTTCTGAGAGTTCAGGGTTTTACTGGCTTCGTAGTTCATGGGTATTCATAGAGCACCGTGAATCAAAGCCTACTAACCTACCATGAAAAGTATTATGCAAGAGGTCTAATGTTGTTACTATAGTTCCTTTCTTTTTGTTGACCCTCTATATCAAGGTTTCAACTATTCTTAACGGATACTCATCGGGTAGAACACTGCGACGCTCGGCAGGCATTGAATTGCTGACGACACTGTTTAGCGAACCCTACACGATTCCATATGAAGGCATTCTGACAGAGGTGTCAGAAATTGTTTGGTGTTTTCCCATAGCGCTCTGTCTGTTTACCGCTAGCTTGCTACAACGCCATCGATTACGCCAATACCTAGTTTGTGTTGGCGTCTTTTTAGGGCTACTGCTGCTAGATGATGCGTTTCGGATTACGCTGATCCTACATTTTTTATTGGATATGCCCAAAGGGATCATGTATGGAGCCTATGGGATCGGGACGGGTGCGATCGCACTTTATTTTTGGCGCACAATCGTCACAACCCCCTATCGCCTGCTGCTGTTTGCCAGCGGTCTCCTCATCATTTCAGCGGCAGCTGACTTTTTACCAATTAGCGGCATTGGCACCCCGATTATGCTAGAAGATGGGACTAAGCTTTTGGGTCTGGTTAACCTTACTCTATACATTTGGCGATCGGCCCAACAGGCCCTCACTAACCAGTCTCTCCAAAATTGAGCCAAACCTTGAGGGACCTGCTGGTAAATACGGTACCCACCAATCGATCCTTTCTCCTTTCCCTTTAACCCTTCTCCACTCTACTCCGGGGATTTTATTTTTTGGTAGATCCCTTAATCCGAAGTGCGTAGAATAACAGGGCTAAGAAAGTCTCAGCCTAAAATATTTTGTCAACAGTCGATTAACTCGCTTAGTAGATGCCAACAACAGCAGCCTATCCACTACGGAAAATTCTTGACAGACCTCAGCGTAGCCCAGCTCAAGCAGCTTTTGTTTAGCCAAATGTTCAATCCTCAAACGCTGTTTTCTTGTCAGCTCAATATCTTGAACCGAATAGGGCGCTTTCCCGAAAAAACCTTTTGGATAGGACACATTTTTTGATGGCAAAACAGCCGACTGCTTTGTTTCAGGAATAGAGCCAAAACCACGCTCCGATGTTGAACACCTGCTCAGATCATTTTCTACAACCGCCTGATCAATCCATCCGGTAGAGGACTCAACGTTTAACCATGAAAGCAGGCTAGCCAATTCTCGATGGGGGTCACTCCTGAGATCTTCATATCGCAGCTCAATGTAGTTTTCAGGGGCCACTCTCCCCTTAAGGCTTTGGGCCGCTTCAACTTTTTGCATCCAGCCCAGGGTAGCCACATCCACATCGCTTGAGGCCCAGTCTTTTGCCCATGTTTTAGAGCCCCGCAGCATGGAAGCCACAACCGCTCTACCGTCCCTCACTAAATGAATAAAGCGGGCGTTTGGAAACGTCTTGAGTAAAAAGTCCGTATATAAACAGTGATGGGGGGACTTTTCTAAAAAGAGGCGGGGCTGTAACTCTGGCTCTGGCAAACCGGATAGCATTTGCATAAACAGATCTGCGATCGCACCATAAAAATGCTCATGGGTAAAATACTCAGATAGCCCTACTCGCCGACCTTTAACCTTAGAAAAAGAGTTCTCTGCGGCCGCAAATGCCCCAAAAAAGTTAGTTTCAGGGCCAGAGTAAATATCCGGGTGCATCGATAGCATCGCCTGTAGCCAGGTCGTGCCACTGCGCCCAGAACCCACCATAAATACCAGATTGTCAATATTCTTGGCCCAGGGAGCAATTTTTGATTCAGCAGCCATTGTTTCTTTAGTTAGAAGAGATACGCCTAGCCTGGAGCTAAATCTCTCCAAGCAGGTGGAACCAAGGACCTAGGGACTCGCAACTCAATAAAGCACTGCCCGTATCCTTTTCCCTTTCCAGCTGAGACAGGTAGTTTATTTTGCGCATGTCCCCTACCACCCCTTTTGAGAAATAAACTCGTGGGCGGTAAACTTCTGACCGTCACGCTGAATGATTCTTTCTATATGATGCTTTTCGACCCAAATTTTTCGAAACTCTGACATCCTAGTGCGAAATTTCGCATAGTCTTTTGAAAACCGCTCATCCTTCCTATGCACGTGATCCACTCTGGATAACGGCGTGTAGCCTACCTTTAAATCGGCCTGCTTAGCACGAATAAAAAAGTCAGCATGGTCCGCGGTCTTAAGGCGGTCATCCCATCCACCTATTTGCCGAACCGGCTCAGTTTTCGCAATAAAAAACTGATGAACCAGGTCACATCTAATATATTTATCTGTCTTCTCATAGAAACCATCGGCAAATGTCAAAGTACCCCGATCAATCTCTAAATTCAGATAAAAATCCACTAGCTTTTTGCGGTAAAGTTCTTTTTTAAAGACCGAACGCTGAAATACCAAAGCACTCAGGATATCAAAATCATAGTCCTCAGTCAGGGACAACATTTTCTCCAGACGGGTGCGGCCATTAAAATAATGATCGTCATCCATCATTAAAAAGTAGGGAGTTTTCACTTTTTCAAGCAGAAAGTTTCTCCCCCTAGAGACACCCGAATCAAAGGGCATGGGAAATACTTCTGTTTTATTATCGTCAATTTCAACAGTTTTCTGGCTATCATCAGCCAGTAAAACTTTAATATCTGGATAGAATTTTCGAATCTTCTTGATTGCTCCAACCACAGTCTTAGGACGATTAAATGTTTTGATTAAAATCGTCACTTCGCGATAGACTTTCTGCCTGTTTCGAGTTAGATCAAGCATATTTCTAAAGTCTTCTAAAACTAGGGTTTTACTTGAATGAATGAGTTCCTTCCCTGAATAAATTTTCTAAACAGGAAAGAGCTAAAGCGTTAGAAAGTGGCCTAAGATTAGACTCTTGAAGTCTACATAATCATAACATAAATTAATTTTGAATTTTTAGCTTCTACCTCGATAAAGTTCCCAGTCAGAATATTTTTTGACTTTTTGAGCCTATTCAAATGCCAAAGAATTTAGCTAGCTACTGTTGAACATCTTCCCTTACCCTAGCGATGGAAAAAGGTAGCGGCGATTAGATAGCGGCGATTAGATCAAGACCCTAACAATTTGACCAAGCTGGCTCGTAAACAGTCGAATAGGTCTTAACTGTAGCGGATCCTGAAAAACAGCTTTGGCAAGATATTGGCCAGCCTCTAAAGCCTGCTTTCTAGTGGAACAGTTCTCTAATGATTTGAAGTTGAGATATCGATATAGTTGAGCATAGCTTTTACGCTTATGGAGCCAAGACATGGGAGACCGGCGAGCAAAAGAGCGTTTGAGCACCCTCAAAGACTCTTGCTCCTGTCGCGATAGATTGGTGGACATTGATTGGGCCGACAGTCGATATAAAATCTGTACACTTGGGACAGCCATAAATTCATGATCGCAGGCAATTCGCAAAAACATGTCCCAGTCTTCCGCCGCCTTGAGCGATTCGTCAAACTGCCCCACCGCATCGAACACTGACTTGCGAAACAGAGCGTTAGAGCCACTATCTAAAAAATTACCCAGCAACAGTTTGTCGTAGACGTTGCCCTGGGCTGAAATATGGCTGCCTCGGCGACAAAAGTTGCCGGAGCAATCAACACAGTCTGTCCAACTGTAAGCAACAGCCGCTGACGGATTAGACCTCAAAATTGCTAGCTGATCCTTAAGTTTGTTGGGAGTCCACAGGTCGTCCGCATCGATAAAACTAATAAACTCACCCTGACTTTGTTGAATCCCTCGATTGCGACTAGCGGCTAATCCCTGGTTAGGGTAGCTAATCAACCGAATTCTGCTATCTTCGACTTGGCGAACAACGCTGACAGTGTTATCGGTAGATCCATCGTCGATAACAACTATTTCGATGTCCGCAAGGGACTGCTGCAGGACGCTATTTAGGGTGGCGCGAATGGTTTTTGCACCGTTATACACTGGTATGGCAACTGTAATGGTTGGCATCACTTATCCTGTCAGCCGGAATCTACTTTAATAGGTGCGCATAGTCGGAACGATCGATCTCTGCTATTACCTCTTCATAGTTAAGGATCCCTTGGCTCAGATCCACAGGCATAATTTTTCTCAGCTTAGCTTGCGCCGACTCCGGCTCTAACCCCAGATAGTTAAAGACTAAATTGGAGGTGGTCTGATGCTGGCTGTCGTTGGCCAGATGCTCTTCATACACCAGAGGCAGGTGTGAAACCTGACCCATCAGGGCACGCTCCGCTTGATAGTTAGCCTCAAATTTTGCAACTGTTGCCAATACGCTAGAAGGATTGATCTGCACTGGCGCTGCAGCCCGATCCGATCGGCTCTGATGCAGCACTTTTCTCTCAGCGCTGGCCACCAGAGATACGGCATGCTGCAATCGATTTTTACGCCTCAAATAAACTATTTGAAAGTTTTGTTCTTGCAACCAATCAATAAATCCCATGGGGGATTGCATACGATGGATGTCTGTCATGTGGTACATCAGCAGCTTGAATCCGTATACGGGGGTCGGACAGTTGTAAACGCGCTTGAGCAGGGCTAGTTTGGGAACCCGAGAACGGGCACTTAAAAGTTCTAGATCGCAGCTAATTTGGCTATGGCAGTTGAGCAGTCCCACTAGCAGCGTGCTGCCACAGCGCCCCGTACCAAAAATATAGAATTTTGTCTCAGGCATAGAGCGCCCTAGAACAACTGATTTAGCAAAACTGCCGATGTCTTGAAAATCTTTAGTAATCCCCATGCGCTAGCTCCGCTCCTGCTTGATAAAGACATAGACAGCTGAGGAGGAAAATTTACCCATCGTCAGGGTTTGAACCGGCATAAATGCCCCTGTTTGGGCAACGCGCTCGGAGAATTCAAGGTTGTATTGATTTTCCATCGTCTCAATTTCACTGGCGGTGACAGATGGCTCAGGTGCAAAGGTCACTAAAATATCTCGGTTAGCCGCCCTTTTTAGTAGGGAATCCCATGCCAGCGGTCCATCGGCAAAGTTCCACAGCTGATCGACCTTAGCGGTTTGGTTGGCCCGTACCCAGGGCAACAGCAGCTGGGGCGGATTTAAGGTTTTAGCGCTGCCCAAGTAGCCAATTTTGGGAGTTTGCAGCTGATGCTGCTGGGCTAGGCCATAAAGCGGCGTCCAGTCCCACTGCTCTTCCAGCCGCATTACCGATGTGGGGTTGCCCCAATTGTGGCGCTGGGCAAAGGCATCGCCGTCCTGGTAACGATCGCTGCCAGGTTGAGGCGCCAGCATGACGCTGACTTGAGCAACGATCAGCACCGTGGCCAAAATCGCTGTGGGCTTACGGGTTAGCCAGCCCAGGGCAGAGGCCATCAGGCTAATGGCCAGCCCCAGGGGCAACAGCAGCGGTGCGATCAGTCGAGGGTTGTGATTCACCCCCAGGGCCGCAACTACAGCCAGCGGCACAGCCCCCGCCAGACACACAACCAGCGCTAGCAGATGGGATCGAGATAGGGCCAGACGTCGTCGGATAACGACACTGATGCAAAAACTAAGTGCGATCGCACCTGCCAGGATCCCGATCAGCGGCCCCGTCACCGACTGCACAAACACATACCCCCACTTCAGCAAGGTACCAAGCTCACCTTCAGGGCCGAGGGCATCGCGCACATTACCACCGGAGCGAAACGCCTTGGCCAGGGCATCATCCCCATTGAGCAACCACCAGGGAGCCAGGATGCCACAGGCCAAACCATAGGATTTAAAGAGAGAGGGCAGCGTAGGGCCAGCGATCCACCTCAGCAGGCGTAGAGCCATGGTGACCATCAACATAGGTCCCACGATAAACGCGATGGTGGGTTTGGCCATCGCCCCCAGCCCCAGAAAAAGACCCAGGCCGATCCAGTGGCGCGGCTGGTCTGCTGGCTTATCCCACTGGCAGAACAGAAAATACAGCGTCCCGGCAATGGCCAGATAAAGGCTGTAGTCAACATAGAAGCGCATATTGGGGCCAATAACGATCGGGCAGGCCAGCAAAACACACACAGCAAACCCACCCGTTCCCCGGTCAACCAGACGCTGCCCGGTCAAATACACCAGAAATAGGGTGACCCCCAACGCCAGCCAGGAGAAAAGCCGCAGCACCGTGGGATGCGCCCCCACCAAGGCCGTAATCGGTAATACCAAGATTCGATAGGCGGGCGGACGGGCCACATCCCGCCGAAAAAGTCCCTTAATCAGATCCCAAGGCCCCTGGGTAAGGGCAGTTCGATCCAGAATCGCCTGATTGAGATAATTCGCCTCATCCCAATTTGTGCCAAAGGGATGCTGCACAATCCAGAAAACGGCAGCAACGGTAATGATAGTAAACACACCAGCGGCCAGGGAAGGCCAAAAGCGTTGCCCCACCACCTTAAATGAACGCTTCGAAGAAGCCCAGCTCACACTCTCCATAAAAGACATCTCAACCCATAGGACGGCGCGGTTAGTAAGATACCAGTCAACGAGCAGGCCGTACGCCCGCACATCTTTAGCATTTACCTAACCGAGGTCAGGGTGCTTTGCTCAAAAAGATTTTGACCGCTCAGCCGCTGCGTATCCGGCAGCCCCAACAGTCCCAGCAGAGTGGGTGCCAAATCCAGGGCGTGGCCGTCGCCTTTAAATTGGGTCGCGTCGATATCAGGGCCATCCGCCATTAAAAAGCCATGGGCTCTATGGCTGCCCGTGCGATGGTGGGGGACGGGGCCAATGCGGCCATAGCCAGGCGTATCAATCACATCGCTGGGGATATCTTCATTCCAAAGCACAACCAAATCCGCATCTGGCAGTTTCGGATTACTATCCAACGGATCCTGTCGCATCCGCACAACCCTCTCCACCAGGGGCAGCCCCGTGCGAGCATCGGTCGTCTGCTCCAGCAGTTCTATGATTTCGGCACAGACGGCATCATAGTCCGCTGGCTCCACTATACCCTGGGGCTCCCGTCCCTTGACATTGATGCGAACATAGCCCTCGGAATAGCTGGGAATGGCAAACGCTTTCATTTTGGGCCACAGGGGCTCGTACCATTTAGCTGGCTGCCAAAAGAGAGAATTTCCCTGCTGCTCAAGGGCATCAGGACACAGTAAGGCAGGCTGCGCCAGGTTGTTGAGAAAAATATCTAGGGGTTTTTGGATACGGACGGGCAGCTTGGAGCGCAGCCAGCGCGATACGGGGTTTAGCGGCGTCCGCATATTCCAAATTTCCCCCAGCCATCCCCGCTTTTGGTCAAAGGCAGTCTCCACCGGGGCGAGGGGAGCACCCACCTGAGCGGGCGCGATCGCAGCTTTACCCGAGAAGCTGTAGCGGTGCATCAGCTCCGGCAAAAAGACCATGCTAGGCACATCCATCACATTGGATCCCATACCGTGGGCCGAAAAAATTATCACGTTAGCCGGCTGCGGCGACGCGTCCAGGATTTTAGCAATGGCCCGATCAACCTCCACAAAGGTCTTGAGCATCAGGTCTTCAGCCCCAGCCTCAACCATGCAGTACAGGGGATGATCCGGCTGACTCAGGTGCCACATATAGTGACCGGCCGTGTGGGTTTCACCAAAAATTGTCAAAAACAGGTCCCATTCCTGTCGATTGATCAAGCCGGCACAGATCTCAGCCTTGCGCTCAATGCCAACGGACATTGCTTTTTGCAATCGCTTTAGAGCCGCGATATTACGACATTCAGCAAAATCTTTCAAAAAGGCCGGATGCTCGCCATACTCGGTAATGATCTCGGCTAGGGCCTCAGCAGGGGTGGAGTGGCTGGCCGTCATCGGGGAGTGCGCCCCCCACCCCAGCACGTGAATCCCGTTCAAATCCTCTGATAGGGCAGACTGCGGAATATCAAAGGCAATTACCCGATGCTCATTACCCAGGGCATAAAAGGGGGGATTCTCCTGATAGTTATAGGCCCCCACCTCCTTTACAGAGTAGGTTTGAGGGTCATATTTTATCGGTCCCCAGTAGCCAGTTGTTTCAGGGGGTTGACCACTGATAAAGGTGGTCCAGGGCGTCTCCGCTCGATAGTGTTCGGTATTGGAAAGACGGCCATAGCACCCCTGCTGCTTAAGACGGGCTAGGGTTGGCAAATGCCCTGCTGCCATCCAGTTTTCTAACAGATTGGGATCGGCGGCATCGAGACCAATGGCAATAAGAGCAGGCATAAAAGATGAAACCCCAAAGACTGAATGCAACAGACCTTACGTCGTCGTCCTGGCCACAAAATTAGGGATAGACAGGGGAGGTTACACAGACCATCCTCCACCATTGATGGCATACCACCGCACAAGCGCACAAATCCAGAACCGGTAAGACGTTACTGTTGCTACCCCAGTTAGGGCTCAGTCAGAGTTGCAAGATCACGAATTAATAGTAGCTAATGAGTTTGGGCTTCAAATGTGAGAATTTATCTGAGTTTCTTAAAAACTTCATGAAGTTTGCCCTAGCCAACGGACGAATTTTCGCTGCCCTTGAATGACAAAGATACGCCATGGCGACAGGCCTGCTGCAGGTATCCCCAGTACCAGGCCAGCCAGGCACGGGTGCGAATACGGCGCTGGGGATCGGGCAGAACTTGGGATACCCAACGTTTACCATTACAGATGCCCCGCAGCCCCTTGAGCCACTGTTGCGGCGCTGGCACCCCTAGGGTATTGTCCACCACAGCTCCCGAACGCCCTTGCCAGTAACACCGTTTGAGTAGCCAGCTGCGACTAATCCGCTCCTTGGGAATCCAATGTTGGACTGACGCCGCAGGCACGTAGTAAAACCTGCCGCCATCGGCTTCGATGGTGAGATTGAGTAGCCTTTCCTCGTCCGACAACAGGCTTTTGCCATCACGACCCAGCTCCTCGGAAAATCCGCTGTGTGCTAGAAGCACATCACGTCGATAGCTCATGTTGGCTCCATAGGGATACTCCCCTTTAGGGAACCAGTCAGCCTGACCGCCGTGGTCAAGGATCGTGAAATAGCCCTGCACGTAATAATGCATCCAGCAGGGGGGATCTAGCTCCCAAATGGGATAAATCGGTCCGCCCACCGCCGCTGGCTGAGGGTCAACCGTTGTAAACGCTGATAACACCTCCTCCAGCCAGCGGGCACAGGGAATCGCATCATCGTCTAAATAGGCAATATAGCGTCCCTTCGCCACCCTAAGCCCCGTATTGCGAGCCGTTGAGAGTCCCTGCACCGGCTCATAGTGATAGACCAGATGAGGCAGTCGCTGGCCATAGGTGGCGCATACCGACTGGGTATCATCGGTCGAGGCATTGTCAATCACGACGATTTCAAAGCGAGCCTGGGACAGCGTCTGGGTCTGGAGGCCATCGAGGGCCAGGGCCAGGCGATCGGCGCGATTGTAGGTACAGATAACGGCAGAAATCTCGGGGGTGGTCATAGGTTGTCAGAGCTAGCGCAAAATGCCGCGTATATACTCTTATTTTGACCTACAGCAAACGCTGCTTGAGCATATACAGCGGACTGAGCATCGTCCACACAAAAAACGTCATCTCACAGGCCGCCACATCATCGGTGGCAAGCGTCCCACGATACTTAAACCAGTGCAGAACGACTCGC
>JBCDJC010000173.1:0-10646 GCA_038748225.1 Cyanobacteria bacterium P01_H01_bin.26 | reverse complement strand
GTTAGAGGGGGTGAGGCAGCCGCAAACGCTAGTTTCCAGTACTTGTGTGACACGGTAGCCTTGTCTAGGGAAAACAACTGCCATGCAAGGGGAACCGTATTTTTTATCTCCAAAGGTGTCCCGTGGGTAGATATATCCTCAAACGTTTGCTCCAGCTAGTTCCTGTACTGCTGGGTATTTCCCTCCTAGTCTTTGCCTTTTTACACCTGATCCCTGGCGATCCGGCCCTGACGCTGCTGGGCGACCGGGCCACCCCCGAGCAGGTCGCTGTCCTGCGGGAACGCATGGGGTTAAACGAGCCGCTGCCGCTCCAGTATCTGTCTTTTCTGGGCAGTCTCATCTCATTTGACCTGGGGGAGAGTATTTTTACCGGTATTCCCATTTGGACTGAGATCCAGCTGCGGTGGCCCGCTACCTTTGAGCTATCTGCCTCCGCCATGCTGATTGCGCTAGTGGTGGGTATCCCCGCTGGGGTAATTGCCGCTGTTCGCAAAAACAGCTGGATCGACAATCTCACCATGAGCGGTTCCCTGCTGGGTGTATCGATGCCGGTGTACTGGTTAGGGCTGTTGCTGGTATATCTTTTTGCCGTCAACTTACAGTGGCTGCCCCCCAGCGGTCGTATTGGTATTAACGCGGGCTATGAGTTTGAGCCCATCACCGGCTTTTTTATCTTTGATGCCCTGGTGCAGGGAAACTTTGCCGCCCTAAGGGACATTTTGGCCCATCTGGTGCTGCCCGCTGTTACCCTCAGTACCATTCCCCTGGCAATTTTGGCTCGGATTACCCGCAGTGCCATGCTAGAGGTACTCTCCCAAGACTATATTCGAACCGCTAGAGCCAAGGGGTTGTTGGAGCTGTTTGTGATTGGTAAACATGCCCTCAAAAATGCCATGCTGCCGGTGGTGACCATTGTCGGATTAGAATTTGGTACCCTGCTGGGCGGGGCTATTCTCACCGAGACAATTTTCTCCTGGCCTGGGATTGGCAAATGGATTTATGAGGGGATTTTACAGCGAGACTATCCGGTGGTGCAGGGTGGTGTGGTGTTTGTGGCCTTTGTGTTTGTCCTGGTTAATCTGATTGTGGATATTTCCTACGCCTTTTTAGATCCGAGGATTCAATACAAGTAGCTGCGGTTGTTTTTGTGTTTTCTACAATTTTTCTGTAAATCCATGACTCCTGCCACCGCCACCCTGCCTAAACTGCTTAAAAACCGTGCCGTTCAGCGTTTTTTAGAATCGACCTCAGGGCTAATTGGTCTGGGTATTACGATTTTTATCGGACTGGCAGCCCTGCTGGCTCCAGTGCTCAACCCCTACGATCCGGCCTCTGACCGCGACTATGCGGCTCGGCTGCAGGGGCCGAGCCTAGAGCACTGGTTTGGAGCCGACGGGTTGGGGCGCGATATCTTAACCCTGGTTTGGTACGGCCTGAGGACATCCTTGGTGATTGGTCTGGTGTCGGTGTTCATTGGTTTATTAATCGGGGTTACCCTGGGGCTATCGGCGGGCTATTTTCGTGGCCGTACCGAAACGGTGATTGGCTGGCTAACCGATGTGATGCTGGCATTTCCGTCAATTTTACTTGCGATCGCAGTGGTCACCGTCACCGGTCCTAGCGTTCTTAGCGTTATGTTTGCCGTGGGCATTGTCCAGATCCCCAAATTTATCCGCCTGACCCGCAGCATGGTCCTTTCGTTGCGGGAGCAGGAATTTGTCCAAACGGTGCGTGCCTTTGGGGCCAAGTCGCCGCGTATTGTTTTTTTACACATACTGCCAGCTAGTCTGGCGCCGCTGGTGGTACAGTCCACCCTCGCCATTGGCACCTCCACCCTAGAAGCCGCCGGACTAGGCTTTTTGGGTCTGGGTGCCCAGCCCCCAACGCCTGAGTTGGGTACCATGCTTTCCGATGCATTCAAAGGTGGCTATTCTCTCTCTGCACCCTGGACCATTCTTTTCCCAGGGTTGTTTATTACCCTGACCGTACTCGCATTTAACCTGCTGGGTGATGGTCTACGGGACGCCCTTGATCCCAAAGGTAGCCGTTAGTGACCGCCGTAATTTTTAGGGTGTGAGTCCGCTGTGGGACCGGGGCCTGTGGCTTATTTGACCCGAGGGACGGTCGCCCAGGCCAGATTTATCTTGGCTTCCTCATAATATCCCCAAATTTTTACCTTACTGTATGGATGTTTGAGGATAAAGGCTGGGGAGAGCTGAGAGTGATGGTTGTCTGGAAAACCAACTTGAAGAGCTTCTGGATGGCTCTGTGGCGTTACCTAGAACAGCCGCTGTTTGATAAAAGCAGCGCCGTGATTCTAGATCCATGGAAGTTTGACCGCCATAACAAAATCCAGTTTTTAGAAAATTGTTGGAAGCTGGATTATTCCTCAAAAGAAAAATACAGCTAAGTAAGGAAAAATTGTTATGGGCACAGTGAAACGGATGTTAACCAAAATGGGTCAGTCTCTCCAAGATGCTATCGTTTCGCTGTTGGAGGCGGCTAAGCGACCGTTTTCTCCCCATGATGACGACTATCCTGCGACGGGGGTACAGCCCTTTGATGGAGATAGTTCAAAGACCAGGCAACCCTAGGCTGCGTGGCACCTGAGAGGATGAATGAATAGCTGCTGAGGGGGCGTTTGGGATTGTATGCTGCTGCTGCTTTGAAAGAGCAGCATACAATGTTTACCAATGGGTCTTGAGGAGTTGGCCATTTGCTAAACCGGCTGTGTGGGGTTCCGCCGAGTTCCCTTTCCGGAAGTATAGGCGCTATCCCAAATCGTCAACGGGGCTTCCCCTGGGCAGAGCGTTCCGCCGCCCTACAACCTGACGGAAAACCATTCATGCTATCCCTAACAGCCAGGTATTTGAACAGTTGGTGGAGCGGTTTAGCAATTTGCGCGCTGCGACAAAATCCTAAAAGGAAAGGTCATTCCATTCTCTGTTAAACACAGTCATTGAGATTAAACCATGGGCTTAATTCTTAACAGGCCCTTGTAGTTATACTTTAAAGACTATGCTATGTGGTATTTCTAACGGTTCGTTTCATCCTCTTAAGTAGCAACGGCAATTTTGAGGGTGTCATTTGCATATGGGTCTGACGATACGTCAGTGGAATGTTGCCCGCCTCCGCGCCTAGCAGCGATCTATTTTTGATGGAATTTTAACTATATACCCATAAATCTGACTCGTGGTCCATGTCTCTGGCTTGGCTGATCTGCTGCAAATAACAGGTGCAAAAGTCAAGGGACACTGACACTGTTTAATGGCAGATGGTATCACGAGACACTTATTATGCTTTGCTCTGCTGATAAAAACTAATTAAAGCGTTAGCTGAAAACGGCTCTTTTATGTTTAGGAAAGTCTTTGGCTAAGGTTTTAAGATAACTACAATTTGAAACTTTGCATCTAGGGTTCCAGCTTAGCCAGTGGGTTAAGTGTTTGGTCCGAGAGATGCAGCTAGGGAAGGTATAGTCGTACCTTTTCTAGTTCACGGAGGGATAAAAGCCCGGGAGAATCTGTTGGCCTTTGATTGAGGTCAATCGGAATCTCTCGGGCTTTGTTGTTATCGCCAAAAAGTAGATTTGGAGATAGGCAAATGGAACATACAGTTTTTTCCTGGGGGATTATCACCTTTCTCTTAGGAACGTTGGGAATAGGAGTCTGGGCCTCCCAGCAAATTAAAGGAGATAGCGTTAATTTCTTGGTGGCAGGACGGGGACTCACGCTGCCCTTAGCCGCCGCCACGCTGATGGCTCAGTCGGTCGACTCAAATGCCACCTTAGGTAATACCGACCTGTCGGCAGAGTTTGGCTTTTGGGCCGGGGCTGCTTTACCCATTGGGCTGTCTCTGTGTTTATTTTTGACCGGGACCTTTTTGGCAAAACCGATGAATCGCATGGGGCTAATTACCATCCCCGACTTTTATCGGGTGAAATATGGTCGCCTGGTGGAGTTAATCGCTGCCTGTATTATGTCGGTCAGTTTTTCATTTCTGCTGGCGGGGAACTTGGTGGCTGGAGGCTTTATGTTCCAAACGTTTTTAGGTACCAGCTACGTCGGTGGTATCACACTGCTGGCCACGCTGGTGTTTGCCTACACCGTAGCGGGTGGTCTTTTCGCCGTTGCCTACACCGATGCTATACAAATTTTGATTGCGCTGGCAGGTACCCTGGGTCTATTGGCCTATTTGCTAACCAACTTTGGGCTGGACATTGCCCCTGGTACCGGTCCGCTCGCCTTAGAACAGCTGACATCAGTGGGGGCAGGGGCTGCCATCAACTGGGCCAGCTTGCTGGCCCTGGGATTTGGTAACATGGTCGCGATTGATTTTATGGCTCGCATTTTTGCAGCGGAGAGCCCAGAGACAGCTCAGAAGGCTTGTTATATAGCTGCTGGCGGTACTTTAATCGTGGGGATTCCTTTTTCGATTATTGCCCTGTCAGCTAACGGCATTCTGGAACAGGTTGGGGCCACGGCCAATGGCCCGGTGCTATTTGCCCTTTTGCAAAATGTTGTTCCCCCCGTATTGGGTCTATTAGTACTGGCGGCTATTCTGTCGGCATCTCTTTCTACGGCGGATGGTGCAATTTTAGGCACATCTTCGGTGTTGGCACACAACGTATTTGGTATTCGTCATGGAGCAAGTGCCCATGGTGGAGGGGGCGATCGGCTGTTGCTGGTCACTCGAGTATTGTCCATTGTGATTACCCTGTTGGGGGTGTTTTTAGGATTGCGGGTACCCCAAACCGGCGTTCTACTCCTGTTGGGGTTTGACCTGGGGTTTGCAGGACTGGTGGTACCCCTGCTGGGCGGCCTATTTTGGTCGCAAGCTACCCGCCAGGGAGCGCTGGCCTGCATTATTGCTGGCTCCATTACTCGCCTTTTCTTCTTTGTGCTAATGCCGACCATGTTTGGCATTGAAAATACGCTGTTATATATCCCCAATGGTCTCTTTTCCATTGACTTTGACGGATTTCCCACCCTGATTAGCCCATTGGTCGGTCTGATTGCTTTTGTGATAGCGTCTAAATTAACCTATGAACCCCTAAGTGTTGAACAACAGCGGGCAAAGCTTCAGGAAAAACTACACGCGCTGTAATTGATAAACATGGGTAAATCGAAGTAAACAGGCGTCTGTGACAATAGCCTAATCACCTCCTAAAAACCGAGAGCTGTTGTTTTAACAGCTCTCGGTTTGGTGAATGGGGCACCCATACAAAAACAGGGTTGGTTGCCCCTGAATAGATTAAAAATTTATGGCTCGATTAGTTCAAAGGTGAGTGAATCAAACGCTTGCCCATTGACTTGCAACACGATCTGATGTTTTCCAGGCAGTAGACGTCTCGTCGTCATTAGACGCATGGGATGCTTCTTTTTGAGGGTGATAACCTCGCCTGCTTTCAGGTCAAGCTGTTTGAGTTTAAAGACTTTTTGAGTCCTCTTTTTGCCAGCGCTGGCAAAGTACATCAAATAGTCAACCAAAAGGTGTTGGGGCTTATTGGAGCAAATGTCCAATGAAAACTCAAAAGCATTGCCTAACTTGACGCTGGGAGTGTTTGTGCAGAAGTTCGTAATCGTGATATCTGGCTTAGCTCCAAAACCTAACAGCGCTAGGGCATCTTGATTACCCTGCTTCACCAGTGTCCGCAAAGCATGTTTGGTAATATACGTCATCTCTTGTTCTGTTTGCCGTTGGCTGGCGATCCATCTTTGCAGCGTCTTGAGTACCAAGTCTGGGTCAACCTTGCTGATGTCGTTGAGATGGTTGGCAACCGAGCGGGTCACATAGCGAGTTTTGTCGGTGAAAAGAGTTTCTAAGATAGGCAGGGGTTCTTTATAGTCAATGGTGAGCTTTTGCGACCAAGGAAGTTTGGGTCTTGTGCCTTCACTGGCCCAACGGCGCACATGGTAGCTGTCGCTATTTGAGCAATCTAACAAAAATAGCAATGTTTTATCGGGAAACGCATTGATAAAATAGCGGATAGCATCTTCCGCTGAAAACCGTTTGGTGATTTCCTTGAGCGCGTCTAGAGAGATTTCTAAATAGTCTGCCGTACAGCCATAGGTGGCCACAAATAGAGAAAGTGGGGCAAAAATAAAGTCCCCAAAGTCATTGTCTGTATTGGTGGGGTCAAGTTCGGGCGGCATTGATTTGAGTAGAACTGTCAGTGCCTCTGGATAGTTGTCCGGTAGATGACTGTGCAAGCAGGCTGTAATATGGGCGATGCGCTCTTTTAATTCAAGGGTTGGAAACGCTGTAACCACTTCCTGGCAGAACGTTTGTTGGGCAAAACCGGGAAATACCTGTGCAATTAGCGCTCCTAAATAGTCGACTTTTGTGGGGTTAAAAAGCTGGTCTTTGAGGGCAAAGGAAGGTTTTGCTTTCACTGCGAAGAATCTCCTGGCACGGTTTAAGTCTGCTGATACTAGCTGAATTCAGCCGTCATTCGGTCCCTGATATCCTAGGACAGCCAGGGACGGCCTGATAGGGAAACCTCAAGGGACGGCCCCGACTGAAGGAAACCTATCGTCTCAAAAGCAAGCGAGAGTTTGAACAGCCGTGATATCGCCATCTTAAAGTCAATATCACTAATGATTAGCTAACATCTATAGGAGTGCGTTTAGGACTTAGGAGTTTTGAGTATGGCAGAGCGTTACTCCACCGAGCAGGTGCAGCAGATTTTGGTTCAAGCGATGGAGCAGGGCGATCAAGAAGGATTTTCGCGATCGCAGCTCGAAGACATGGCCGCTGACCTTGGCATCTCCGTCAGTGCTCTGGCCCGGGCGGAGCAAACCTGCCGGACCTTGCCGGATAGCCCAGTGCAAACGCTGTCACGACAGAAATTCTACCAGCAGCTTAAAACCTACGCTGTGGTCAACATTTTTTTGATTGCGTTAAATATTACCCTCGATGGCACCGTGACTTGGGCTATCTATCCGCTTTTAGGCTGGGGTTTGGGGCTGCTGCTACCGGCTCGACCCTCACCCTGCAAGACCGAATAATCGCGCTCTGGCCGCAGCTCTATCTCTGTGGGCCAGACCAATCTAGCTGATCTAAAAACGACAGCGGACGGCTCATGTTGGTGGCAAAGCCGAGAATGTTGCGATCGCAATGTTTATAGACTATCCCACCACCAGCCACCCCATAGGTCGCCCCCCGTTGGGTAATGTGGCTGACATCGGGCACATAGGTTTGCCATTTACCCAACACCTCCGCCATGTTTCGCAGTCGCAGTGTGGCTAGCTCAAACGGTCGCTGAAACCCCTTACCGCCCGCCCGTTTAAAGAATTCTCCCTGGATCGGCGGCAGCGGTGTGGCCTGGACCACTTCCTCATCGGCAATTAGCTGGGGAGCGTTGCGATCGCCCAGGTAGCCGCGAAAAACCTCCGGCAGGGTGCCGGGGCTACCGATACCCGCACACATGAGCAGCAGGTTTACCCAGGCCGTTTGACGTGGATTTAACCCTGGTATCGATAGGCTCAGCCCTGGATAAAGACCCAACTCCTGATGTAGAGAGCCGTTGGGATCTAATAGCAATGACGTTTCAGGGAACCCCGTGTAGGCACAAAAGGCGCGACCCGAGTTGCGATCGCCAATTCCCACAGCTCGCAACGTTATCCCGTTTGCCGCCAGGTTACTAGCCTCCCGCCGCAGCCACCAAGCATATTCCAAACTATCAAAATCCCCCAGCTGCGGCCACACCAGCACCAGCTGTTTGGCCACGCCGGGGACAAGCAGCCCAGCCTCATCGCCATCGCTTACCCGCTGTCGCCGAGTCCGACTCAAAATGTCGTACGCCGCCTGTGAATCTATAGCCATGGCCTGGTGACCTCGCTAATCTGGTAATGGTCCTCCGGCGAAAGCATCCAGCCCAGCGCCCCGGCATTTTGCCGTGCCTGCTCAGCATTTTTGGCCCCGGGAATTGGCACAACACCCCCCTGCCCAATCAGCCAGTTGAGGGCCACCTGGGCCGGTGTTTTGTCATAGCGCCGAGCGATCTCCTCTAGGGCTGCCACCACCGGCTCAATTTTATGGAGGCCGTCCTTGCTAAAGCGCGGGTCGAGGCGACGGGCTCCTGTTGGCGGCTGATAGCTAGCCACCCGATACTTCCCCGTCACCAAACCCTGGGCCAGCGGGCTGTAGGCCAGGATAGTCATACCCAGGTCCCTGGCTGCGCTCAGCACGCCGTTGGATTCAATCTTGCGGTGCAGCAATGAATATTGCACCTGATTGACCGCCAGGGGAATTCCCCGCTCCGCCAGATAGCCGTGGGCCTCCTGCATCTGGCTGGCCGAATAGTTACTCACCCCAATGGACTGAATGCGACCCTGCTTGACCTCCTCCGCCAGGGCATTCATCAGCGTTTTTTGCCCCATCAAAAAATCAAAAGGCCAGTGCACCTGATACAGGGCCACCGTCGCCATTTGTAATCGTTTGAGGCTAGCGGTGAGAGCATCGGCAACAGACTGGGCTTTGAACCGCCAGGGTAGTGGAAAATATTTGGTTGCCACCGCCACAGGAGCCGCCGTCGCTTGGATAAACTGCCCCAGCAGTTCCTCCGATTTGCCCAGACCGTAGATTTCAGCCGTATCAAAAAACGTGATCCCCGCCGCCAGGGATGCGGTAAACGCTTGCTGCACATCGTCCACGCCGTACTCTTTGCCGTACTGCCAAAACAAAGAGTCTCCCCACGACCAGGTGCCTACACCCAACGGTGGAATTTCAGGACCATTGGGTATTAGTTGTATGGTTTGGTCGGGTGCTATCTGCGGTGATGCTGTCATTGTTACCTCCCTAGTCGTTTTTACAGACTATAAATACAGACTACAAAAAAACGCGGCTGATTTAGAGGCTGAACCGATCTGTTAAAACTTGAGAAACACCGGCATCGTGCCGGTGAAACCATGGTTTGGCCTAGCAACGCCACAAAAAATAAAGGATGCGTCCTAGGCGCATCCTTTGATAGTCAGGCTCTAATCGTATAAACGGCCGCGGCTAACTTGCCAGGTACTCACGCATATCCCCCTGACGCTTACGTAACCGTGTTAGCGCCTCGCGCTCGATCTGGCGTACCCGCTCACGGCTGATGCTGAGCATTTCACCAATTTTAGCTAGGGTCATGTGCTTGCCGTCGTCTAGGCCAAACCGTAGATGCAGCACCCGCTGCTGCTGGGGTGTCAGCTCCGACATCAGCCGATCGAGATCCTTGCGCAGCAGTGACTGGGTGGCAAAATCCTCAGGGGATTGACCCGGATCCTCTAGCAGGTCACCCAAATTTGTATCCTGGTTGTCGCCAATGCGCAAATCTAAGGACAGCGGCGTGCGAGACTTTTCTAAATAGTCTCGCACCTGTTTGGGGGTGAGTTGGACTTCCTCGGCTAGTTCGACAACGGTAGCCGCTCGCCCCAGCTTTTGAGAAAGCTGACGCTGGGCTTTTTTAATTTTGTTGAGCTTTTCGGTAATGTGAATCGGCAGACGAATAGTGCGGCTTTTCTCCGCAATGGCTCGGGTAATTGCCTGGCGGATCCACCAATAGGCATAGGTGGAAAACCGGTAGCCCTTGAGCGGGTCAAACTTTTCTACACCGCGCTGCATACCAATGGTGCCTTCTTGAATCAGATCCAGCAGGTCTACATTGCGCTTGATGTACTTCTTCGCCACCGAAACTACAAGACGCAGGTTCGCCTCCACCATGCGTCGCTTAGCGAGTTCGCCCGCGTCCATGATTTGGGTAATTTCATCGACGGAAAGCTCGGCGGCTTCGGCCCATTCCTGATGGGTAGGTTCGCGGTCTAAACGCTCCTTCAGCTCAGTGCGGTGAGCCTGCAGAGCAACGAGTTTTTGCACCTGTTTCCCATAAACAACCTCTTGCTCATGGGTTAACAGCGGTACTCGCCCAATTTCCTTAAGATACGTGCGAACTAAATCGCTGGACGTTTGAGGAGCTTTCATAAATGTGACAGAGCGCAAACTACAGAGACGATGTGACAGCTCTCCCCGGTTAGGGAAAAGACACAGTGGACAAAAACAGAGTCAAGAGGTGTGTTGAGCTACAAGCAGTGAAGCGGACCTTTGAAACATCTGTCGGATTGAGTACCTAGAATGTTTCGCTGTGCCCACGAAATAGAATTTGTATAACCCTGGAGATGCTAACAATGCGGGCAACCGTCGAATCTATTGGACCGAGAAACAGCGGCTGCGAACTGGCTAAAAAATAGTGATGCTGCATTTGTGTAGACCTAGATTAGCATATTTTAAGTAATGTAACTTTTATTAGAAGTATTTTTTATTTTTTGGGCCTGGCCCTCCTTTTGTCTTCTGGGACAGTTAAATTCATGAGACCTAGAGTAATTGATTCATATGGGCTGGGCTGCATCAAGAGTGACAAAATCGCAGTTAGATTTCCGGATAAGTTTAACCGTGTCGCACTTAGTTACATTAAGTTTTTAGACGTTCCCTCGGACTGATTTGAGCCAGACCCGAAAGATATTGATAGGATGAGGGGTTATTTACTGCGTTACTGGGCCAGTAGGTTAAAAAACTTCGATTCCCAACGGGTTTTTCAGCCGTGGGCTGCTCTTTCTACCCCAGCAGCAGGCTATCGCTAACGGCAGCATCGCTGGTAAAGCGGTGCAGTAAGT
>JBCDJC010000172.1:0-10669 GCA_038748225.1 Cyanobacteria bacterium P01_H01_bin.26 | reverse complement strand
GGAAGTTGAGTCCAATAGCCTTAGCATTCGGACACGGCAGGAAGGAGATCTCGGTGCGATCGCAGTTCCTGCTATCATCGCCCGACTAAAGGCGGCCCTCGATAGCCACGGATACTTCTGATCTGAAATACTGATTGGAGCGTAGTCTTTGCAGCTGGCCAGGAACTCCCAGAAGGGAGCCCCCATAAAGGTGTCTTTTTTTGTTGGGTCTCGGCAACCATATCCCTGAGCGCGCCATCACCCTGCCCCAGAAAAAACCTCTACTGATTGAGATCCCCCCACGCCGAGATTTGGCCTCCGATCCGGCATCCCCAAAAGGTCTATCTAGATGAGATTTCCGACAGATATCTTTAACGGCTTGCCCTGCTAGGTTTAGCCAACCCAGCCTACGGAGCTAAAATATCGACTCCGACATGGGCAATCACCCGCCGCTCCCTTGGCAAAAGAAAATCACAAAAAAATTCAAAGACTCCACCATGCCCCAAACCGCCCAAGTCACAGTCCCTGCAACCACCGCCAACATCGGTCCCGGCTTTGACTGCCTTGGCGCAGCCCTGACTATCCATAACCATTTCAAATTCACCCCGGCTGAAACCCTGAACATTACCATCACCGGCAACGAAGCCAAGCGTCTCAGCAACGGTCCCGACAACCTCGTCTACCAATCCTTCTCAGCGTTTTACAACCACCTCAACAAACCAACCCCACCGGTCCACATCGATATCGACCTCCATGTCCCCCTGTCCCGGGGTCTCGGCAGCTCATCCACCGCCATCGTTGGCGGACTGGTGGGGGCCAACCTGCTGACAGGTAGCCCCTTAGACATTGACCAGCTAGCCGTCCTGGCCACCGACCTAGAAGGCCATCCTGACAACGTCGTTCCTGCGCTCCTCGGCGGCTGTCGCCTCGCGGCCTATAGCGACAACACCCTGACCCTTTGCCAAATCCCTTGGCATAACGCCATCGTTCCCATCGTCGCTATCCCCGATTTTGAGCTAGCCACTAGCGAAGCCCGCAGAGTTCTACCTGATAGCTACAGCCGCACCGATGCCATATTCAACGCTGCCCACCTAGCCCTGTTAACCCAGGCCCTAGCCAGCGGCAATGGCGATTGGCTGACCGGGGCTCTGTGCGATCGCATTCACCAGCCCTACCGTAAAGCCCTTATCCCCAAATACGACGACATCCATGCCAGCGCCCTTGCCGCCGGAGCGTGGGGTCTCGTCATCAGCGGCGCTGGCCCAACACTTCTCACCCTCACCAGCCCAGAATCAGTAGATACCGTTTGCCAAAATCTAGGCACCCCCTGGACATCAGCCAATATTCCCCACACCGTCCAGCCATTAGCGATTGATCTCAACGGCACCCAGGCACGGCTCAGCTGAGGTCTATCTGAGCGAATACCCCATGAACTGCTCCCATAGGCAAAATTATCTGGATAATTTTTTATCAATATAGATTCACATAAATGTGATTGATCACACCCAAAGCAATTGGCGTGTATGGCACACCCGCATCTTCCCAAGAGCTTTATATATAAGGTTGTTAAGAAAAACAAATGGTTATTTACGCCTTTTGACCTTATCAAAAGTTAACCAAATTACATATACTGTGACTGGGCGTAATCCAATAGGTATTTATCCTCATTGCCGTCCGGTAAGTTAGCCTAGTGTTTTTTTAGTGCATACGTACTTCTGAGTTCCCCCGACCTCTTTGATTAGGGCCGCCGCGAAACCAGTAGTTCCCCTAACCGGGTACGTTGCAGAGAATAAGCCTTTTTGCTTCAAGCTAGACCAACTGCCTCTCGGCAAAACGCGCCTCTGAATAATGAGTTGTACGCATGAGTTGGCATGATTGTTGAACACTTCCCTTGGCTAACAGCGCTAGTATTATTTCCCCTGCTAGCCGCTATTCCTATTCCTTTACTTCCAGACAGCCAAGGTAAAACCCTACGCTGGTATACCCTCGGCTCTTGCTTAGCTGAGTTTGGCCTCATTCTTTATACATTTGCTAACTATTACGACCTCAGTCAGTCTGGGCTACAGCTGGTTGACAGCTACACTTGGATTCCTCAAATTGGCCTTAACTGGTCCCTGGCAGCTGACGGTCTGTCCATGCCCCTGGTTATTTTGAGCGGGCTGGTAACCACATTGGCGGTCGTCGCTTCCTGGAATATCGAACGCAAGCCCCGGCTTTATTTTTCATTGCTGCTGCTGATGTACAGCGCCCAGGTTGGGGTCTTCTTGACCCAGGATCTGCTGATGTTCTTCATCATGTGGGAACTGGAGCTGGTACCGGTTTATCTGTTGATTTCTATCTGGGGCGGTCAAAAGCGACTCTACGCAGCGACTAAGTTTATTCTCTACACCGCCATCGGTTCTATTTTCATTCTGCTAGCGGCCTTGGGTATGGCCTTTTACGGCAATAATCTCACCTTCGACTTTAGTGAGCTTGCAGCAAAAGACTATTCACTACCGATGCAGCTGTTTGCCTACACTGGCTTTTTGATTGCCTTTGGTGTCAAGCTGCCGATCTTTCCCTTCCATACCTGGTTGCCCGATGCCCACAGCGAGGCACCTGCCCCCATTTCCATGATTTTGGCAGGCGTACTGCTCAAGATGGCAGGCTACGGTCTTATCCGCATGAACATCGAAATGTTGCCCGATGCCCATGTTTACTTTGCTCCCATCCTGGCAATCCTTGGTGTGATCAACATTGTCTATGCGTCTTTAGCGGCCTTTGGTCAGGATAACCTCAAGCGACGCATGGCCTATTCCTCCGTAGCCCACATGGGGTTTGTGCTTCTAGGGTTGGCTGCTTTCAACACCTTGGGCCTCAGCGGTGCCCTACTGCAGATGATTTCCCACGGATTGATTGCAGCGGTGCTGTTTTTCCTATCAGGTGTAGCCTACGAGCGTACCCACACCCTGTCCATGGACAAAATGGGTGGTCTGGGCAATGCCATGCCGGTTGCCTTTGGTCTGTTCACCGCTGGTGCCATGGCTTCCCTGGCCCTGCCTGGAATGAGCGGGTTTGTGGCTGAGCTAGCGGTCTTTCTTGGGTTTTCGACCACCGATGCTTACAGCGCAGCCTTTAAGGCTGGCATTGTTATCCTGGCGGCAATTGGCGTAATTTTATCTCCGATTTATCTGCTCTCGATGCTGCGTCGCATTTTCTTTGGCAGCGCTGGTGAGCTAGAAGTCCCTAACAATTCTTCTTGGGATATCAAGCCCCGCGAAGCTTTTGTTGCGATCTCCCTGCTGGTGCCCATCATTGGCATTGGTCTCTATCCTAAGCTGGCCACCCAAACCTACGATGTAAAGAGCACTGAGATTGCTCAGCGGGTTCAAAACATCCGCCTGGCTCAAGATGCTGACCACGGTCGTTTCTATGCCCAGGTTCTAACCGCCCCTGAATTACTGGCAAGCCGACTCTCAGCCACGAACATTCGCTAAAAAGCGTTAACTTCTTTATCCCTTTTACAGGGTTAATTGAGTCTTTCGATTTCGTTAAACGCGCTGGTATCCTTTGTTAGGAACCGGCGCGTTTGTTTATGGGGGGTAGTTCGTATCAAATTTCCCCCCCCGGGGCATTGAATCAACGGGAGCGAACACGATTTACTGATTGGGGAAAACCCCTAAGCGTTCCATAATGGTTACCCCCTTCAGGGAGTCTTTAGTCAGATTTAAATATTTGCGGGACAGCCCCTTGCGTATCGTACTCAACGGGCTGGGACTGGTGCTGCTGTACAGTCAGCCAGCCTGGAGCCACGGTGCGATCGCAACTGTCACCCGGACATTTTCCGTTGAGGCCCGCTACTCATCAGGAGAGCCCATGGCGCTGGCCCAAGTAGTGGTCTATAGTCCCGAAAACCCAGAGGAGCCTTGGACCACCGGCCAAACCAACGAAGCAGGAGAATTCGTATTTAACCCCGATACGACTGGTAATTGGGACGTGGTTATTCGCCAGGCGGGCCATGGTACCTCGGTAAGTGTGCCTGTGGAAACAACCCAGGCTGAGCCGACGGCTGTAGCCTCGTCCGAGCTGTCGACCAATCCTTTACAGCGCTGGGCCAGCGCCGGAGCCGCCCTGTGGGGACTAGTGGGTACGGCCTTATTTTTTTCGCGAGGTAAACAGTCCTAGTGCATATTCCAGATGGTTTTGTACCGCCTCAGCTCTGCATTGCTGGGTATGGTCTTAGCGGGTTAGTTACCTGGCACTGTCTAAGGCAGATTAATCGACATCCAAACCCGACCGCTCAGATGCCCAAAGCATCCCTGCTGGCAGCGGCCTTTTTTGTGGCCTCATCCATTCAGATTCCTCTGCCCCCCGTGAGTTTGCATCTGGTACTCAGCGGTCTTTTAGGGGCCGTGTTGGGCTACTATGCCTTTCTAGCAATTTTAATTGGCCTATTTTTTCAGGCCCTATTTTTGGGCCATGGTGGCCTCTCGACCCTAGGGGTAAATGCCATCATCATTGGCATACCCGCGCTGGTGGGATACGGCGTTTTTCAACTGCGACGCTGGCTGCCCCGCTCCCTCACCTCGGCAGTCCGCTACGGGATCAGCGGATTTTTGGCTGGGGCTGTCGGAATGGCCCTGGCTGTAACGATGTTTATCAGCCTGCTGATCTTTGCTGTCCCCGTTGGCTTTGATATGGCCACTGAGCGCACCGCGCTGCTCACCCTTGGCATTGCCCATGGCCCCTTAGTTATTGTTGAAGGCATCTTTACGGCGCTGCTGGTGACCTTTTTACACCGAACAAAACCAGAACTGCTGACCGGACTCGCTGCCGCTCCCCCCAGTCAGCCAGTACCTAACCAAGCAGCCAGACCAGCGGGAGAGCGGCTATGCGATTAACCGTAGATACCTATGTGGGACTCGAGTCTCCATTACATCGCTGGTGGCCTCGAACCAAGCTGGTAGGGTTGGGAACCCTAATGCTCGGATTTGCCAGCGTCCAGCAGATCAAGCTGGTGCCCATTTGCTTACTGGTCACAGCAGTTCTGTACCTACTGTCGGGGCTACCTGGATCCTTTTTGCGATCGCGACTACGCTATCCCGGATTGTTTTTACTAGGCATGGTAATTGCCCTGCCTCTGCTAGCGGGCAGCACCATTCTTTGGCAATGGGGGCCACTGGCTATTCGCCAGGAAGGGTTGCTCTCGATGATACTGATTGCCGGTCGCTTTCTCTCTATCGTTACGGTGGGAATGCTGCTGCTCGGCACCACACCCCTATTAACCCTGATCGATACCCTGGTTTCCCTGGGGCTACCGCCGCTGCTAGCAGAGATGGCTCTGCTGGCCTATCGGTACCTGTTCGATATGGCCGATCAGCTGGACAATCTACGCCAGGCCATGCGGCTTCGAGGCTTTCACCCCAGGGGTAACGCCCGGAGTTGGCAGCAGCTAGCCGCCGTTACGGGAACCCTGCTGGTGCGCAGCTATGAGCAGTCGGAAAGGGTTTACAAGGCAATGCGGCTGCGGGGCTACGGCAACGCTCGCCGTGTTTCGTCCCAGCTGAGGGGCTGGGGTCATCCCCTGGATGTCGCAGCCGTAGGATTATGCGCTACCATTGCCCTGACTTTGATCGCATTACAGTTCCCATGAGTCGGCCCAGCCGCTAATGCTACATAGGTTTTTCTAAATTTTTTCTTTAACACAACATTCATAAATATCGTCTAACCCTTTTCTTTCTTGCTTCCTGAGTAGTGTCTATGACGTCCCTGCTGCCTAAGAAAAAGATTGCTCGCGCCCCTGAGGCAACAACACCAGCCATTGACATTGACCATCTTTGTTTTTCCTATCCTGACCGTCTACAGGTACTGGACAATATCTGTTTGCGTATTGCCCCCGGTGAACGGGTAGGCATTATCGGCCACAATGGCTGCGGCAAGACAACTTTATTTATGACCCTCTGCGGAGCCCTGACCCCCACCAGCGGCAGCGTACGGCTGATGAACAAACCGGTGGTAGCCGGTGGGTTTAACCCCCAAATTGGGCTGTTGTTTCAGAATCCCGATAGCCAGCTTTTTTCGGCTTCGGTGCAAGAAGACATTCGCTTTGGTCCGAACAACATGGGGCTGAGTCCGCAACAGGTAGATGAGCGGATAGAGTCAGTCATGACCATGACCGGCCTAAATCCCCTGTCAGAACGGCCTCCCCACCATTTGTCCGGAGGCGAAAAACAGATGGTGGCGATCGCCGGACTCTTGGCGATGATGCCCAAGATTGTTCTCTATGATGAACCTACCGCCAGCCTTGATATTCGCAGCCGACGACGGTTGATCACCTTTATGCAAAGTCTGCAACAGACCATGGTAATCGCATCCCACGATTTAGAGTTTTTGTTGGAGGTTTGCGATCGCACTTTGATCATGTATCAAGGAAAGATTGTTGCCGATGGCGCTCCCAGAGACATCATGGGGGACGACACCATTATGAAAAACTATGAACTAGAAAAACCGCACTCCCTAATTCCCCATGTGATCAACCACCACAAGTAGACAAGTCATAACAAATAACCTCAGCCACAAGCTTACGTTTGACGCAGTACTACCCATAAACCAATAAGACAAAAATTGGGCTCCTCAGAAAACAGTTTTCTGAGGAGCCCAATTAGTCAGCAAAAATCAACGGCTACCCTTAGATCTCCGAGAGATTCACAGTGTAGTGACCCACCAGCGTAATTCGCTCAAAGGACATCGGATACACGTGCAAGACATCAGGATCTTCAATATCACGATGAAGCACGATCCCATTGATACCAATGTCACGACGGTAGTCAACAACGCGGTTTTCACCGTCTAGAACCACGCTCATAAACGGGTGCTCCGTCGGATTGATCTGTTTCAAATCCTCATAGTCTTGAGTAAAAGGAGTTCCAAAGCCTAAGGGCATATAGATACCGTCGCTGTAGCTCTCAGCTTCTAGCTGGGGAATGGCCTCCATATCTAAACCAGTCAAAATGAGCTTACGGGTTCCCTGACTGCCATCAAATACAAGCTCAACTTCCTTTAGGGGGTCAGTTGTCAGTGGTGACTCAATCTCACGCCCGATTACCCGATCGAGGGTAGAAATTTGAGTGTAGTCAGAACCCCAGTGAATATCTGGGTCGTAAATACCGGGAGGCACAAAGGTTTGAAATTTTAGATCCGAAGCTCTCAGATCGGCCCAGGTCGGTCCCGCTATTTCCCCTATTATCAGATTTGCCTTTTTCTCTTGCTCCCCGAAGGCCATGATCTCCTCATCAGCCCAATCGGTAGCTTCCACTTCAGATTCACTGGTGACCGTTCTGAGGGCGCCTATGTCAAACGCCATGCCATTCAGGAAACGAAATCCTGGCCATGCTTCCATGTTACGAGCCTGGGAGATATAGCTCGTAGAGTTAAACTGGGACACCATGTCCGCATAGGTACCTTTAGCAAAATCAAAATACCCCTGGTAGACCGTCTCTCTACCCGTTGGTGTCTCAGCATAGATCGCCAGTTCCCAGTAGCCGGCCCCCAAACAATTATTGGTCAGACCGATCGACAGCTGATCTTCACTATAGCCACCAAATCCACCAGGCACGTCAATGTGTTCGGAACCGACTGAAAACATTACCCGCTGCCGGTTGAATTCACGCTCGGTCAGAAACCACCGCGTTAGTTCGGGGTTACCCTCAGCCATTTCCGGCACCTGCGGAATAAATCGGCTCAGATCAATATCACGCAGATGCAGGGTAGTCTCCCCATCGGGACCGGCAATGTCAAAAGCAACGTCAGTTTGAAAGTTAGTTTGAAAATTATCGTCGAGCTGAAAACTAATATTTGAGCCAGTAAACACCGACTCCTCATCGGGAGTTTGAAGCGCCATTTGCTCGATGTTGTGATCGCTATAACGATACACAGCACCTACACCTACCCCTGCAGCAAGAAGCGGGAGCCAGGCCCAGAGCAAAATACGCTGACTTTTCTTGAAAATGTTTTTCGATTCAGAAGAATTTACAGATGAAGCTTTCTCTTTAGTTGGGAGCGAAAGAGTCATGCCAAAGCGACCTTATTGGGACTTACAAACGCAATATTACGAAATGTTCAGGATAAATTTCGTAATTAACATTGCATAAATACCTAAAAAACATAAGTTCCGTAACACTACTTAGGCGTAAACTATCAAATTAGCGTAAAAAATTTAAGATTTTTCAGCGTTTACGCCCAAGACACTTATCAAAAAGATACTTGGACCTTACGGAATATACATAATATGTCATGAATCCTTTACATAAGGTCAGATCTTGCCAGCATCAATTCATACCGGATTCATCATCTTTACTTAGGGCGAGTAGCCAACCTTACCGTCATGATCACCGGCTGCAGCAAAGGTTTCTTCAAAAAAGACGGCCGTTTTTTCCAGATCTTTGCCGCCTTTGAGACGATAGAAAGCCAGCGCTCTAATTAATGCTTCATCACGGCGAACAACTCGAACAGCCCGCGAAGCCCCCTTTTCACCTTTGTAGGGATTTTCTGTCCAAAAAGCGTCACTTAGACTCAAAGCAGCCACCAGCGGAGTGTTTGGCTCTGTTTTTAGCCGTTCAACCACAGCCAACGGTAAACCGGCCATCACATCGGCCTCGGTCATCTGCTGGGACAACTTCAGCAAATTTTGAATCCTGGCCATTTCTGTACCCATCAACCCAATCCCTCTTGTTCAAAACTTCATACATCACCAGCAACTTTAGACAGTCTACGTAGCGTCACGTAGGTTAGAGCTTTAATCCCTCCCAAGCATGCACCATGACACTTTCCAAGTTCTACCCAGAGCAACACTACACATCGGCGGTGATCGCTGCCGTTGCCGATCTTTTACACAGCTATCGTGGCTATCAAATAGACGTCATCCGCCCACTGCCAAGCCACAAACATAACGTCCGTGCTTATCAGCTATGGATCACAGCCTGGGATAAAAACGAGGATAGATACGAATTTATCTATAAATTGCACCTCGGTCTGGTCGAAGGAGAACCGATTGTTCTATCGTGGATGCCTCTGTAGCAGCAGCTAGCTGATGGAGTGTCAACAGACAAAAAGCCCCCAGGGCTGACGGACCCTAGAGGCTATGGAAATAACTAAACTAGCGCGGTAAGAATACAGTAGCTGTATGCCAACGCATTCGAGCGACAGCAGATCTACGCTTGGCGGGAGTAGTACTCAACCACAAGTAGCTCGTTCACATTGAGAGCTATCCACTCACGCTCAATAATGCTGTTCACCTTGGCTTCAAGTTTGGCTTTATCAAACTCAAGATGGGTAGGGATATTGGCCAAACCGGGAAATTCCAAGTTGGCCTCCACCAGCGCCTTCGAAGCATCTTTGTTGCGAACACCAATAACATCGCCAGGGCGGCACTGATAGCTAGGGATGCTAACAACGCGACCGTTGACCGTAATGTGACCGTGGTTTACAACTTGACGAGCAGCGGGAATGGTAGGTCCCATGCCCAGTCGGAAAATAGTGTTATCCAATCGCATTTCCAGCTGCTGCAGAATTACCTGCCCAGTAGAGCCGCTTGCACGACGTGCCTTCTTCACGTAGCGCAGCAGCTGACGCTCAGATACGCCATAGTTAAAGCGAAGCTTTTGCTTCTCTTCTAGACGAATACAGTATTCAGATTTTTTCTTCCGCGCCTGACCGTGCTGACCAGGAGGGTAAGCCTTACGGGCAACCTTGCGGGTTAAGCCGGGTAGTTCACCCAAGCGGCGAGTGATGCGGAGGCGAGGACCTCTATATCGCGCCATAGACGTTTAGTCTCCCAATTTAGAAATATTCCAGTCCATAATTATAGGGGATGAAGGGACCGAGCGCCATACTAGTCTTTAGAAAAATAGCCGCGGAATAGACTTCAGGCTAAGGTTTGCATAGCTAATTCAAACTATGACTTCATCGGCAGGGCATATAGCATTTTCGACAGCTCGATTCATCCTCCAAATTAGCAGTGGCTAAACTCGCTGCAGGTACTGATACTCTTCATTTTTTAGGCAGTCTAGCAGTTCAATTAGCTTTTTTAGTCGATACACCAGCTCTGCCTGCAGCCGATCTTGCTCCAACTGGCAGAGTATTTGCTTGGTATGCAGCACCACAGACTCCGTAAAAAACTCTACAAACGTTTTCCGAATTGACGGAGCTAGGCGTACTAGGGGTAGGGTCGATGGCTTGCCGTTAATAGATATATCCGTAGATATTTCCTCACCAATGTGGGCAAAGTCGGTACGAGCAAGCCACAGCAAAAACGTATCGGCTACTTCCACACGGTACACAGGCTGCTTTTCGTCACTAAAAAATTCAATATCTAACATGGTCTATGGCACTACCTGATATGCAATGAGTATGCCGTAAGTAGGTGGGCAACGCATGATCGCAAGAAGACACTTTCTATATACCAGTTAGTCCAGCCATTTCAGCAAATTACCTTAAAAGCAAAAAGCGCCCCCTAAACCAATAGGGAGCGCTCATTCAACTAATCAGACCAACACTAGGGTCAAAGTGTCTGACTAGGCGTTGATGGAAGGAGCAACCATGGCGACAGGAGCTGCTTCACCAGCGGCCAAGTCGAGGGGGAAGTTGTGAGCATTACGCTCGTGCATGACTTCCATACCCAGGTTGGCACGGTTGATGACATCCGCCCAAGTGC
>JBCDJC010000171.1:0-10684 GCA_038748225.1 Cyanobacteria bacterium P01_H01_bin.26 | reverse complement strand
TTGATTTGCTCAATAAAGAACTCTTCGAGGGAGAGACGACTGAGGTCAAGGGTGATCAAGGTGCCATTCATTAGCCGGACACTGGCAATAAAGTCGTAGGGGCTACCTGGAAGATAGCCCTGCCAATAGCCCCCTTCAAAGGTGAGATTGTGTAGCCATTTTTTAAGGACATCCAGGCTCCCCCCCTGGCCTTTGACAAAGTAGGCATCGGGGGCACCCAGCAAGTCGTACAGACTGCCCTGGGCAATCAGGCTGCCCTGGTCGAGGATGGCGATGCGATCGCAAATCACCTCCACATCCGATAAAACATGACTATTAAAAAAGATAGTTTTACCCTGCTCCTTTAGGGATAAAATCACCTCCCGCACCTGGTAGCGACCGACGGGGTCCAACCCCGACATGGGCTCATCCAAAAAAATAATGTCTGGATCGTTGATTAGGGCTTGGGCCATGCCAATCCGCTGCAGCATCCCCTTAGAATATTGTCGCAGCTGTTTTTTAATCGCCGTTTGTCGGGAGAGCCCAACTCGATCCAACAGCTCCGGAATTCGCTGTTTATATAGGGATGCCGGGATATTAAACAGGCCAGCGGAATACGTCAAAAACTCCCAGCCCGTCAAGTAGTCATAAAAGTAAGGATTTTCTGGCAAATAGCCGATCTGCTGTTTGATCGTCCGGTCACCAGCGGGCTGATTAAACAGCTGGGCGCTGCCTGAGGTGGGGCGAATAATCCCCAGCAGCAGCTTGAGCAGTGTGGTTTTACCCGCCCCGTTGGGGCCCAGCAGGCCAAAGGTTTCACCCTGATAAACCGTCAGCGAACATCGCTGCAGCGAAGCCACCTGCTGATTTAGCCAGAAGCCCGTACGATAGGTCTTACTGAGGTCCTCGGTTTTGACAATAACCGGGCGATGCACAATGGCAGTAGGATTAGCACCAGCAGAAGAAACGGCATCCATGAACTCACAAAAAATATCACCCTCAATGGGGCACTGTCCCCATTAGGTATGGTCTAGTCGGTATAGTTGAGGGGCGAGCCGCTGATCAATGCCTGGATGGCCAGAGCCACTCACCCTACGTTAAAACGTTAGCCTACCCCCTTAACAATGGATCGTTCAAAAATTGTTGCGATTATTACCGGCGCAATTTCCCTCATACTGGCCATAGCCTATTTGCTGCTGGTGCAGCTCCTCGACTTTCGTGGGGAAATGGTACCCGCCCCGATTGGTAGCCTGGGACCAGCGCTATTGGCGATTTTCTTCTAACCAGGCGGACAGATCCCGCTGGAGCAGATCCTGCAGCTGCAGAATATCATCACGATAGTACTGATGCAGCAGAATGATATCTTCCTCTGTAAATTTGGCCTGGGTCTTGTCCTGGGAGTTTAAGGCAATCAGCCCCGCGCGTAGCTGATTTCTAAGGGGCTTGGGGACAATCTGCATCATGCCGGTGGCCACGGTGCGGATCGGATTTTTGGTTTTTAACAACCGATTTACAGTTTGATTTTTAGGCACTTTGGCAGTCTGAGCCTGTTTAGAGGTGTTGGCTATAAAGTCGGGGCTAACGCCAACGGACCGGTACAGCTCCTGCATAAACCCTTGGGAATTCTGGCGCAGATCGTCATATAGAAAGACATCTACCTGGCTGCGACCAAACCTGTCCATAAAGTATTTGAGCGGCTCATAATACTTGCCCTTGAGCAGCATATAGGAGGCATGGCCTCGGCTGCGCACCTGTTCAGCCAGGGGAGTGGGTTTACCCACCGCGTCCCGCAAATGCATCAAGTAGTCAGAACAGGCGCGCTGTACCGGATTTCGCAGCACGGCAATCAGTTTAGCCTCGGGGAGACGGCGCTGGATTTGTTCGGCGGATGAACGATAGTTGAGCATGTAGTTGGGGGAGGCTTCCCCCAGGGCGAGGTGCTGCTCTGTGGCACCATCAAACAGCTGCTGATACCGGTCCCAGGTGACAATACCGTTTTTTTTTCGACGCTGCACGTCAGCTGGAGTCTGCTCCCAATCCCGCTCAAAGAATCCCGTCTCTTTGACGGGGCTCATATATATCTGGGGATGCTGCTTTAGATAGTTATAAATAGATGTAGTTCCTGCTTTTTGCACCCCGATAATCAAAAAGGTGGGAGTGCGCTTGGCCGATTTGACAGCATTGGGGGCATGCTGCTGATTCTGATTGGCGGTCATGGGGACTGACGATAGACTACGGCGGCAGGGGACACACTGGAGTCTTCACGATATAACAGCTCTAGTTTATTTGACTATGGTTTGCGGGTAATTACAGATTAACTACGCACAGAGGCCAGGGCCTGCTGGATAAACTGCTGGACAATTTGGTCCCGCTGACTGAGCTGGTAGTGTTTGGTAACCACCGCCTGCATCCCACCATCCCCCCAGTCCTGCTGGTTCTGGAAATAGTCCATAAAGCTTTTGCCGGCAATGCGGGTGAGATAGGCGGCGCTCACCCCCTGCAGCAGTTTTCCCGCCACCGCCGTCGCCAGATTGGCCTGTAGTCCCACGGTTAAAAGCTTGAGGGCGCCCTTGACTAGACCCAGGCTGCCCATGGTTTTGGCTAGGGACACAGCCAAGGTACGAGCGTCGTCAATGCTGACGGCAATGCCATAAACCTGGCCTAGCTCCACCACCATTTGGGTATTGACTGCGGCGGTGGCTAGCATATCCACCCCAGGCAGGGGGGTGGCAGCCAGCACCCCAGCGCCAATCCACTGGTAGCGATCGACAATGGCGCTGGCCTGTTGCTGTCGCTGCTGGCTGAGCAGCTGTTGGGCTTCGGTGCTGAGTCGCTGGGACTGGAGCAAAATGTTGTTGGCAATGAGATCGCGGCCCTCGGCTCGCAAAATGGCAATAATGCGGTCGATCAGGGGCTGGATTGCGGGGGTGGGTTGATCCTGGGGCCGGGCTGCGATCGCAACCACATCTTCGGGGTCTAGACCGGCTCGCCGCCGCAGCTGCTCCACCAGCAGCTGGGCGTCCTCGTCGGTATATAGGTCAATTTTGTTAAGGACCACCAGGGTGCGTTTGCCCACCGCCAGCAGCTGTCTCAAAATCTCATACTGGGACCGGTGCAGATCGTTGTCTACCACATACAGCAGCAGATCTGCCTGGGTAGCTAGGGTGCGGCTGGCCTCGTCGGTGGCTCCGGCGTCCAGCAGCCCCGGACTGTCACTGAGAATGATTTCCCCATCAATGGCTGGAATCGCCACCCGGTAGTCCTGCCGTTGCTGTGTCGTTCCCTTGGTCACGGCGGTGGCCCCCGCCATTTCCCCCATGAGGGCGTTGGCCAGGGAGGTTTTGCCAACGGAGCCGCTACCCACAATCACCAGATGCAGCCGCTGCTTCTCAAAGGCGTGGGTAACCGTTTTAGCGCGTTCTATCAGGGCCTGGCGGGCCACTTTGTCTTGAATTTGGCTGAGCTGCTGGTCGAGACTTTGCAGATGGGCAACGGCGGCTTCGTTGGTGGTTTTAGGCAAGGGCGGCGGCTGGGGGCGGCGCGATCGCAAAAACAGCCAGCCATAGTAGACCACCACCCCCAATGCGGCTAGCAATAGCACCGCCAGCAACGCCGTCAGCCCCTGGGCCAGCCAGGGATGAAGGGTGGCCAACCCCGCATACAGGGTCCCCAGGGTGCTGACTAACCAAAGCAGCACCCCCAGAAAGATCAAAACGGCAACGGCGATAATTAGAGGTCGCTTCATGGGGTTATGTGATGGTTACCTCTATCCAACGCCGTCTATCCACCCAAAAATATCTAAGTCCCATAGCCGATGTTTGCAGGCAAGGATGCTGTTATTTTTTATCCTACCTGGCGTTTTACTATACATAGGGCAAGCCAAGTGCTATGCCAAACTATTGTTGCTAACCAAGGACACCTTAGATTCCCATGGGAATATTTGATCAGGTTATGGGGGCCATCCAGGACCCCAATCGCGAAGCTAGCGTCGGTCAGCTCGGCCAAATTGTATCAATGGCGCAGCAGGTTGCTCAGGCCAATAATGCTAACAGCTCAGCTACTCAACAGGCCGCCTCGGTGGTGGGTGGCTATGTGCAATCAGCCCTGCGGGAAAAACAACAGTCCCAGGGGATGGACGTCGTCCTGGACCTGGTAAGACAGGGAACAACCGACGGTCCTGGGGTTTTGCCCAAGCTATTTAGCCCGAACCAGCAGGCTGCGATCGCAACGGCCGTCTCCCAAAAAACCGGTCTTGATGCCACCCAGGTACAGGCCATGCTACCCATGGTCATTCCCATTGTGATGAAGTTTCTCAATCAGGGAGCGGCCAAAACCGGTACCCAGGCCCAAGGAAATCCCCTGGTAAACGCTTTTCTAGACTCCGACGGTGACGGCGATGTGGATATGGGCGACATGCTCAAGATGGCCGGACGGTTTATGTAGGCTGATTGGGAGATGCTGGCAGGAATAGCGCCCTATTTCCCCAATATCTCCCATCATCCCCTGTATAGTTCTCCTAGGGATTTGCTTTCTGGAGCGCTAACATGGCCCGCAACCAAAATGGCAACCGATGGAACTGGCTAAGTGCCGAAAGCTTTTTACACGGCATTAGCAGCATCGAAACCATTGTCTCAAAGCTGCTGTCCATTGCCATGCTGATTGTGATCTTTGTAATCATGATCGACCTGGTGCGCTTTTTGGCAGTAGCACTTTTGGAGCCTAGCCCTGTTGGTTTTTTCAAAGCCACCCTCAGCGAGATTTTTGGCCTGTTTCTAAGTGTACTGATCGCCCTTGAAATTCTAGAAAACATCACCGCCTATCTCAAAAAACATGTGGTGCAGGTGGAGCTGGTGATTGTCACCTCCCTAACGGCGGTGGCCCGCAAGATCATTATTCTGGACCTAGAAAAAGTAACTGGCGTTAGCCTAATTGGCCTGGCCGTCGCTATCCTCGCCCTATCCATTAGCTACTGGATCGTGCGGACTATTCACAACTAAGGGCGTCATCAACAGCCGTGGCAAGGTTCAAATCATGGTAGCTGTGCAACCCACCACCCCAAAGCCATAAGTTTCTGCAATCAAAGTTACCAAAACTTATCCATACGGGTCCTAGACCCTAAACCTTTATAACGGTGACGTTTCCAGCTCAAGGCCAGCGCTACGATCAGCAGGCATTTCCACCGCTGGTCTTTATGGCTTCCCAACTCACCCTAAATCTGGTTCAAGGCTCCATTCAGTTTAGTTTTTCCACTGCAGCAGCCCAAGAGCTAAAAGGGGCTCTAGCTGAATTAATCCAGACCCTGAAAGCCAAGACCGCCGCCGGCACCAGCAAACCAAAACCCGTAAAGTCGACCGAGTATCGCCACACGGGGGATGTGTTTCTAGAAATCTTTTGCAACCCCAATATTTGGCCGAGTCCGTTTGCAGCCAAGCTGCTGCTGACGGTGCGCGACGAGCGCATCCGGCTAACTACCGAGGCAGAGCTGACCCGCATTATTGAAGATATAAATCTCTATTTAGAAGAGAACGCCGTCTAGGACTTACACCACTTCTACATCAATGGGACCATCTGCAGGAGCAGCCTGCGGCGGTGGCTGTGGCTGAAATTGGAACATGGTGTACACCACATTACGACGGATGCCGGTCATCATATCCAAAAAGACCTCGTAGCCTTCGCTTTTATATTCAATCAGCGGATCCTTCTGACCATAGCCACGTAGACCTACGGTTTCCCGAAGGGCATCCATCTGCTGCAGGTGCTCCCGCCATAGGGTATCCACCTGTTGCAAAATAAAGAATCGCTCCGCTTCTCGCATCAAGCCAGGTTTCATCTTATCTACCTGAGCTTCCTTGATGTCGTAGGCAATGTGTACCTGTTCCCTCAGAAAGGTTTTGATTTCTCCCATGGAGAGATTTTCTAGCTGGTCAGCGCTCAGATCCTCAAGCAAATAGATAAACTCTTTGACCTTGCCAACAATATTTTCAAGGTCCCATTCCTCTGAGGGCAACTCAGGATTGATATAGGCTTCAACAATATCATCCATGGTCTGTTCGCCATAGCCGATGACAAGCTCCTTGAGCTTATCGCCCTCTAGAACGCGTCGCCGCTCAGCATAGATAGCACGACGCTGATTGTTCATCACCTCGTCGTACTCAAAGACCTGTTTTCGAATGTCGTAGTAATAGGTTTCCACCTTCTTTTGAGCACCTTCCAAAGAACGGGTCAGCATCCCCGACTCGATGGGCATGTCCTCCTCTACACGGAAGGCATTCATCAGGGAGGCAACCCGGTCACCGCCAAAGATGCGCAGGAGGTTATCTTCCAAACTCAAAAAGAATTTGGTGGAACCCGGATCTCCCTGACGCCCGGCTCGACCCCGCAGCTGGTTGTCTACCCGGCGAGATTCATGACGTTCGGTACCGATAACGTGTAATCCACCCAGCTCGATCACCCTGTCATGTTCGTTGTCAGTAAGGGCTTCATACTCACCCAAAATAAGCCTGTAGACATGTCGCAGTTTTTGAATAGCCGGATCGTCCGTCGGTGCTTTCTCGGCGGCGGTGGCAATCTTATCCTCGGCTTCTAATTCTGATAGGCTTTGGGGGCCGTAGGTCTTGACGGCAAAGGCGACCGCATCTTTGAGGGCCTTTTCAGTGTCAGTCGACAGCTCAGTAGGAAAAATCTCTGGGGATGCTTTCCAGGTTTTTTGTTTTTTGCCATTGCTCTGGAAGCCTTTAGCCGCGCTCTTACCGCCAGCTGCGGCCACCCTGGCAACCCCAAACCCCTGCTCGTCCTCAGGTCGAACGATCTTGGGCATCAGATATTCTCGAACTTTCAGGCGAGCCATATAGTCAGCATTACCACCAAGAATAATGTCCGTTCCTCGACCGGCCATGTTGGTGGCAATGGTAACGGCACCGCTACGACCTGCCTGGGCGACGATTTCTGACTCCCGCTCTACGTTTTCCGGCTTGGCGTTGAGCAAGTTGTGCTCCACGTTTAGTTGCTGCAAGAGTCCTGACAACAGCTCCGATTTTTCTACGCTGGTCGTACCCACTAGCACGGGACGGCCAGTTTCATGCATTTCTGCACATTCCTGGGCCAGGGCCTTCCATTTAGCAATTTCAGTTTTGTACACCACGTCCGACACATCCTTACGGGCGATGGGACGGTTGGTGGGGATAATCGTAACTTCAATATCGTAAATTTTTTCAAACTCAGCCTCTTCGGTCTTAGCCGTACCAGTCATACCCGAGAGCTTGTCGTAGAGTAGGAAAAAATTCTGGTAGGTAATGGAAGCCAGGGTCTGGGTTTCTGGCTGAATATCTACATGCTCCTTGGCTTCAATGGCCTGGTGCAAACCGTCACTCCAACGACGACCGGGCATAACCCGTCCGGTAAATTCGTCAACAATTACCACATCGTCGTTACGTACGATATAGTTAACATCTTTGACAAACAGTTCCTTTGCTTTAACCGCATTAAAGACAAAATGCGCCCATGGATCCTTTGGATCAAAAAGGTCACTGACGCCGAGAAGATTTTCCGCCTTTTCAAACCCTTCATCGGTGAGGAGAACATTACGGGCTTTTTCATCAACCTCGTAGTCAACGTCTGTCTCTAGCTGGCGGGCGAGGTCTGCCGCCTGCACATATTTTTCCTGGGGTCGATCCACCTGCCCTGAGATAATTAGCGGCGTGCGGGCTTCATCGATCAAGATGGAGTCAACTTCGTCGATAATGCAAAAGTTAAACGGACGCTGGACCACCTCATCAATGGAAGAGGCCATATTGTCCCGCAAATAGTCAAACCCAAACTCGCTATTGGTGCCGTAGGTAATATCGCAGCCGTAGTTTTTACGACGCTCCGTTGGACTCATTCCCTGCTGAATCAAGCCCACTGAAAGCCCTAGAAAGCGGTGAACCTGTCCCATCCATTCCGCATCACGACGGGCCAGGTAATCATTGACGGTGACCACGTGCACCCCTTTGCCTGATAGGGCGTTCAGGTAGGCGGGCAGTGTTGCCACCAGGGTTTTACCCTCACCGGTTTTCATCTCGGCGATCTGGCCATCGTGGAGGACCATACCGCCAATTAGCTGTACATCATAATGACGCATACCCAAGACCCGCTGACCCGCCTCACGCACGACGGCAAATGCCTCCGTGAGCAGATCGTCGAGATCTTCGTCTTCCTCAAGACGCTGCTTGAATTCAGCAGTTTTGCCCCGCAGCTCGTCATCGGAAAGGGCCTTTGTTTCCTCTTCTAGGAGGGCGATCTCCTTGACATCAGGTTGATAACGTTTGAGCTTACGGGCGTTAGGATCGCCTAAAAGTCGTTTCAGCATGTCTGGGCAGTAAACGGCGGGTGTGGGTACTATACCCCGATAACTATCTTATCTAGATATCCCAAACCTAGAGAACCTCTACTAGGGACGGTTTACCTCACTTAAAATAGGGCCGATATGGGTGAATGATAAAACAGGTCCCGCTGGCTCCTGTATTAGCTACTGCGGCACTCCGGGGTGTCAAGACAGCAATACAAAGGCATACTGAGTCATCCTGTCTCCAGGGCCGTCCAAATCCTAACCAGCAACTCAATTTGTATTTCTTGATACTAACCATCAAACTCCTTGATAGTTGGTGCGCTTTAGCCTGTGTATCGTAATGACAGCTTGGTACGCTTGGCCTATGTCGGCTTACTGATGCAGCATTGTCCCACCAGCTTCCACACCTATGGATTTTCGGTCTATTCGATTTCGCTACACCGAAGTTTTGGCTGCAGAGGATTTGGAAAAACTCAGATGCCTTTTTAATCAGTCTGCTTTTTGGGCGGCTGGTCGCAACCTTGAGGATCTTGCCAAAGCTATTAGCTGTAGCTGTCCGGTGGTTACTGCCTGGAATGGAGAAACACTGGTTGGGTTTGCCCGCGCCACCTCCGACGGTGTCTATCGGGCCACCATATGGGATGTGGTAATTCACGATCACTATCAGGGGGCCGGTTTGGGCCGCAGGCTGGTGGAAACCGTCCTCGCCCATCCCCACATGAGTAGCGTAGAACGCACTTACTTAATGACAACCAACCAGCAGCACTTCTATGAGCGGGTTGGGTTTACAGAAAATCAAACCACAACCATGGTGCTACTTAACCAGCCTATTGATGGCAGCTTGTTGAAACAGGCCGAGAGTATGGTGCGATAGGCGCAGTCTATCGACCACTTTCCTCAGCCTCTATTTTTTCTTTGCTGTCACCCCAGTAAGCGCTGTAGGTCCATTCTTCCTTCATTCCCTTATCCGCAACCTGCCAGCGATAAATCGCCCTATCAGGATTAACGCCCACCTCGATCAGCTTGGCTCCCATATAGTACTCCGTCTGTTTTTTAGTACGGGCCTTGAGAAATTCTGACTGGCTTTTGGAAACAAGCTTGGTAATGTGCGCTTGGGTCGGTCTATTTTTGGCCATAGGTGGGATCGTATCGGTTTTCCAACGCAGGGTGAAGCGGAATGGTGCTATTAATCAATAATTTGCCGGGGGCTGAGACGGTGGCATATCTGAGTACGGCTCAGAGTCACCATCAGAAGAGGCCGGACGAAAATCCGTATAGCTGCCTTTACCAGTTTCAGGTCGAGGTCGCACATTGAGCGGCGGTCGCTCCGGGGGACGGCCATCAGAATCCTTGGGAGGTTGTGGCTCCCTGGGGGGTTGCGGCAGGCCACCCAAACTATGACCAGCGCCGTTCGCCGTTACTGGGGCGTCAAATGGTCGCTGGGGACGGTTGGTTGGAGGCGGTGGCGAAGCACCACCGCCATCATACCGACGGTCATAGGGTGGCTCTGGGCGACCACTGTAGGGGCGACTGTTGGAGCGCTCGTCTGGACGGCCGCTCGGTGGACGACTATCGGACCTTCCATTGGAGTAAGCAGCATCGGCTCGCTGCTCCGGATAGCCTGACTGGCCGGGCTGTAGCCGCGCCGGTGGGCGACGATCCTCATAGGGGGAAGGGGGACGTGGTTCTAAAGGACGAGGCTCATAGCGGTCGTCATACCCATCGCTGCGATAGCGATCGCTAGGAATGCGAGGCGATCTTGGCCCAGGGCTATCCCAATCATCCAACTCGGCCCGGTATACTCGCCGGGGCCGTTCATCATAGCGCCGGGGTGAACCGTCACGCTCTGTAGAACGACCGTTGGGTCTATTCACTTCTCGCTTACTAATATCGTTAATAATCATGGTGGTAAGCATCCCCACCAGCATGACCTGCTGAAAAGAAGCCAGCAGCTCCATATTCAAATGTGCTAGCAGAAATATGCCAGACAGTAAAAGCAAGATAGAGTAAACCTTGTCAGAGCTGCGCTCGTAACCTGGCTTGATTTTGTCTAAGAAAAACAGGCCAACCGCACCTAGAATAAGAATCAGTCCGACCAGCAGCGGGACAGGGGTACCAAAATTCACGATCGCTTCCTCAGTATGATGGCGGCTTTTTGGCTAGGGGGTACTGACTCTAGCCACCCATAGCCACCAATTCTATCCTAGCGGGCAGCCTTAGATTTGTCTTTTACTAAGGTTTGACAGGTTTTACCGTGACACCCATGTAAACTGTGACACCCATGTAAAAGGAGTACAGCCATATGACTGTACTCCTACATAGCACCGAAATCGGGCTAAAAACTGACTTGGCGCTTGTCTACACCTAAGGGCAACTAGA
>JBCDJC010000170.1:0-10684 GCA_038748225.1 Cyanobacteria bacterium P01_H01_bin.26 | reverse complement strand
GCTAGAGAATTAGAAGTCTTTCAGGCTGTATTAGGAGAGCATGTCGAGGTTGAGCGAACCGAACATATTCTTAATGGTTCTAGACGCTGTGCTTATCGGGTAGCGTCTGCTGTTCAATAACGTTTTCACACAGCCCACAGGTCAGATCTTGTCACGCAGCAGAGGTCATTTGCGATGGGGCATGACGCTCGATGAATTCTTAGGAATCTGTTCAAAAGCGGCTGTTGGCCCATATGCATCAGATTCCCGTTTCTTATAGGTATTGTTGGAGATTAGCCGTCCGCTTTAGAGCTGGCATGCTTAAGGGGGTAGCTATAATCTGTTAAGATCAGCTTTTGGCAGGATAGTCATAGTTACAGCAACCAGTTATGTCTAAAGTGATTAAGGATATTTTTCTCAATCAACCTAACCGACAGGCTGTATTTGCTAAAGTTATCAGGTATTTGCGCTACTATCCTGTAGACCTGGGTGCAATGGTCTACTTCCTAATTCAACATAATTTATCCAGCCTTTTCAAACAAGACAAGAGCAATAAAACCTTTGTTCGCAATGTCTATCAATATTTTTTGGGTAAGTCAGATTGTCATACAGGAGTTGACTTTTTTATTGACCAATTAGAAAGCGGTCAAGTCACACGTAAAAGCTTACTCTTTTCTTTTCTTATGCTCCCTGCTAGTTTGGAGCAAAGATTCTTTAAAACCCAGGGCCTTCATTCCCATCATCAGGCAAGGCTTGAATTAGTTCAAAAACTATTACCCGCTGCCGAACATATTTTGGACCTGGGCGGAGCCTCGGATAATAACCCATCGGGCAGTCTGCTCGGCATGGGATATCCTCACCGGCCAAAACAAATAGACATCATTGACCTGCCGGACGAGGCTCGTTTGATTAAATCGTCATCGACCCACGGAATGACGTTTTATAAAACTCCCCAAGGCACTGACATACACTATCACTACACGTCAATGACTAATCTTTCTACCTTTTCAGACGAGACTTTTGACTTAGTGTGGTCAGGTCAGAGCATTGAACATATCACCCCAACTGAAGCTGCCATAGTGATGGAGCAAGTTTATCGGGTGCTTAAACCAGGCGCATTTTTCTGTTTAGACACCCCAAACCGTAGTCTGACTCTATTGCAGGTAAGGCAGGGATTTGTCCATCCAGAGCATAAAATTGAATATGTTCCCCTTGAGTTGGCAAAACAATTAGCTAAAGCTGGCTTTGTCGTTGTCGATCAAAAATCTGTGTCACCCATGCCCATCAGCTATCAGACAGGACGTTTTAACCGTTTAGAATTTATTGACTCTACATCATTAGGAGATAATCCTGAGGAGGGTTATTCATTTTATTTGCAATGTCAGAAGCCCTTGGGTCAGCGTGAATAGAGGGGTGAAATAACTTAGAGTCACTGGAGAGTTGTTCAGGCTAAGTTGTCTGATACTAGGTTGGTGTGGGTGGAGTGGCTTATTAACTAAGGGAGCTGCTAGAAGAAATCTTCGGAGTAGAGTGGGGAAGGGGTAAAGGGAAAGGGGAAAGGGGAAAGGGGCTATTGGCGGGTACCTTATTTGCTAGCTAGTTCGTAAGCTCAGGGTTGCGGTCGCCGTGGCATTTGGCTATTATCCTGCAGAAGACCTGTGCATTGGTATGGTGTCGAGTAAAATTTTTAGCAGGTTATGGAGAGCAGGATTAGTAGAGCGCTGTCGCCAGGCGGCTCCAAATTCTAGGGAGATTGGGCAGTTCTTTAAAGGCCGACAAATAACATTTTCTCCAACTTTAAATTGTGAGTGTTCTGAAACAAAGGTGATGCCCATGCCTGCGGCCACAAGGCATAGGCGCGTTTGTAGCGAAATTGATTCTTTGACAATTTGGGGCTGAAACCCAGCCGTCTGACAAACTTGCAAAAAGCCATTGTAAAGGGCTGGCCCCTCCTGGCGTGGATGAATCAACAGCGGTTCATGGGCAAATGCCTCTAGGGGAAGGGTTTCGTAGCGCCCTAATGGATGCTGTGGAGGCAGCACCGCGACAAAACTCTCTTCTAAAATTGGATGCACCCGTAGTCCACGCTGGTCAATTGGGGGATGCAAAAAGGCCAGATCAATGGTGTCTTGATTCAGGGCCGTCACTTGCGCTTCTGTGGCTAGCTCGAGCATGTCAATTTTTACCTGGGGATAGCGCTGTAGGAAATTGCGCAACAGCATAGGGAGTACGGTTTGTGTTGCTGTTTCCGTAAAACCAATGGACAAATGACCAATGTCGCCACATCCAGTGCGTCTTGTAAGTTGGATAGCCGTTTGCTTTTGGTGCAGCAGCAGGCTCGCCTGTTGCCAGAATGTTTGTCCGGCGTGGGTCAGTTCTACGGTTCGTTTTGTACGAAAAAATAACTGCACACCTAGCATTTTCTCCAAACTCGCAATTTGCTTGCTCAGGGCTGGCTGAGTGATTTGCAAGCGATCGGCGGCTCGCCCAAAATGGAGCTCTTCTGCAACGGCAATGAAATACTCAATCTGTCGGAAGTCCACGGGGCCAATGTCATTATTAATAACTTCAAGTTATTAGTTTAAGTTCAAAAATGACTTGGACAAAGCCTTTTGCTTCACCCTAGGCTGGGTATAGCCGTCAGTACTCTCTGGGATGTGAGTGGGATGAGTATTTTGAAATCAAAATGGCTGAGGCGCTGGCTGCTGGTAGGTGCGGGTTTGTTCTTTGCACTGCTGCTTTATGGGCTGCTTCAGCTGATTGAACCCGTCAGGCTGGCCCCGGTCGCTGGCAATAGGACGATCACATTTGATGGTCGAGCTTTGTTGGTGGCCTCTGATGCTGACATGGTTGCCACGTCCTATGGTGATGCCCAGCTCGACCGTGTTCCTGGCATTGAGGATACGCTGACAGTGGTAGACCTTCCCCTGGAGGCTGGGCAACCCGCGATCGCATCGATTCCAGTGTCTAATTCGGTGATGTCGTGGCCGCAGGTTATTGCGGTTTCCCCAGATGGTCAGCGGGCCTATGTGGTAGAAGCGCGCGCTCGTCCCGACGATGGGATTAATGCGTTTGATGATATTGACCAAATGCCAGCCGGCAGCCAGCTGAGCGTCATTGATATTTCGGTGCGATCGCAACCCAAACTGATCGAGTCGGTCAATGTTGGCCGCAATCCAGAGCACATTAGCATCAGTCCCAACGGTCAGTTCTTGGCCGTTAACTTAAATGAACCGGGTAAAGAACTGCTGATTGTAGAACTACGGTTGGACGGTCGATTGGGGAAAAAATCCTATTTTCCAATGCAGTTGGACGGCACCCGGGAAGATAACCAAACTGTTATTTGGCACCCCTCGGGGCGGTATTTAGCCATAGTCCAGGATCAAAATCGTCGAGTTGGCTTCTACCAAATCCAGACGGCTGATGGTGCGATCTCCATTGAACCGCTGGGCGACCCGTTGGCAATCGGCAACCATCTCAGCCATCCTCGATTCACCCGCGACGGTCGTTTTTTGCTAGTTCCAGACCTCAAGTGGAATCTCCACAACAACCCCACCCTCAACTTCTTGTTAAATACCCCAGGTGAAATGATTGCGGTTCAATTTGAACCTGACACCGGGAATTCCCCCAGCGTAGTGTCCAGGGTCGAGGTCGGCCTAAGTCCAGAAGGGTTTGCCATTAGCCCAGATAGCTCGCTAATTGTCACCGTCAATATGCGCCGCACCTACTTACCCAGTTTTGTGCCAGCATGGCGGGGTAAACCCTATAGTTCCCTGTCTCTTGTGCGGTTTGATGCCCCCACGGGCCAGTTAAATACGCTCGAAGAATATGGTTTTGAAGGACTCTTGCCTGAGCAAGCAACCTTTGATGCCACCGGCAATGCAATCGCCGTCGTAATTTTCAATGATCGTGAACCGAGTCCCGAAACCGGCGCCATCGAATTTTGGCGGGTGATCCCCGGCAACTTACCCCGTTTAGAGCGCACCGGTTACAAACTAGACGTCGTTCGAGGTGCCCACGATATTGTTTTGTTGCCATAGTCGCACAGCTACTTTACCCTCTCTTCTATGGTCAGCGTCATTCCCTAGCAGCAATCCTCCTCAACCTGCTCAAGCAAATCTAAGGCCTCTGTATTTTCATGTTCTTCAAATAAAGAACGAACATTGTTCATTTGGCTACAAACGACAAAGAGTTCATCTTGGCCAAGGGCAAGGCTACTCTCTAGTTTGTCTCGAAAGTATTCTGACCAAGGGCTAGAAGAATTTTCTGCATATTGCTTAATATAGCTGACAATTTGACATGACTTGTCTTCACAGTCTGTTCCTTCAAAACTAATGTATCGATTGACATTTTGTTGTGACATAATCTTACGTTCCTTTATCTAACAGGTGCCATATCTTGCGACTGAAGTAATTTTTTATGGAGAGTGGGCAGTTACTTCACCGTGACTCTGTGTCGAAATATAGAGTGAGTGTATTTAATGCGCTCAAATGAGCAGACTTACCGTTTGAAAACAGTGAGTTCAGGTTAATCTCAATTGCCACGGCTGAATAGACCTCGATCGGGTACCTTTTTAAGCGGATATTAAGTTGAATGGAAAACTTTGCAAAAGCTCCCCTCCAAGATTTATTTAAAACGATTTCCCAGGCACAGAGTGAAGCTGAACTTAAGGGCGCAACCATGACAGAGGTGGGGCATTATTTTGCAGCTAGTCGCTGGGGGCTACATTTTCGAGACCGGGCTGCCGCTGTCGATCAAGATGCCTCAGACATCATGCGGCTGGCCCTATCGCTAGACTATAACCCTGTCCTTCGCTATGTGGTTCAACGCCATACCGCTGTCCATGACGAAGTGATTTTACCGCCTGGTGTATGGCAGAAAATTTGTCCTCGGGCCGATCATGGGCATGTGATGCTAGGGCCAATTGTCAGCCAGAACCAGCTGATGGGTGGTATCGCTTTAACGCGTCATCGGAATGGTGCCGCTTTTGATGCTAATGATTTAGCAGACTTAAGCGCCCTATGTCTCCATTTTTCCACACGGTTTGCAGCCCTGCGTTCTCAGCAAATTGCGTTTAGGTTAGAGTGCGATCGCTTCACCCACCGCGAAGCACAAATTGCTAATTTGGTGGCCCAGGGATTAACAAATAAGCAAATTGGCGAAGGCTTGTGGATTACAGAAAATTCAGTAAAAAAAGCTTTGAAACGAATGTTTCGCAAGCTGCAAGTTTCATCACGCGCTGAGATGGTAGCACGGCTTATGGAGATAGCGGCTGTCCCTGCAGGTAATCAAGGCGAAGCATCTTGGCTAATTATCGGCAGGCTTAATCCTGAATAAGGCCAGTGCAATTATCCATAAGATAGAAAAGAGATTTGAATGGGAAACGCTACATTCCACTGATAAATTGTTGAAAGTGCACCATCCCTATGGGTCCTGAGCTAAAAAGTCTAGAAAGTACTTTACCTTTAGTGCCGTATGCTGGCGTTGTTTGTAAAGGGCAAAGGCCTGGCGTACAGGTGGTTCAATGTCTTCTAAGATGGTTTGCAGTCGTCCGGTTTGTAAATCTGTCTGCACCACGAATTCGATTAAATGGGTGATGCCCACACCCTGGATGGCTAGGATACGGGCAGTGTCTGCTCCAGTCACCTTCAGCGATCCCTGCACCGTCGCCTCCAAAAAATCTTGCCCCACACGGTAGAAGCACTTTATTGGTTGCCCGGTGCGCTCTACCAACAGACGAATACAGTTGTGCTGCTGTAGCTCCGCTAACGTGGTAGGTGTGCCATGCTGTTGCAAATAGCTGGGAGCTGCTACTGTGACAACACGATAGCTTTGCAGGGGTCGTATCCTTAAAGTAGAATCCGACAAATTGCCAAAACGAATAGCAACGTCGATGTTCTCTTCTACTAGATCCACAAAGCGATCGCTCACGTGCAGCTCAAGCTGAATCTTAGGGTACTGCTGCATAAACGCTGGCAGCCGTGGGGCTAGAACATGGATGCTATAGGCTGCAGGAAGCGAGACTCGCAACAACCCTGTTGGAGTGTCTACGCCTTGAGTAATCAAAACCTCAGCCTCAGCAATATCGCCCAGGGCCTGCTGGCAGCGCTCAAAATAGAGGGTACCTTCCTGGGTTAGACGCAGGCTGCGAGTGGTGCGGTGAAATAGCCTGACTCCGAGTCGCTGCTCTAACCGAAATACTGCCTTACTAACTGCTGAAGGGCTGATGCCCAACACTACGGCTGTGCGGGCAAAACTGCCTAATTCCGCTGCTTTACAAAAAATCTCAATTGTACTGAGACGCTGTGTTGAAAGATCCGCCATGGCCAATCGATTTTAACTCATTCAATCATGCTTGATTCATGACATCACGTCATGAATGAAATGACCTTCAGCTTATTTGTTTGTGATTTTTTGGGGAATATCATGGTTAGGTGACCCCTCAAAATAGCCATCACCCAGGGTGTAATGAACGCCTTTAAAGTCGAAAAATTCAGTGATATCAGTCAGAGTCAAGCGAATGAGCTGGCCGATTTCCAAACCGATGTGGTGATTGACTAGCCCTCGGGAGTGTTGTCCATACAAAAAAGAAAACCGCCCATCACCGAGCATCAGCCAGTGTGGCGAGCAGCTAGCGTGGGCAACAGGCCACCCCAAAAACAATCCCCCAAGCAATAAGGACAGGAGATAAAGAGATGATTGACTTCCAAGGCAAAGCCATCTTGGTTACCGGAGGCACCAGTGGCATCGGCTTAGAGACTGCAAGGAAGATTCTAGAAGCAGGTGGTAACGTTATCATCACTGGGCGCACGCTATCGACCCTCGAATCTGCCGAAGCTAGCCTAGCTAAAACCCAACCCGATGCCCCCCAGCGAGTGCTCAGCGTTCAGAGCGACACGGCTGACATTCAGGCCATTGACCCGCTGCTCGAACAGGTGGTTGGTCGGTTTAATCGACTCGATGGGGTTTTTGTCAATGCTGGCATTGGCATCTTCAAGCCGTTGGCAGATTTGACCGTTGAGGATTTTGACAAACTGGTGGCGATTAACCTGCGAGGGTTGTTTTTTACTATTCAGAAAGCGGTTCCCGTCATGAACGACGGAGGCTCAATTCTGCTGACCTCATCTTGGACTGCACATCGTGGCATCGCGGGTGCCCATCTCTACAGCGCCACTAAAGCAGCGCTGCTCAGTTTGGTTCGTTCATTGGCGTTAGAGCTTGCCAGCCGCCAAATTCGCGTCAATTCGATCAGCCCCGGCTACATTGATACACCAATCGTACAGAAGATCGAGATGAGTAAAGCCGCGTACGATGCTGCCGCTGCTCAAGTTCCGCTCAACCGATGGGGCGAGTCTGGCGAGATTGGAGAGGCGGCTGCCTTTCTCCTTTCCGACGCAGCCAGCTATGTGAATGGTCAAGATTTAATTGTCGATGGTGGTTTGGTCGGTGCGCACAATTTTAAGGGCGTTGAGGTTTAGTATTGTCGAGCTTGTCGCAGGATTGATCTGCGATCGCAATCAGTTTACCTACAGTTAAAAAGGAATGAAGCCTAACCATGCAAACACCAATTAGCATTGTTTGCATTGGCCGCTTTTTCTTTAACGACGGGAGATGATGACATGAAACCCAAAGTGATTCTTTATACGGCTGCGAGCTTAGACGGTCGAACCAAAGGATTTTCTGTTGATATGGGGCTTTTTTATGCACTCGCGCAACAATGGGGCGAAAACGCATCCTTAGTGGGTTGCGATACCTTGCTGAATGCACCGGATGAAATACCTAAAGATGATGATAAATCCGAAGTGTCCACAGTGGCACCGAGCGCAGACGATCCACGCCCTATCCTAGTGGTTTCAGACAGTCGTGGGAGACTCAAAAGCTGGCACTATTGGCGAAAACAACCGTATTGGAAGGATTTTATTTCTGTATGTACGAAGAAGACACCGCCCGAGCATATTGAATATTTAGCCCACAATGACATCAAAATCATAGAGGCAGGAACTAACCATGTGGACTTCGAGCAAGCACTCGAAGTGCTAAATAATGCGTTTGGAATCACCGTTGTACGTGTTGACAGTGGAGGTACCCTGAACAGAGTATTGCTAAGGGCCGGATTGGTCGATGAGCTCCACCTTTTAATACATCCGGCCTTAGTCGGTAACACTTCTCAGCAGACGTTCTTCAACGATCTAAATTCTGAGGAGAGCGGTGTGATCCAGCTTCGATTTATAGAGTCACGGTTGGAGGCGCAGGGGATTTTACTACTCAGTTACGCCGTTTCGAAATGAGGAAAGCTTGCCAATATGTGTAATGGTGAGTCCCTTGATTGGCCCGTGTCGTGGGCGGAGCCATAGCAGACGCTTGCCGTTAGGGACTTGCTAGTAAATAGGGTACCGCCAATAGCTCCTTTCCCCTTTCCCTTGAACCCTTCACCACGCTACTCCAGGGATTTTATTTTTTGCCAGATCCCTCAGCTATGGGTTAGTTGGGGCACGTAGGGTTCCAGCCAAATTTTAGACAAAATACCTGTGCGTTGGCCCAAGCTATTTTGTCAGGGCTAATACATCAGAGACTTTCGGCGTTTGAGTACAGGCTTAATAGCAATGGCAAACTAGCAATTGTCATCCTTTACTATTTGCATGTCTCTTCTAGGAGCTGGCTTAGTAGTCCCTTCATTTTAATTGGGAGGATTTATCAAATGACTGAAAAATTGGTTGCTGTAGCCATAACAGACAGTGGCAGCGTTGCTCCCCATGCTGGAAGAGCCTTGCGGTGGAAGGTATATGTCGTTGCTGATGCAGCAGAAACCAGCCACGCTTGGACGTTAGATCTCACTCACACAGGGTGTCTTCACGAATGGCACGTGCGGGGCGACGGTAATCGCCATCCCCTACATTTTGTCGATACTGTTCTTGCCGCTTCTGCTGGTGAGGGTGTTCGGCGCAGGCTGCAACAACGAGATACAGAGCTGCTGACAACCAGTGAGGCGGATCCAGATAAAGCCTTGGAAGCCTATCGAACAGGAACGCTGCCCGAGGGGTTGCCCCACGCACAACAGGGTTGTCAGACCCATTGAAGCTGAACAGCTTAAAGGAGGCGTTTATCCCGGATGGGGCAAGGGGACTCCCTGGCTAGGGGTGGCTATGCGATCGCACCTCTATGCCAGGTTTAGCTCGGATACCGTTGAGCCGAGCTCAGGAACTTGCTGGTAGCTAAGGTACCCACCAATAGCTCCTTTCCCCTTTCCCTTTAACCCTTCCCCACGCTACTCCAAGAATTTTATTTTTTGGCAGATCCCTAAACCCATCCGCAAAAGAAAGATTTATCAGCCCCTCGAGCTAATCTTCATCCAAAGCCGGAAACGCTTCTTCGATGCGCCACAGTTCACTCCGGTTGGCCATAAACCAGCTACGGGTTTCCGGAGTGAGGTCTTCCCAAACCAGATCCAGATCAACATGGGGAGATTCATACTGATACTTTTGGCCGAGGGCGCGCAAGTTTCTAGCCACGGTTTCAGGTATCTCAAACTCCATCCAATCCACCCGAAACGCTCTGCCAGATACGATGCCACCAGGGGCGTAAATTTGTTGCGCCACCCGAACTAGATCGGCAAAATGAGTCGATGTTAGCCCAGTCACGGCTTGAATTTGTTGGGCTTTCTGTTTATTTTGCTGCCTGCTCATCGTGGAGATTACCTAACTCGCCGTTGAATAGCTTTTATCCATTGGTTCAATTTTAATAGATATATTTAGGGACAAAGCCACTACCATTAACCCTGTACTCAAGCGCCACAGCTCCCGTTATAAAAGGATCTTAAAATTTATTCGGGACGTGGGACGAGAATATTGAGTTATTCAAATTGACCGCCCAAAAACAATTTAGAATATGAACAAAAGATAAAAGCGATAGAATCAGTATTTAGCTATACGGAATCTCCTAAAAAAATCTCTGTTAATCGATAAAAGAGAGCATACAAGCCAATATTCTAAATACCAAATTTGGTCAAAACCATTGGCCTAGAGAACTCGCTGGTAAATAAAGCACCCGCCAACAGCTCCCTTCCCCTTTCCCCCTTCCCCCTTCCCCACCCTACGCCGACAATTTTATTTTTTCCCAGATCCCCAGATTTATTCCCCCGATTCATCGTTCCACTCCCAATCCTCACCATGGCCCCACCCGCATCCGCAACTCCTCCCCCTTGGTCTTCCGTATCTGCCCCTGCCCAAACATGGCTAGTGGCAGCCGCGCAGACTTGGGAAGATACCCAAACCTCTGAGCAATATATTCAGCAGGCCCTGGCCCAGCCAGATCCTGAATTGGATGTGTATGTGGGGGCCTATCGCTATTACTTCTACAAAAACCAGAATGAAAATGCCCTGGCCATAGCGCACGCGTTGCTAAAGCGCATCCAACAGTCTGAACAGTGGTCAACGGAATGGGACGATCTTAAGCCTATCCTGTTGGCACGCCTGGATGACGACATCGTTAGACTTTACCTTAGCACCTACGTAGCATCGGGAATGGTACTGGCCCGTTTAGGACATGTGCTCGAAGCAGAACAAATCGCCCACCACGTCCAACAACTCAATGCTAAAGAGTTTGGGGCCGAGGTACTTTTTAACATTCTCAATTCTCCCCTTGATGAGGAAGACTGATCCATGGCAATCATTGACTTTTACGAAAAACCAGGCTGTATTGGCAATGC
>JBCDJC010000169.1:0-10688 GCA_038748225.1 Cyanobacteria bacterium P01_H01_bin.26 | reverse complement strand
CCATCGGGGGCCAGGAACTGCTGCAGGATCTCTGCTGTGTCCCCTTCCAGGTTCACGGTGATGCCCTCGGCGGGAATATCGCCTTCTACGCTAAAGTTCAGCACCAGAGCAGTGCCATCTGCTTCGCTGATTAATGTGGGTGTGGTGCTAAAGCTGACGATAGGATCTCCACCACCAGTATTGTCGGGAGCAACGGCAACGGTGACTGTTGCGGTATCGACGCCGCCATTGCCATCGCTGACAGTGTAGGTGAAACTGTCGTCACCGCTAAAGCCTGCATTGGGCGTATAGGAAAAAGATCCGTCGGTATTAAGAGAGGCTGTGCCATTGCCAGGAGCCGATGCGATTTCAGCACTCAATGTATCTCCATCTGCATCGGTATCACCATCTAGAACACCGGTAGCAGCATCCACCGTCAGGACCGTATCAAACGCTGTACTGTAGCTGTCGTCATCGGCAACAGGCGCACTATTGGCAACAGCATTGGTATCTCTGAGGGTCAACGTCACCGAATTAGCACTGGGAGAGACCGTATAGCCATCACCAGATGCCAGGGTAAATGTGGTCTGCTCTTCACCGATGTCATCATTTCGTAGGGGGCCATTCGGGTCAGTTTGTGTACCGTCAGCGGTGCGATCTTCATCATTAAAGATGGGTAGGGTGATGGTAGCTGTCTGGGACGTAATCGCAAACCGGAAACCACTGTTATCAGCATTGCCTCCCACCAGCTGTCCGCCCGTTGCCGAAGCCGCTGGCCCAGGTGGGAATACATCAAAGTCTCCAAGGGCGAATGCCTTACCCGTGTTGATATCGACAATAACAGGACCCGCAGGGGCCTCACTCAAGCTCAGCGTAAAGGTTACTTCGGTGCCTTCATCTTCCACAAGGGTGGTGATGTCTGAGGTGAGACTAACTTCAGGCAGAGACGGAGCTGCCCCCACATTGACATTCACCGTCGCCAGATTAGAGTCAGCCGTGCCATCATTCGCCTGATAGGTAAAGCTGTCAGCACCGCTAAAGCCTGCATTGGGTGTATACACAAACGAGCCGTTGCTGTTGAGGCTGACGCTACCATTACTGGGATTACCAACCAGGGTTGCTGTCAGAGCATCGCCATCGGCGTCAGTGTCACCGTTAAGCACGCCGTTGCCTGCATCAATAGTTAGCTCAGTTTCAAAGCCAGTGTCATAGCTATCGTTGTCAGCAACCGGAGCAGCATTGGCCGCAGGCACTTCACTCGGGTCATCGTATATGGTGACGGTAGCGCTACCACCGCTTACCGTTGTTCCGGCAGATATTGGCGTTACACTCCAAGTGATTGACTGCGGGCTGTCATCGAGAAAGTCATTAAAGACCGGCAGATCAATGCTGGCATTAGGGGCAACAATCGTCACGTCAAAGGCAGAAAAGTCCTGGTTAGGAGACACATCCACCGGCTGCCCTGCCAGACCTGTAAATTCAAGGGCAAAGAGAGTTAGCTGGTTGATGGCCTGGGGAACGTTGGCTTCTAGACGAACAACACTACCACCAGCTGGAATCGGACCATCGACGCTGAAGTTAAAGCTAAAGGGTGTGCCTTCACTCTCAATCAGAGTATCGGTGCTAATGCTAAAGTTAACGGTTTCAAAATTACCAGGATAGCTCGCCTGCAGCTGCTCAGAGAAAATCAGCGGCGTCTGAATCTGGCCAATCTGAGTCTCAAGATGCCAGTTTTGCTGACTATCGACACGACCAACTCGTTGTTCAGAAGCGGCAATATTCGCCCCCGTAAACTGGTGTAGCTGCTGCAAAAAGAGATAGCCCTTGACTCCCTGGGCAACCTGACAACCATAAATTAAAATATCACCGCCCTTAAGCACGTCAGCCCATTTCTGGAGCTGGCTCGCATCACGACCGAGACTCTCGAAGCTAAGCTGAGTGTTGCCCAGATTTAAATGGCCCGGGGAGCCGTGGGAAACAATATGTAGGCTTGAAACTGATTGACGTGCCGTTAACGCAGCGGTGATTTGGGCAAGACCATCGCTCTGTGGATCTAGAACCAGCAAATCTGCGGATGATAGATCTGTCGCTAGTAGCGGCAAATGATCTACACCGGCATCTAGAATGACCAGAGTTTTATTATCTGAATAGTCAATGGTCGACTGCGCTGAAATGGATGACGTCAGAAGCATGAAGTTAGATCCTTTTTTAGTGTGGTGTTACTAAACCGAATGATGAAAATATGCGTCCCCTAATTTTTGTAATGGCGAACATTCAATCCGCCTAACTACCTCAAGAAGAATCAACCCGGACAACCCCCAAAGACCAGTCGCGATGATGGGTGAAAATTTTCGCTAACGCCTGAAAAAGTATATGGACAGGCGAGAGCAGACTGTAATACAGCAGGGTTAGTTCACACTGAACAACGAGCGAAGGCGTTTTTGAATACTGTGTTAGATAGTAGAGTAACCAGCGGCGCAGATCGTTGAAACCATAGGCTGCGATCGCAAACGGTCTTTGCCATCGTTGAAACCGCACCATCCGCGTGTGATATCGGCTGAGCCCCACCCCTCGAAAGAGATTGAGCAGGTAGCCAGCAGTCATACGCTCCTTGCCAATCGCATGCTCAATCTGCATCTGTGGATTATGCCAAACTTGCCAGCCTGCTTTTCTTATATAAGAGAGCGTTTCAATATCCTCCCCTTTACCCATCAAATTTTTAGCCAAAACACCTGACAAACGGGGTTTCTCAGATACGTGATCCTGCCAAACCTGTCTTCGCACCACCAACCCTGCCCCGGCCGGAAACAGCCAGCGGTCAAGCAAGTCATAACGAAAGGATTGATGTCCCCGATCAATTACCGCCAAAAAACACGCAATTCGCTCAAAATCTTGAGGAGGCTCAACCTCATAGGCTCCGACAATTTGACTACCGTAGGCCCCAGCCTCGGGATGCTGCTGACCAAAATCGTATACCGCCTGAACCCACGATAAACTAGGCAAGTTGTCATCATCTAAGAAGGCTAGTAGTCCACCCTTCGCGGCTCGGACGCCACAACGACGAGCAAACGCCAATCCCTGCTTTGGCTCAAACTCATAGTGCAGCTTATTCGCAAAAGCGGGTAAAGCCTGGTAGCCTCGGACGACCTGAGTCGTTTGATCCCAGCTATTGTTATCCACAACAATTATGTCCCAAGTCACCGAGGTCTTAAACACCTGAGAAGCTAATCGATCAAAAACATTGGGTAGACATGACGCTCCATTGTACGTACAGATAACAACCGTTATATCCATGAAACTCAATAGACAAGAGGGTTAGTGCAGCGCATCAAGAGTGCGCGCTCAAGATCAACGCCTGACAGCAAACATAAGATTGAGCAAACACCACCAGAAACGATTTTGCCCGTAGACAAAACCGAAAATAATTCACCCCTAGCGGTGACGAACCAAAACACCTTGTCAAATAATCAAAATTGTTGCGATTCCTTCTCAATAATTCCCACAGACATTATCGCCTTCATCTATCGTTTAAAGCGGCTATTTTGTGAAGTTAACATAAAGCTCTCAGGGAATTTACGTAAAGAAAACGTAAACTTCAGGACGTATATGTGTAATTGCATTACATTTCCACGAATTTCGTATCCTAAAATTTCAAATCGCTTTATTGAGAATGTACCTAGTCATTCTCAATAGTCATCATAGAATTATTGTTCCAATCAGTAGTCTCTAACCGTTTAGGCATCTGACTCATGAGTCATCACAAAGGTCAGCTGCCACTACTGCGATCAGTCTTGATAGCTTTCGGCAGGTACTATGTCAATCAAGTTTTGCAACGTTTGCAAAACTGCGTATCGTTTGCCAGCATCACAACGCTACATTCATTGATCTTAAAAAAGTCTCTGGAATCTAAAGAGAACACAGCAGTGAGACCACTAACTTACAATCCATAATGAGTATTGAAACTATCTCCTCAATCAGCTTCAGTATGCATATAGTTAGCAATTAAAAGGTTAAAATATTCCAGCTATCCTAATATTCAAGAGATTCGATTTTTCCATTGCGGTTCATCCTTATGAAAGCGGTCATAGCATATTTTGGCAATTAAGAGAAAAGACACGCTGTCAAATATTATAAATTGCTGAAATCTTTCTGTCATGGGGCAGAAACCACTTGAGAACAAGTCAAATCTGCTTGATTTGACCAAACTAAACTTGCAAAATTTAAGCACCTAAGCAACGAGTATTTTAGTTCGTTTTCATTTTTTTAAAAGATGTAGTGTGAGAATTTTTAACTTCAAATTCGTTAACTTCTTTTGTCTTCTTACTGGATTGGGAACAACAGAATTTTCGCTAAATGCCAGAGCAGAGCAGCTAACAATAAGCGATAACAGTGTGGTTGATCATACAACTGCCATAGAAGTCATCGACACATCGTCCATAACGCTTCAAAACGATAAGCAACCCAAGCATAAAGCTAGCCCATCCATAGCAGGCTTACTGGAGTCTCATTCCTTCCTTGCAACAGACATTGCCTTTGACACACCCATAAACACGCTTCCTCAGCTACAGTTTCGAGCCAATAGCGACTTGATCAGCGGCGGTAGATTGCTAGCAGATAGCGGAGTCCCCGACTTTGGAGAAACCATCTACTGGTCTCCATCTCGGCCTGACAGCCATGCGCCCATTAGCGTCATGGGCGACCACACCCACGAAGCGGGCGAATTTATGTTCTCGTATCGCTACATGACCATGGAAATGGACGGTAATCGCGATGGGACAGACTCACTGAGCACAGCAGATGTGCTGCAAGACTTCATGGTTACCCCCACCCAAATGGACATGGAAATGCATATGCTGGGTGGCATGTATGCACCAACAGACGAGCTGACACTGATGGTTATGGTGCCCTACATCACCAAAGAAATGGACCACGTCACTCGCAATGGGATACGATTTACAACAAATTCTGAAGGTATTGGTGATATCAGCTTTGGTGGACTTTATAAGGTAGTAGATCAAAATCGGCAGCGGGTACATCTGAACCTGGGCGTTAGTTTCCCCACTGGTTCAATTGAAGAGCGTGATGCTACACCGATGGGACCAGATCAGATTCTGCCTTACCCCATGCAAATTGGCTCCGGTACCTTTGATTTTAGCCCTGGTGTGACTTATTTAGGACAAGCAGGCCGATGGTCTTGGGGCAGTCAGGTCCTGGGCAAAATTCGTGTGAGCGATAACGATAACGGCTACAGGCTGGGAAATCAGCCTACGGTAGATGCCTGGGGCGCGCGTACTTGGACAGATTGGTTCAGCACGTCACTGCGTTTGGGCGGACGCACCTGGGGCAATATCAGCGGCGCAGACGATCGGCTCAACCCAGCTGTGATCCCCACCGCAGACCCAGATCTGCGAGCAGGCACCCAAGTAGATTGGGGTTAGGGCTTAACTTTTATTCACCAGGAGGGGCTCTGCAAGGGGCGCGACTAGCTGCAGAATTCAACTTGCCAGTGTATCGCAACCTTTCCGGACCTCAGCTGGAAACTGACTTTAGCGCAACAGTGGGTATTCAAGCAGTGTTCTAAGTTGGAAATATCTGCAATAGCTGCCCAAAAATAGCAGCGTCATGCCTGCCCCGGACCCTGTCCCTACAAGAGAAATTTTGAGCAGGGCAATTAACGGTACTGGCAACAACAAATGTTGCCAGGCTGATGGCCAGAGACCGCCTAGCCCAACAATGGGGTACTCTACTGCCAATGCCTAGGCCACAATCTTTTGAAATGCCCAGCCACTAGCGTTTTTGACGTTAATCTTGTCGATGCTTGAGGAGTTATTGGGAAGAATTTGCATTAAGCGATCAGCTGTGGTAAATTTACGGACAATAGGGGATAAAGTTCTTTGGAACTTGGTAATTATTATTTGTTGACTACATGGCAGTTCTTCAAGTCGATAACGATTTTATTCTTTGGAGATTTCTAAGCGATGTCTTTTTTGCTTAAGCAAGGGGCTCTGATTGGTTTGGTGCTGGGTTTAGCGATTCCGACTCGGGCTGAAGCGATTGAATTTAAGTTTGACTGGACGGGGCAGATTGCTGGATTTCAGGTGTCGGGAGACTTTGGTTATGATGAAAACCAAAGCTATACAGATGGTATTGTTAGCACCGCTGATTTAGATTTTCTCAACGTGTCTTTCTTTGCCCCCGATGGCACGTTGTTACGCACCTACAGCGACAACCACCTCGACCCCGGCGTTAATTTTAACTTTGACACCAATACTCAAGAGCTTTTGCAGGCAGGGAGCTACAATGCGCCCGATGGCATTAACTTAGGTGCTCCTAATTTTGATCGTGAAAGCGGCAATGACCCCAGTTTGGCTAACGGCTTGAGCTTTTGGTCAAAGCCACCCCGCAGCAGCACGCCTCACCTACACCTTGATGATTGGGCCGACGAGTTTGGCTTCCCAGTGGCCTTTTCAACCCACCAAGGGATTGCTTTTCCTCCTTTTACCACTCAGGAGCTGATTGATACTGGTCGAGTAGGCGCGGCTTATTTGCCGCCTAACGGACAACCGGTGACGGCCCTGGATGAGCGGGGACAGTTTGCCCAGGTAACTCAGGTGCAGGTACCAGAGCCCACTTCACTGCTGGGCTTGTTTGCTGTGGGTAGCGGTTTTCTCGTCACCAGCCTCAAGCGTCGGCAGGATAGAGTTGAGGTGACAAAAGTTTAGATCGCTTTTGCTAGTCAAGAGGGTACTGACCTTCTGGGCTTTTGCCTGGTTTGTGTGGTGTGCGATCGCACACCACACAAACCAGCTATGTCTCCGAAAAAGAAGCATAGCTGTACTTTCCGCTGGGCGTCATCGCACTAACCTATTTGAGACAGTGTAAGTACAAACGCCAGATTAGAATCTGCTGCTAAGGCATGAGGCGCATTGGCAGGCAGAAAAACAAATACGCCCGACGTGAGTAGAATAGTGTCACTGTTTAAGGTTAGCTCACCTGTTCCGGCAAGCACCTGAACTGTGGCATTGCGGGTGGACGTATGCTCTGAAATTTCTGTCTGCGCAGCCAAGCAGAATAAACTGTATTGAGACTGCTCACTTTTCCAAATGATTTTGCTCAATACACCCGATTCAGGATAGTCAATATGATCTGTAAGCTGAATAAAGGCAGTGTCAGCCGAAATAAGAGATTTTGCCATAGTTTAAGTCTTCTTTTTGGCGCAAAGGACAACATATCCTAAATTTTGATGATGGCGTTCAAAGGTGTCTCGCATGGCGAAGATGCGTTGACGTAAGACAGGGCGAGTCAGCATATTCCACCCGATGGTGAGCAGTGTAGAAAGCCCCTCCTCTTTCGCGATTTGACCTGGGTTAAGCAGTGTCATGGGGCCAGCGGCGTGATGTTCAATGGTGAGCCCTGCTGTTTGGCAAGCACCCATCCAAGCCTCAGCAGGCAGCGGCTTAGCATTGACGCGAATGGTAGCGGATAGGTCTCGATAAATCTCCGCAATATCAGGACCGCTCGCGCATAATTCTTGGCTGAGGAAAGAGCCGTTGGGTTTGAGACGCTCGTAAACCCCAGCCAACACTTTAGCTTTGCCAGCAGCAGATTGCATGGTCAAAATAGCTTCTGCTAGTACATAGTCAAACTGCTGTGTGATCTGCTCTAAATGAAAAATATCACCTTCAATGACCTCGACCTGATCGCTTAAGCCTGCAGCAGCGATGTTGGCTCGGGCAGTCGCCACACTTTCAGGATTTTTCTCAATGCCGACTACATGCACACCGTAGCGCTGAGCTAAGGCAATAGCACTGTAGCCAAAGCTAGCAGCCAATTCTAGAACGGTCTCACCAGGCTGAAAATCTGCCCAGCTGAAAATCTGTTCGGTAGCCGTATATCCACCTGGACGTAGTGCTTGTTTTCCGGCAGCGGCCAGTATTTGATGGCCTGGAGCTGTTTTAAGATTAACTTGAGTCATTATCTTCACCTGAAGACAGTAACTTAAGTGTGTCAGCGCCCATCCGTTTATTCTATGAGGTAGCTCATAAACTGCTCAAAAATATTCAATACTTTAGAGTTTCACTTCAAGGGGATCCTGCATGCCGTGACTCAGTCCATAAATATTGCTCAGCTTCAAGACATATCGCTATTCGCTAATCTGCCAGTTCTGATGCTAAAACAACTGCTGCCGCATTGTCAGCTCAAGCAATATTTGGCTAAAGAAGTGGTGTTTTGTGAGGGGGATAATTTGCCAGCCTGTTTGCATGTATTGGTATCAGGACGGCTGCATATTGCCAAAATAGCCCCATCTGGAAAAGAAACTATTCTAAGAATTCTGCCTGCTGGAGAGGTATTTGCGGCTCCAGCCCTCTTTGGAGATGGCAAAGCACCCGCTACAGCAACGGTGATTGAACCGGCCAATGTGCTGACAGTAGAGCGACAAGCGTTGCTAGAAGGATTCTCACAGTCCCCCGAACTGGCACTCCATTTGTTAGCTGTGTTCAATAAACGACTGCAGCAGCTTCATAATCGAACCCATGGGCTAGTTTCAGAACGGGCAATAGTAAGGCTAGTCAGTTACCTGGAGTATGTTGTAAGTAACATAGGCTGCACGCCCGTTACTGATGGAGAGCAGATCAAATCAAATCTCACGTATTACCAAATTGCTCGCAGTATCGGTATTACCTATGAGGAATGTGTGCGATTGTTCAAACAGCTTCGGCCTGTTGTCACCTATCGCCGTGGGGGCATTATTACCATTAGCGATCGCCAACAGCTAAACACCTTAAAGGATAGGCTCTAAAGGAGCATCCACTTAAACTGAAATCCATCGTTTCCTAACTTGTAAGTCTGCCATACAAAAGAAAACCATCCGTCACCAATTTTTTGGTAACAGATGGCAATGTGGTTCAAGATATAGAGCCAAGAGATTCTAGATAATGGCTAATGCCTCTTCTGGATTAGACACATCAGGTACAACGGCAAAGCTACTCTCTGTCAAGCTAGATGCCTGCACGTTGTTCAGCACGGCTAGCACTTCGCCGCTGTCAGCGACACCCAGTAAGGTATTAGCTCCATCCTGAGTCAGTGTGAGGTCAGTGAAGACCAGCTCACTGTCGACCAGGCCAATGCGGTCGATACCCATCTCAAAATCAAGGATGGTATCGGTGCCATCACCGTTACCAAAGACAAACAGGTCGCTGCCGCTGCCGCCAGAGAAGTTGTCGCCGACAAGAATGTCGTTGCCGGTGACACCCATAAGGATGTCATCACCCGCATCACCCCAGATCAGATCATCACCCGCGTCGCCGCTGAGGATATCGTTACCGGCCTTGCCGCCGATGCGGTCATTGCCGTCACCGCCAAAGATAATGTCGTTGCCGCCCGTACCATTCTGAGGAGCGCGGCTGTTGGCATCGCCCCTGAGCACATCGTCGCCACCGCCACCGGTAATCACATCATTGCCCAGTCCACCCGCTACGGTGTCATCACCACCGCCTGCATCCAGGGTATCGTCAGCATCGTCACCCACCAATACTTGTCCCGGCTCAAAGTCACCGCTGTTAATGGTGTCAGCCTGAACATTTTGCAAGATCGCCAGCACATCTTCTGTGCCCGTTAGAGAAAGCACCGTATCGGCTCCGTCCTGGGCAATGGTCAGGTCGCTAAAGCCAATCACCCCAGAAAAGTCAGGCTTGAAGCCCACCAGTTCAAAGCGATCGCTAGCGTCGTAGTTGGTGATCGTCAAAATCCCCTCACCCGCACCCAGTCTAAAGGTGTCACTGCCGCTGCCGGTGGTCACTGTTGTTTGACCAACGGATGTGAGAAAAACGTTCTGGACCACGAGGGTGTTGACGGTGTTATTGCCGTCGCCTAGATCCAGGATATTGGTGCCAGCTCCGGCATACACAATATCGTCGCCACTGCCTGCGGTGATCACATCATCGCCATCACCGGAGGTGACATGATTGTTCCCCTCACCGACATTAGCGGTTAAATTACCCTTGACCTGGTTCACCGTGTCGTCGCCTGCACCGCCGGTAACCGTAGATGAACCGGCAGTAGAAGCCACAAAGTTGGTCCCGTCACCTAGATCCACCACACCGCTGCCGATGCTGAGGATATCGTCCCCATCCCCGACTTCAATAGTGTGGTTTAGCCCCCGAGCGGTGACCGTATTGTTACCATCGCCTAGCAAGAAGGTATTGTTGTCGCCGCTCACAACATAAAGGTCGTCCTCTGCTGTGCCCTCAAAGGTCTGGTCACCGCCTGGATCGGGAATATCCACATCGGTGGCGACTTCTACCTTGCCAAAGACGCCATCGCCCCCATTTTCACCGAGATCGTTACCGGCAGCAAAGTATAGGTCGTTGGTTTCGCCCAGGCTGCCACCGTTGCCAAAGGTCAGGCCCCAAAGACCGTCAATGACAATCGCGTCCCCGTTACCATCGCGCAGGTAATCAACCGCTGTGCGCGTCTCGGGGTCAAAGGCGACAATGGTGCCATCGCCAAAGTTAGACACCAGCAGCATATTGCTGTATTCCCCAAAGTTGTCGGGGGCCGTCACAAATCCCCACGGGGCATCCAGCAGGCCGCTGCCGTCCCAGGTGGTGATAAGGTTACCGTCGAGGTCAAACTCGGCAATGCCCCCTAGCCCCTCTTCGACGATTTCATCCCCTGGTATTTCAGGATTGGGCGCGGCGTAGGCTACT
>JBCDJC010000168.1:0-10750 GCA_038748225.1 Cyanobacteria bacterium P01_H01_bin.26 | reverse complement strand
CTGCCGGTATCGTAATCGGAGACGACGCTATGGCCTGCGTTGCAACTTAATTGCGGCTCTCTACAACTACCAGCTCAGCCTTGCCTAACGTTTGCTATGAAGCTGCTGACCTAATACATCAGCATTTTTGCAAGAGGTCTATTAATAACTAGGGCTGTGCGGTAGTTATTAAAAGTGCTGCGCAACAATTTATTAGGCATGTTAGAGCTATGATTGTCCTGTGCTGGCAAGTCTGCCCTAAGAAGAAAATGATAAGGAAAAACGCCTCAAAAGCTTTAGCTTTTAAGCGGTGAGCCTATTTATTTGAATGGTGTTTAGAAGCCCACTGATACCAATGTTGTTCAAGCCATGTGAGGATGCGATCGACCCACCGTAGAATTGTCTCCAGTGGGTGTTCGATATAGCGGGTAAAATTGACCTGTGCTTCTAGGGTTTTTGGAGGAGCAGTAAAGAGATTGGTGGTTGCAGCTGTGGTGACGAGAGTACTGTCTGTCGGGTGACCTATCTCGGAGGGGGATCTTGTTGTCAACGGGCTAAAGCTATTTAATAAGACGGGCTTTGGGTCTGAATGGATCTGTGTTTTTGGGAATAGTGGCCACAGCCGTAGCCTGGGTTTGTTTATCTTGGCCTTGGGAAGGCTAGTAGGCGATGTTCCATGGTGCTGCTGAATCCGCTCAGATAGACGGGCCGTACGGGACTGCCAGTAGGCCGTCATGACCTGAGCAATATAATCTTTGAGCTGCTGTTGTTGTTGAGGAGAAAAAACATCAATAATCTGTTGCTTGGCGGTGACTAGGACAATATTCTTTTTGGCAAGTGATGAGGCTAAGACAGTTTGGTCGAGACTCTGACGGGCGACTAATCCATGAATTGGGCCAGTAGTTGAGATATTTGCCCGAGGTGCAGGTGCTAAGTCCGAGGCGGTCTGGGCGGGGAGACTGTGGCTAGGGGTGGTGGGGAGATTAGTCCTGGGCCGAAAGCCTCGGGTAAAAAACTGCTGGATACGCTGTTTGAGGCCGTTATTTTTGGTGGGGGATAGCTGCACAGGCGGCCAGAGCCGGTCTGCCTGGGCCGCAGGCAATAGCGTTTGGGTATAGGCCAGGATTTGAAGAATGGGTTGGCTCACCTCGGCCCTATCTTCAGCACTATCGAGTCGGGCTGGCCGGTGGGCGCTGCCGCCAAAGCTAGAGCGTTCTACGGTTTGTTGCAACAGCTTATAAACAGGCAGTAGGGCTACCTGGGCCGCCCAGACCGCCGTAGATTGTACCTGCCGCCAAGCCCGTCGCTGTCGCCCTAGACCATTTTGTAGCCGCTGGAGGAGGGTCTGTAATAACTTGCTTTGGTATGGGCGAGACGACGATGGCATAGTTGAATGGCACACGTCTGATGACGCTGATAAACCTTGCCCCGATTTTAGCGGAAGTTATGAATACCTCCACCCCAGTTTTGGTAGACCTGATTCAAGAGTTACGCGCCTATAGTCAACAGGAGGTGCAGGGACAGTGGCGCTGGCGACCCCATGAAGTAGGGATGACCCTGGCCCAGGTGATGGCCGAAGGTAGCCAGTGGGAAATCGCACCGCTAAACGAGCGTCACCACATTGCTTGGCCCCAGCATACGGGGGTATGGCTATATCAGCGGTACACGGTGCCATGCCAGCTGCATGGCTATACCCTAGGGGGGCTGAGTCTGCGGCTGGCGACGGCGTGGTGGGCGGAAAGTGCCCAGCTATATACCAATGGTGAGTTTGTCCAGGCTGGGGATCTGTTCGACTTTTTTACACGATTCTGTCTGGGGGAGGCGGTAACACCGGGTCAGTCGTTTGTTGTAGTACTGCGGTTGGAGAGTCCCAAACACGATGCTGGTGCGCTGGTGCGATCGCACGTCATTTACGAAGCCCCTAACCACCCGCTCAGCCCTGAACCCGGGTTTGTTGCCGACGAGCTGCAGGTACTACAGTCCTATCTGCAAAAGCTGGCCCCGGAAAAACTGTCTGGAGCTGCGGCCGCAGCGGCCCAAGTATGGCAAACCGCCAGCGGCGATCTCCACCAGCGTTTGGCCAGTCTGCGTCAGAGCCTGCTGCCCTACGGCGATTGGGTCAAACAGCGTCGATTTTACTGTGTCGGCCACGCCCATTTGGACCTGGCTTGGCTGTGGCCCGTGGCCGATACCTGGCGAGCGGCTGAGCGCACATTTCGCTCGGTGCTGGCGCTCCAACAGGAGTTCCCTGAGCTGACCTATACCCACTCTAGTCCGGCCCTATTTGCCTGGCTAGAGGCCAATCGTCCCCAGCTGTTTCGGCAAATTCAACAGCAGGTGGCGGCGGGTACCTGGTCCATTGATGCGGGGCTGTGGGTAGAGCCGGAGCTAAATATTGTCAGTGGAGAATCCATCGCCCGACAGATTTTTTATGGTCAGCGGTACTGTCAGGAAAAGTTTGGGACGCGCAGTGCGATCGCATGGCTACCCGACACCTTTGGATTTTGTTCACAGCTGCCCCAGCTACTTAAGCTTGGGGGGGTGGAGGTGTTTGCCACCCAAAAACTCCGGTGGAACGACACGACCCAGTTTCCCCATGAGCTATTTCGCTGGCAGGCTCCGGATGGCAGTGAACTTTTGGGGTGGACCCTGCCCCCCATTGGTACGGACTTTGACCCGGTACAGATGGCGGAGTATGGCGCAAACTGGGAAGAGAAAACCGGCAGTCCCCAGGCTTGTTGGCTGCCAGGGGTGGGGGACCACGGCGGCGGACCCACCCGCGACATGTTGCTCAAGGCGCGTCGGTGGCAAGAGTCGCCCTTTTTTCCGGAGATAAAATTTGCGCGACCAGGAGAGTTTCTATCAGCGGCTCTGGGTGAAAAACTACCAGGAAATGTGGAAGAACACATCGGCACAAACCGCCGGGCCACAGAGAAACTGCCGCTTTGGACCGACGAGCTTTATCTGGAGCTACATCGCGGTTGCTATACGACCCACGGCGATCAAAAACAGCAAAATCGTCGCGGGGAAGATCTGCTATACCAGGCGGAGGTTTGGGCTACGGTGGCGCAGCTGGTGGCCGGTCAGCCCTATCCCCAAGAGACATTGGAGACGGCTTGGAAAGCCCTGCTGTTTAATCAGTTTCACGATATTTTGCCAGGGTCGTCGATTCCTGAGGTGTTTGAGGATGCCAATCGAGAGTGGGCCATGGTGGATCGCCTGGGTCAGGCGGTACTGGGGGCGGCCCTAGACAGCGTGGCTACCCAGCTGTCGGTGTCCCATGGGATGGTGGCCATGGTCGTATTTAACAGCCACAGCTGGACACGAACAGAGGTAGTGGACGTGGCGGTGCCGGTAGGACAGTGGCGCATTGTGAACTGTGAAACTAATCAGCCGGTTGAGTACAGCGTGGCCCGTCAGCCGGTTGACAGCACTGCTAAGGATAACGGCCAAACGCTGAGCTTTGTTGCAGAACAGGTACCGGCGGTGGGCTATCGTCTCTATGGTTTGGTGGCGGATCCCTCGATTGTTGCGGTAGATGAGCGCCCTACCGACGAGCTAGTTTTAGAGAATGATTATTTACGGGTTGCGATCGCCGCTGAGACGGGGGATATTCTCTCCTGTATCCACCTGGCGACAGGACGAGAGATGTTTCGTGGGGCGGCCAACCAGCTGCAGTGTTTTGACGATAGCGGTCAATATTGGGATGCGTGGAACATTGCCCCCGACTACTTAGACAAACCCTGCGCCCCTGCCCAATTGCTAACGGTTGAATGGATTACCCATACGCCCATACGCCAGAGGCTGCGGGTAGTTCGACAGCTCAACACCTCTACCATTATTCAGGACTATATTTTAGAGGCTCCATCGCCCCTACTTAAGGTAGAAACCTGGGTGGACTGGCAGGAAACCCAGGTGGTGCTAAAGGTAAACTTTCCGGTGACGATGGCAGCCGACCACGGCACCTATGAGGTGCCGTTTGGGGCGATTCAGCGGTCGACCCGACCGACAACGGAGCATGAAAAAGCCAAGTGGGAAGTGCCCGCCCTGCGCTGGGCCGATATCAGCGATGATGGGGCTGGTTTAAGTATTTTGACGGACTGTAAACACGGGTTTGATGCCCAGCCCGGCCAGCTGCGGCTGACGCTGCTCAAGGCTCCGCTGTGGCCAGATCCGGGGTGCGATCGCACCCAGCATCACTTTACCTATGCCATCTATCCCCACGGAGGCGACTGGCAAACGGCCCGTACGCCCCACTACGCCCAGGCATTGAATATTCCACTCCGATCCCATAGACCCTCGGTATCTGTCGCTGGTACGTCCTCCGCGAGCCGGAGTTTTCTCAGTCTTGAGTCGGAGCACCTGCTCCTTTCTGCCTTCAAGCCCAGTGAAACGGAGCAAGGCAGCTTTATCGCTCGGTACTATGACGCCTACGGTACCCCGGCCGCTGCCTCGACTCCCCTGAGCAATACCCTTGGCCTAACCGTGGATTCTCCCCTCAATCTGCTTGAGGAGCCCATGGCTGACGGTCCCAGTCGGTCCTATCAGATTCACACGTGCCGTCTGGTGCCATAAACCGCCCCGAAGGTTAGAGGCCGGGCTGTTGGTATCAACAGCCCGGCCAGTTTCTGTATATTGGTGTAGCCGATAAGGGGTGGGTTAAATATAAATCGTTTATCTACACACTACATTCAACCCAAATTACCCCCATCAGATAACAGTTCGACAAAGATAATTTGAACTTACCTTAAAGCTGTTAGTTTTAGCGATAGTAGGGTAACAAGTATCACCCTGCCAAGGCTCGAAAAGATACGTCAGTCTCTCCGAAAACCTACGGCCCTTAGACAGCCACGGGTGCTCTGTTTCCGTTTTGATTGTTGTGGCTAGTCTCTCCTGCAGGGTCTCGGACCACATCTAGATCGATGTCTAACACCTTCATCGTAAGACCGGCCTTGGGCAGGCTGTCTGCTTTTGATACATAGGGACCAGGCTCAACACTGCCAGTGCAAATAATTAGCGATCCTTTTTTTAAAAAAGCAAGGGTGCGCCAGGCGGCAGAATTTTCCCAGATATTTAACCGTACGGTAAAAGAATCATTGCGATCCTTCACCCCGCGAACATAGATGGTGGCATTAGCCACTTTGACCTGGCGACCGTCCCTTAGGTCTACGGTTTTGACAACGGCGTCAGCGGCTAAATTACCACTGACGGTCCATTTGTTTAGGCCAGCGCTGGACATGGTTGAGACCCCTTGAAACGAGCTTGTACTATCTCAAAGTTCCCAGGTCAGTTAGCGGAGTCCCTATACCCTAACCAGGCTAGCGATGACGAATAGAATCATAGATCTTGATGTACTGCTCACCGGGAAGATGCCACGAATAGTCGTAGGCCATGCCCTGACGCTGGAGCTGCTCAAAGCTGGAGCGATCGGTATACCAAAGATCTAGCGCTCGGTCGAGGGCAGACTCTAGGGCATAGTTATCCGACTGATAAAACACATAGCCGTTGCGTTTTTCAGGGGGTCTGCTTTCATCGTAGTCGCGGTCAAAGACGGTATCCACAAGGCCACCCACGCCGCGCACGACGGGTACCGTACCGTACTTAAAGCTAATCAGCTGGGTAAGACCGCAGGGTTCAAAATTGCTGGGTACCACCATCATGTCGGCTCCGGCGTAAATCAGATGCGACAGTTCTTCGTCAAAGCCCAGCTCTAAGTGGCAGTTGGGATTATCGTTTTGATGGGCCTTTTCGTACTTAAAATGATCGCTGATGGTGTTGCTGGTGGCCGATCCTAGCAGCACAAACTGGGCCCCTCGATCAAGGGCACGGTACATGGAATGGTGTACCAGGTGCACCCCTTTCTGCTCATCCAAGCGACCAATAAACGCTACTAGGGGCTTATCTCCATGCCCCAGCATCAGTCGTTCGCGCAGGGCCTTTTTGTTGGAGAGCTTTTTCTCCAGGGTGTCCGGTGAATAGTTTTGGGCAATGTGGGTATCAACTTTAGGGCTCCACAGGTTGTAGTCGGTACCGTTGAGCACGCCCTTAAACTTATGCTGGTTAACATGGAGCGTATGGCCTAGGCCATAGCCAAAGTCGCCATGGTGTGCCTCCCAGGCATGGTGGGGTGAGACGGTGGTGACGGCATTGGAGTAGGTAATGCCCCCCTTCATATAGTTCAGCGAGAAGGGATTAAAGTTGTCCTGGAGGCGCTCTAGGTCAAAGTAGTAAGCCTCCCGATTGAGTCCGGTGGCCCAGAGAATATCGGTGCCTGCATTGCCCTGGTGCTTGAAGTTGTGGATGGTGTAGCACACGCGCTGGTGCTCCATCCCGTGATACTTGTAAATTTCAAACAGCATGACCGGCACGAGACCCGTTTGCCAGTCATGGCAGTGAATGACGTCGGGGCGCTTGTTGCTCTGTTGTAAAAACTCCAGGGCGGCTTTACTAAAGAAGGCAAACCGTGTGGGGTCATCGTCGCAGCCATAGTAGCGACCCCGGCGAAACCAGCCGTCTATGTCCTTGGGCTCAATAAAAAAACATAGCCGCCCGTGGACCCAGCCACAGTGAACATCGCAGAGGACGTCAGCCCCGTACCAGGGCACCTTGAGATCGCAATATGCGTCGTGTAGACCCCAAATATGGTCGTACCGCATACAGTCGTATTTTGGCAGAATCAGCTCCACCGTATGACCGCGCAGCTCCAGCTCGCGACTCAGACCGTATACAACATCCCCTAAACCTCCGGCTTTAATTACCGGTGCGCACTCAGAGGCGATTTGTACGATATACATGCTTACCCCTTTACTGCTTGTACAGACGGATCTTCAACAACGTTAGCCCCAGATGGCGGCGAACAAACGCACTAAAAACACTAGGCATTTATAACTAGTCAGCGTATATGTATAGAACTATAAAGCAGCGTTGGAGCAAGCAGCAACGTAGAGATCCACTCGGTTGGAGCAACGTTACTCCTCTAGGGGCACCGTCTCAACATCCGGTGCTGATGGTTCACCCCCGGTGACGCTGAGGATGCGCACCAGGATAATCCCGGTGAGGATGCCATAGACCGCCCAACCCATGCTGTGGATAATACCCATCAGGGCACTGGGCAGCACTGCACAAAAGGCATCGCAGAGCAGGGCGCTGACCGCTCCGTGTAAGGCACCGCCAAGACAGCTGGCCAATATCCAGATGCCAAGGATGCGCGCCTTTGAACGGGTTGAATAGCCCAAAATAACGCCCTGGGCAGCGGCCATACAGGAGATTTCAATAGGGCGGAGGAGCAGATTGACCCAGAAAGCATCCCACAGACCAAACTGGGTCATCGAGGAACCGGCGATAATCATTGTTGATAGCGTCATGATGCTAAGCAGGGTGCTGAGAATCCAGCCGAGACCACTGGCGATGGGCCAAATTATCCAAGGGAGTCCCCGCTTGCCCGTCCATCTGAGGACAATCCATTGCAGAGATCCGACAACGGCCCCAGAGATAAACAGTGTCACCATAAACTGTGCTCCATTGTTTTCAAGGAATCCGATCAGGAATCCTCCAACGGAGTTGGCGATTATCCAAGCTAAAAAAAGGTTCGTTTTTCCCGGCTGTTGCATAATCGTTGACCTGTTTTATCGGTTCACACTGCTTATGGGTTTGATTGTATGTGAATGCCTATGTTATCGTCCCATGCTGCCGCTAGCTAGCCATAGCTAAATTCTCCTCAAGCAGCGGTTGTTTTGAGGGGCCGGTACGGCCTGGGCGGTCTGGACCAGTACTCTATTGGCCGACCAATGACTTTGGTCATGGGAATTTAACTCCTGGGTTTCTAACATTAGGGTGATTGTAGATTTTGTTAAAAATATCTGTGATTTGGTTTATCGTTACCATTGCTTTACTCTATGTGCTTCTCGGCGTTGGCTGTGTTTTTTTGGTCAGGTCGACTCGGGGGGCGTCTGGCAAGGCTGTTACTTACCTGGTCCCCTGGGTAGGATTTGGCATAATCTTTACCGCTGTTTTCTCTGCCGTAGTCAATGATGAGCAGTTTGACGGCAGGTTTGTGTACCTGATCTATGGGGCGGGTCTTCTCTTTTGGTGGCTAAGCTGGCCGCTGCGCAGCCGCAAGGCTGGCGCTCTACTATTGAATGCTGGTAGAACCTGGCACAACAAGCTGCTGTTCTGGATTGGAATTTTGGAGGTGGGAGTCGCGGCTGTGATTACCTGGGTGTCGCTGGTTGCGATCGCAGGCTTACCCGATGCTCCAGAGCCGATGGCGCAGCTGTCCAAAGTCCTCTTCTGGTGGACGTTTGCGGTATTTTTACTCTCTGCTGGTTTAAACCGGCTTGAGCTACGGGAAAACGGTATGTGCTTTTTGTACACGTTTATTCCATGGCAGCGGATGAAAGCCTACACCTGGGAAGCATCAGCCCCGAATACCTTGACCGTGCGGATCAAGCCCCGGCTCCCATTGCTCTCGGACTATATGAGTATTAGAGTTCCCAAGGCTTGCCGTGACAATGTTGACCAAGTTTTATACACCCACGTTCCCACCAGCGATGCCAGCTAGCCAAAAAACGCGCAGGACAGTCCCATGCATCTTAGACGCAAGCATATTTGGTTAAAAGGTCTGTTGATGGTTGCTTTGATCGGGCTTTCCTTTAGCCTGCTACACCGATTGACCACGCCCGCTGTTTCCCAGCAACGCTCACTGTTTGAGGCCGTTTGGGAAACGGTGAATGACAACTTTTTTGATCCTGAGTTTAATGGCCTAGACTGGGCTGCTGTTGGAGAGACCTATCGGCCCCAAGTGGCGCAGGTCTCCTCGCGCGCAGAAAAGGCCGTCTTGATCAATCAAATGCTAGCGGAGCTACAAACATCCCATACGCGGCTCTACACCGCCGATGAACCTGCCTACTATCAGCTGCTGGGTATTTTCTATCCCCGCATAGCTGAGCTGCAAACCCAGCTGGAAGACACGTTTCCAGACGGTCGGCTAGAGTATGCGGGAATTGGCATCGTCACCCATAAAAAAGATGACAAAACGTTTGTACAAGCTGTTTTAGATGGCAGTCCAGCGGCGGCGGCGGGGCTACAGCGGGGCGATCAAATCCTCAGTGTGGCGGGTCAGCCGTTTCATCCCATTCAATCTTTTAAGGCCGATCGGCCTGTGGAGCTGGAGGTGCAGCCATCATCCGACCCCAGCAGTCGGAGAACAATGACGGTTACGCCTCGGCTATACGACGGTCTCACCATGTTTCTCGATGCCATGGATGACAGCATCAATGTGGTGGAAACAGCAGGCAAACAGATTGGCTATATTCACATCTGGTCCTATGCGGGGGACCAGTATCAAGAAAAACTCCAGACAGAATTGCTGTACGGTCGTTTGAAACATACGGACGCGCTGGTGCTGGATCTAAGAGACGGCTGGGGCGGCGCGCCGCCAACGGCGCTACATATTTATACGGCAAGGGGACCCAGCCTGACGAGTATTGGCCGCGATCGCACCCCGTCAACCTACCACAGCCAGTGGGAAAAGCCCGTTGTTATGGTAGTCAATGAAGGCAGCCGCAGTGCGAAAGAGATTTTGGCCTATGGCTTTCAGCAGTACGATATTGGCCCGGTGGTGGGGACGACGACCGCTGGGGCAGTCACAGCCGGTCGACCTTTTCTGATGCCGGATAAGAGTTTGCTGTATGTGGCGGTGGCGGATGTTTATTTGGATGAGACCGTGCGGTTAGAGGGGGTGGGGGTAACGCCTGATGTTGTGGTACCGGCACCGCTGGCCTATATCCAGGGGGCGGACCCCCAAAAGGAGCGTGCGATCGCAGTTGCCCTAGGGATTCTCAACGAGCCATCCCAGGAGCTATCCAAAAAATAGGTAGGGCCGTTACTGAACGATGATGGGCAGTGCTACTACGCGATTATTGTTTTTAGATAATCTCCGCACCTGTTTGACGATGCTGGTGGTGGCCCACCATGCAGCCCAGCCCTATGGACCCACTGGAGGGGCGTGGCCTATTTTTAACCCAGAACGGGCGGCTATTCTGGGTCCCTTTTTTGCAGTAAATGCCGCCTTTTTTATGGGTTTGTTCTTTTTTATCTCGGGGTACTTTTTGCCAGCAGCCCATGACCGTAAGGGATGGCAGCAGTTTCTGTGCTCTCGATTTCAACGATTGGGCCTACCGCTGCTGTTTTTTAGTCTGGTCGTTTTTCCTGTTGTTCTCTACCGGCTGGCAGCGCCATCGATTTCCTTTTTTGCGTTTATTGACCAGGTGTATATCCAGTCCCTAGAAATCGAGGTGGCTCATCTATGGTTTGTAGTGCATCTGTTGTTTTATGCCGTTTGCTATGTCCTATGGCGACGGTGCCGCGGATGCTTTGATGGGATGGCGGGCTTTTCTGGGTCTGGCCTACTCGGTCATCGAGCGGTTCTAATTTATCTTTTTGGCCTGACCGTGGTTACGTTTATAGTGCGTATCGACTACCCTATCGACCGGTGGGTAACCCTATTGGGGTTTTTACCAACTGAGATCGCCCACCTGCCCCAGTATGCCAGTCTGTTTGTGTTGGGAATTGTCGCCTACCGGTGCCACTGGCTCAGAAAAATCACCAGCCATCAGGGATTTGCCTGGTTAAGGATTGGTCTGGGGGCGGCGCTGCTACGCTACGGCTATAGCCTCAGTCGAGACCGGCTGCGGCTACCCGATGTGATTGCAGGGGGTGGCTGGGACTGGCGGTCTTTGGTGTGGAGTGGGTGGGAGGCAACAATTTGTGT
>JBCDJC010000167.1:0-11028 GCA_038748225.1 Cyanobacteria bacterium P01_H01_bin.26 | reverse complement strand
TGACAGTCAACTTGATGGTGGTGCTGGTGTCTGTGTGGGATGGGGCCAGTAGGGGTGATGTCCTCATGTCTTTCGATGAGGATAGTGTTCACACTTGGGTATCGGCCATTCAGCTCCTGGCAACCGCTGTCGTTTCGGCAAAACTATATCAACTGCGATGGGAAAGTCCATGGAGTTGGCGTTCTCCAGCTTTACTTTGGCTGTTGATTGCCTTTGGGTTTGCTTTTTTAGCCGTTGATGAGCTTAAAGAGATTCATGAGTCTATGGATGTGTGGCTCCATACTCTTTTAGACCTGCAAGAAAATGCCATAACTGATCGAATTGATGATGTCATTGTTGGTTTATATGGTGCTACAGCTGTCGGTCTTGTCTACCGATATCGCCAGGAGATCAAACGCTATAAAAATGTTCTACCTCTGATTTTTACTGGTTTTATTGTCCTGTTTGTTATGGTTTTTTTAGACTTGCTGACCAATCGTCCAGATGTATTGTCGATGCTTTTAGGAGATAGGACTGGACTAGTGGCTAGAAATATCTTTGCTATTCTAGAAGAATTTTGTAAGCTAACGGCGGGCAGTTTGTTTTTAGGCAGCATCTATCGAGCGTCGAGAATTGAGAGGCGGATGCATCATGGCGCTAGCTGACACAGTCTATAGCTGATGCTCTCCCATACTCCATTAGCCCGTCTTTAGGCTGAGGTCGCACTGGCTAGAGCTGTCGTTCTAACCGTAGCATTCGACGATAGGAGAGCCAGCCGGTTATCACCATCGAGATCGCAAACGCCCCTAAAAAAACAATATGCTCCCCGGCGGCGGTATCGGCCATCACCCGGGTCAGGGCTTCGGTCATGTGAAAAATTGGGTTAAACCGAGCCAGCCGCAGCAGGGAATCTGGAAAAATCGAGGTGGGCATAAAGGCACCCCCCAGGATCAGCAGCGGTACACCAAAGGCCGCCACCAGAGCATTGACATCCTCGGTACGACGGGCAAACTGGGTGCCCAGAATAAAGCCCACCCCCACATAGGCGAGAATGCTAAGCAAGATAATCAGCCCAGCCAGGGGCCAGGAACCGGGAAAGGAGGCACCGAGGAGACGCGCGATCGCAAATACCAGCAGCGCCTGACCCACCCCAATGGCACTGTGGGCCACCACGATCCCTAAAAAATAGGACACCCCCCGCAGCGGTGATAAAAACAGCCGTTTGAGGGTATTTTGCTCGCGCTCCGCCACAACGGTGGCGACGCTGCCCCCCAAACAGCTAAAAAACAGAGCTGCCCCTACCAGGGTGGGGGGCGCTACTATTTCTAGGGCCTCTGCTAGCTCTAGCTGGGCGCGCTCGGCCGTAATCGCCCCATTTAAAAACAGCAGCAGCACCGGGAAAATACCCCAAAAGATCAGGCTGCGCCGTCGTCGCACCAACTCTCGTAAAATCCGCTGGGCCACGGCCATGGTCTCTCGCCAGTATCGGGCCATCGGTTGCCCCCCATTGCTTAAGATTTGTATCAAATTTAGCGGTTATTTAATCCAATTGTTCTTTTAGGTTCGCATAGGCAGTAGTAAGCCACCGCCACCAAAACGCTCATTCACCAGGATTTTAGGATTATTTATACCCATAGATCTGGCTACGCAGATATAACTATTACACAGTTGACCAATGGCCCGATTGAGAGCCGTTTGTGCTGTAACGCTGCCCCACCGTATTTATTTCCTTAATGAACCCATTTCCCCCTAGCTGGCATGCCCCCGATATCTCCAGACGCAGTGCGATCAAACTATTAGGTGTGGGGGCCGTGGGTGGCGCCCTGGGCTACACTCGCTTTGCCAAACCCAAGCCTATCTTGCATCAGGTGGATCGTTTAGATCTGCCCCAGACGGTGGGCCATCCCACCACCGCTGTGGTCGTTGGGGGGGGACTGGCCGGACTGGCCGCCGCCTATGAACTGAGCAAACGGGGAGTGGCGGTGACCCTGCTGGAGCGCTCCCCCCAGCTCGGGGGGAAAATCGCCAGCTGGCCAATCCAGGTGGGAGACCACGAGCTGCGGATGGAGCACGGGTTCCATGGTTTTTTCCCTCAGTATTACAACCTGTTTAGTCTGGTGGATGAGCTGGGGGCCCGGGAGAATTTTCAGTCGCTAAATTTCTATGCCGTTCTCTATAAAAATGGCTATAAGCCCGAGGCGTTTTACCCGAGCAATGCGGCTTTTCCCTGGAATATCGTGGATTTGGCGATTTCCTCGGACAATCGTCTGAGCTGGGGGATTAACCTAACTAAGCTCAAACATTTGGAGGTATTTCGCGAGATTACCAGCTTTCGCATGCCCCAGACCTACGAGCGGCTAGATCACCTGTCGGTGGATGAATGGGGCCAGGGCCAGTTTCCCCAGGGCCTATACGATCTTTACTTTTTGCCCTTTGCCAAGTCTAGTCTGAATGCACCCGATCGCCTCAGCGCCGGGGAGCTGATGCAGTTCTTCCACTTTTACTTTTTTGGCAACCCTGAGGGGCTGGCCTTTAACGGCACCTGTGAAGACATGGGTCGCTGTTTAGTGGACCCCCTGAGCAATGCCATTGAGGCCAACGGCGGCCAGATCCTCACCGGTGTGACCGTTAGCCAGATTGGCTGGGAGAATGGCAAAATCGCCAGCGTTGACTATCAAAACGGCACCATGGCCGTGAATCCGGTGCCGTTTTGGTGCGATCGCAACCCCCTACTCAGCACCGATACCACCGACTACTACGGGGCTGGGGACCGGCTGTATGCCCTTGAAACCGGGAGTAGTCGCGCCCTTTCCCTCACCTGCACCCACCAGGGCTGTAGCGTCAATAAAACAGTGGCCGCCAATGGTACAGGCTTTGTTTGCCCCTGCCACGGGGCGGCCTATGGCACCGACGGTCAGGTCCTGAGCGGTCCGGCCCAAGAAAACCTGGCCCAGTTTACGGTGCTCAAACGGGAGCGCGATCGCATCCAGCTCATTGCCGCTAACCCCGCTGACCCCACCAATGGCTTTGCCAATAGCCTGGCAGCCGACTACTTTATCTTTGCCGCCGATATTCCCGGCATCAAAAATCTCTTTGCCCTTTCCCAGGGAGACCCCAATCCCACCGTCATCAGCCAGATAAACGAACTACAGGTGGCCGATCCCTTTGCGGTCGGTCGCTTTTGGCTAGATCGAGACTTTGACTGGGAGCATAGCTGGTTTACCTCCCTCTCCGGGTACGATCTCACCGATAGCATTACCCTCTATCACAAAGTTCAAGGAGACTATGCCAAGTGGGCCGAAGATACCGGCGGTAGCGTTGTTGAATTACATGCCTACTGCTACAAAGAAACACAGTTTCCCACCCAGCAGGCACTATTAGATACCTTTAAACGGGAGCTGTGGGAGATTGTCCCCGAACTGGACGGGGCTACTATCTTGCACCAGGAGCTAGTCAACCAAAAGAACTTTGCCGGATTTCCACCGGGCAGCTATCCTAACCGTCCCAGCAGCGCCACCGCCGTACCCAACCTTATGTTTGCCGGTGACTGGGTAAAAATGCCCTTCCCCTGCGGTCTAATGGAACGGGCCATTAGCAGCGGTCTATTGGCCGCCAATGAGGTTTTATCCCAACGGGGCAGCGCTCGCCGGCCACTCATGTCCGTCAACCCCGAGGGAGTTCTAAAGATTTAGCCCAACTGATGTTGCTATAATTTGTATCTACGACAACATTTAAACTCACCTCTGCAACAAACGGCTGGGAATAAACAGCTATATTTCTTGAAGCAGCTCACCCCATCCGCTGGTAGCCACTATGCCAGTTTATACTCTGGCATATATTATCTATCGTGCCTGGCGTAATGAGATGACTAAAAGTCTCATTTTAGGGGTACTATCTCTCTCCATTAGTGGGTGATTTTAGATGGTTCATATACCATCAATATCTACGTATATTTACTTAGTTAACTCCTTAGATAAAGATTCTGTAAATTCCAAAAACGTTTTGAATTTAATTCCTGTTTTCCGATCGGACGTGATTTTTTACACTCAATCTGCGATCAGTACTGCAAGTCAAATCATAGCAATATAGTTACTAACCAAGCCTGCAGATGCTCTCAGGCGTTAGGCCGCTCGCCATAGATTTGCCTATGTCATCGATTTTCGATATTAGAGGCACGTATTAATACTGAGCTGTTGGCTGATTTTTAGATTGAAGTATTGTGTGAAGCCTCTGAAATCGGAGAATTGGGAACAAAAAACATATGTAATATTTTTGATGTGCGTACGTACAAGCAAATCAGCACATTTACCAATATCGTCAGACCCAATGGTTGACTCTATGCAGAGGGCTTCTAAGCCCATTGTTCTTCCTCCCGCTCAATCCCAGTTTAAAAAGTCTCTCCCAAACGATCACTTTCCCCTGTGGCGGCGTAGCCTTCTTGGTGTAGCCTATGTCTCTTTGGGCGTTGTAGCCGTTGGTGTTGGAGCCGCCTCGATTTCCTATCGTTTGAGCCATATGACTATTGATAGTGGTTTGGTCAACGGTCGGTCTGTACGGGTTCAGGCTCCCATTGATGGGACAATACAAAACTTTTATGCTCGGCCAGGGGCTAGGGTACAGGTTGGCCAGGTGTTGGCCCAGCTAAATCCCATGCCGCAGCTGCAAAACAACGGTTTACCTGCCGGTTTGACCAACCAGGCAACAGCGGTTCGCCTGACATCGGCCCAGCAAACTTTAGAGCTATTACAGCAGCAGCTCCAGGACCTGAACCAGCAAGAACAGGCGCTGCAAACGGCTACGGTGGCCATGGCCACCGAGACGGTTGACTATTCTAGCGCCGAGGTAGAAGCAACCAGGGCAGAAGCAACCGCTGCTCGCAACAAATATGAGCGCTTCCGCTCGCTGCTCGCTGAAGGGGCTGTTTCTCAACAGGAGGTGGACGAACTAGAAGCTAGCTGGCGCTCCAGTCAGGCCGCCGTACAGCAGGCCCAATCAGAACAAAACATCGCCCAGATAAACGCCAACGCCCTGGCCCAACAGATCCCAGTTCAATCGAATCTCAAGGATTTACAATCCCAGCAGCGTCAGCTAATGGAAGAAATCCAGCGCCAGACCGGACAGATTAATACCCTGGCCCTGGAGGTACAACCGACAGATATGGCAACAGACTCGCCTGGGACCCCAGCTGGTGAGCCGACGCCACAGCCATCGCTGCTGCCCATTTTGGCACCCTTTGAGGGGGTGGTCTATGCCACCAATTACGACACAGGGGAACAGGTTAATCGCCCCACGGCCCTGTTGTCACTGTTGGATTGTCACGCGCTCTGGGCAGACGCCATCGTCAGTACAAACCAGGCCAATCGCATTGATATCAGTCGACCTGTACGGATCCAGCACAGCGGCCAATCTGAGACCGTAGTGGGCCAGGTCGACTTTGTAACGGCGATGAGCGCCAGTGAAATTAGTAAAGCGCGGGCTGAAGCCCTGGTGCCCAACGTGCCTGATCATTTGGCGGGTCAGTCATTAGCTCGGGTGCGGGTCAGCATCCCACCCACCAGCGTACAGGAACAGGACCATCGGTTTTGTGGCGTTGGTGAATCCGCCAAACTAACCTTTGGTACCCAAACAAACCAAATAGGATTTCTCAGTCGGCTGTTTAATCCATAGATGCCATAGATCGCCATAGATCGACTGGCCTGAAATTTGTTTTCTACAGTTATTTTTAGAACAATCACCATGGTTACATCGTCGAGCCAGACAGGCTCCATGGACGCCTATGTCAGCACAGTCACATTTTTAGCCCTGTTTAGCTGTGGGATCGGCGGTCTATATTTATTGCAATCTCCTGGCCATCTGGCCGTTTGGAATATATTTGGTTTGGTCAGTCTCGGGGCCGTTGGGCTATGGCGCTGGTCCTGGTTTTTGTTGCGTATGCTGCGGGCACGCTACTACCTGCATTGGGTTTTTCCCCGCTGGCGTCAGCGGGCCGATGCGATTCCTGCTAAAGATCTGCCCCACATGTGTTTTTTGGTGCCAACCTATAAGGAACAACCCTGGATTACAGAACGGGTGTTTAAGGCCATTGTGGGCGAAGCTAAAACTTTAGCCCAGCCCACCACTGTCCTGGTCAACAGCAGTGGCGAAGAAGAGAACGCGGCTATTCGCGCCATTATCGAACGGGAAGACCCAGAAAACCAGTGGATCCGGCTGATCCAAATGACCCAACATGAAGGTAAACGTAAGGCCATGGCCGATAGCCTCCGCCACCTTGCCCAGCTGGACCTACCGGCCGATACGGTGGTGGCGCTTATGGATGGAGACTCTGAGCTCCTGCCGGGCACCCTCGAGCGCTGTTTACCCTTTTTTAAGCTGTTTCCCAAAATGGGTGCCCTGACAACGGATGAGCTGCCGGTGGTGAAAGGGTCCAAGTTCTTTTCCGAGTGGTTTCATTTGCGGTTTGCCCAGCGTCACATGCAGATGTGCTCTGATTCTCTCTCCCAAAAGGTAATGTGTTTAACCGGGCGGTTTTCGCTCTTTCGAGCCAGTGCCGCTCTGCAGCCGTCGTTTGCAGCTCAGCTGGAACAGGATTTTCTAAACGACTGGCTGTGGGGCCGATTTAAGTTTTTATCCGGGGATGATAAGAGCACGTGGTACTGGCTACTGCGGCATCGCTACGACATGCTCTATATCCCGGATGCCGTTGTTAATTCGATTGAAACACTATCGGGCTCGGTGGTTGAGCGGGCATACAACAATATGCGCCGCTGGTATGGCAACATGCTACGCAACAACGGTCGGGCTATTAGTCTGGGGCCTGTTACCACCGGCTGGTTTACCTGGTACAGTCTGTGCGACCAGCGCATCAGTTTTTGGACCTGTTTGATTACCCCTGGATTTTTGCTGGTCTCCCTCCTCCAGGGCAGTTGGAAAGCAGCGGCCGTGGTTGTATTTTGGGTAATCTCGAGCCGTTCATTGATGCTGATGATCACCTTTTGGGGGCGTCGCTCGATACTAAAGCCAATCCACTTTCCCCTATTGTTATTGTCCCAATGGGGGGGCTCCCTGGTTAAAATTTGGACCCAGATGAATCTGGCTCAGCAAAAGTGGACCAACCGTGGCTCCCAGAGTATTTCGGCCCATGGGCAGGGTCTGGAGCGCCGGGTCAAGCTGGGGACGTCACGGCTGCTGCTGTATGTGCAGCTGTTTGTTTTTGGGGTGTGTCTATTCTGGCTGACGGGGCATCTTAGTCCCGCCTGGGATATTGCTGGGCTGCGGCTTAGCTATGGGGCAACTGCCGCCAACGTGCAGGTTGTGGACGTGCTCGACCACGGGGTGTGGCCCAACGACGGTAAGGATGACAGCCAGGCATTGCAAGCCTTGATTGATGGGCTGGACACGATGGACGACTACTCCGTCGAGCTGTTGTTGCCCATTGGTGAACTGGATTTGCTACAGCCTGTGACCATTGATCGAGGACAGTTAACCTTTAGGGGGCAAGGCCCCGGGCGCACCGTGCTCGCCGCCCGCTTTGATCGATCTAAGGGGAATGCTGTGCTAGAGCTACGACCAACGGACACAGCGGCCCTCTCCCAAATTCACCTGAGCGGGTTTACTCTGCAGCCTGTCGATGCGGCACCTGCGGCCCGTCTGGATGGGATTGGGCTACATCAAGTGATGAATAGTTCCTTGAGTAATCTTGCGATCGCACCCGGTCTCCTGGAGCCCATCATCCTAGAGCAAACAGAAAATATCACAGTTGAACAGGTAGACATCCAGGAACAGCCAACCTAAGCCCCTGCGATTGCAACCACGTTAGGGGACTGCTTAAAATACGCAAAATGCGTTACGGCGATTGCCGTAACGCATTTTGCGTATTTTCTGTTTTCACATGTGCCTAACGAGTCAGCTACACGAAACAACAAGACGATCAAATTTGGTTTGAGGCACCGACTGGCAAATAAGGTGCCCGCCAATAGCTCCTTTCACCTTTACCCCTTCCCCACTCTACTCCGGGGATTTTTTTCGGGCAGATCCCTGACCATGTTCACTCCATAGAATATCGGACCTGCACGATAAATCAGGACAGATGAGATACGGCGGTCAGACTGGATACCTTAGCAGGCTGTGTAGCTATTCCTACAGTTTTAGTCTTTTCCGCAAAAGTCCATAGACCAGTATCAAATTAGTAAGGTGCCGCCCCTTATGAAAATGTTATGTAAAGCCATCGATTTAGATCAGTCAAGCATTAACTAGAAATGTAATAACTAGTCTTGATGAGTGCGCACAAGCATCGCATACTACACAAACTATTACATATCAAGTAGCCAGGACTTATGGTTAACTCTTTATCTAAGGCCTCTAAGCCTGAAAGTTTTCCTGTTAACAATGCTCCAAATAAAGAAAGTTTTCCAGACAAACATGCCCCTGGATGGTGGCGTGGCCTGGTGGGTCTAGCCTATGTATCTGTGGGTGTTTTAGCAGCCAGTGCTGGGCTGGCTTCAATCTCATATCGTCTGACTCATATGACCGTAAGGGATGGTTTGGTCAATGGTCGAACCGTGCGTATTCAAGCTCCTGTGGATGGTGAAATTCAAGATTTCTATGCTCGTCCGGGAGCGCGAGTGCAGTCTGGGCAAGTCTTAGCACGGCTGACTCCGACTGTACAACAGGGTCAAAACGATAATCCACCAGTGGTTTCAACAGCCGAAACTGTTCCTGATGCACAGTTCTCTAACCAGTCAATAGAAATTCGTTTGGCGGCGGCTCAACAAACCCTAGAGCTGTTAACTCAACAGCTCGATAACGTGACTCAGCAAGAACAGGCATTACAGAATATTACTCTGAATGTAGCCTCTGAGACAGTTGATTATTCTGACGCAGCTGTCACAGCGGCCGCATCACAAGAAAGGGCAGCTCAGAAAAAATATGAACGCTTTAATGTACTTTTAGAGCAGGGGGCCATCTCTCAACAGGAAGTCGACGAACTGGAGGCCGACTGGCGCTCTAGTCAAGCAGCCGTGCAACAAGCCCAGTCAGAGCAATCAATTGCTCGCGTTAATGCCGGTGCCATAGCACAGCAGGTTCCCCTAGAATCGAATCTGAAGAATATTCAGTCACAAAAACAACAGCTCACTGAGGAAATTCAGCGTCAGACTAGTCAAATAGAGCTGTTGGCACTAGAGTTACAGGCTGGCGAAGCCCTAACTGTTGCCACCAATAGCACTGCCCAAACCGTATCCGCTACGCTTTCTGAGCCAGCTTTTATTCCGCTGTTAGCCCCGTTTGAAGGCGTCATATATGCGACGCATCACGATGCGGGAGAACAGGTTAATCGTCCGACGGATCTGCTATCTCTACTAGATTGCCATGCCCTTTGGGTTGAAGCGTTAGTAACGGTAGATCAGGCGAATCGGATTGATGCTAGCCAGCCTGTGCGCATCCAACACAGCGGTAACTCTGATACTGTTGTCGGTTATGTGGACTATGTGACGGCAGTTAGCTCCGGAGAGATTACAAAAGCCCGGTCTGAGGCCCTGATTCCTGCTGTGTCGGCTAGTTTAACAGGACAGCCATTGGCCCGAGTGCGGGTAAGCATGCCAGCGAGTCAGGTGCAAGAACAGTCCTATCGATTTTGCGGTGTAGGAGAATCGGCCAAACTCACGTTTGGCACCCAAGCAACCTCCATGAATTTTTTAAGCAGACTGCCTCGTTTCTAATCGTCAGATATTCCTAACCATGTCTACATCTTCAACCAGACAACGCTCCATGAGCGAATATATCAGCACGGCTACGTTTCTAGTCTTGTTTGGCATTGGCTTAGGCGGACTGTTTATATTACAAAATCCTGGCCACCTAGCGATCTGGAATATCTTTGGTCTGGTCAGTCTAGGGGCCATTGGGGTTTGGCGCTGGTCTTGGTTTTTGTTGCGGATGCTGCGATCGCGACATTATCTACACTGGGTCTTTCCCCGTCTGCGTCGTCGAGCCGATGCAGTTCCGGTTGAAGACCTGCCCCACATGTGTTTTTTGGTGCCGACCTATAAAGAAAAACCTTGGATTACGGAACGTGTATTTAAGGCCATTGCCAGTGAGGCAAAGACACTGGCCCAGCCCACAACTGTTTTAGTTAACAGCAGCAGCGATGATGAAAATGAAGCCATTCGGAGCGTGTTGCATCAAGAAGATCCGGGGCTACAGTGGATTCGTTTGATTCAGATGACTCAAAAGGATGGCAAGCGTAAGGCCATGGCCGACAGCTTACGCCATTTATCCGAGATCGACCTGCCAGCTGATACGGTGATCGCTCTCATGGATGGAGATTCTGAACTATTGCCAGGCACCCTACGCCGCTGTCTGCCATTTTTTCAGCTGTTTCCTAAAATGGGAGCCCTGACCACCGATGAGCTACCGGTAGTGAAAGGCTCTTATTTCTTTTCTGAGTGGTTTCATCTACGGTTTGCCCAGCGCCACGTACAGATGTGCTCCGATTCCTTATCCAATAAGGTCATGTGTCTGACCGGGCGATTTTCTTTGTTTAGGGCCGAAGCCGCCCTGCAAACATCGTTTGCAGACCAGCTAGAGCAGGACTATCTCAATGATTGGCTCTGGGGCCGGTTTAAGTTTTTGTCTGGCGATGATAAAAGTACCTGGTACTGGTTGCTACGGCACAAATATGACATGTTTTATGTAGCGGATGCGGTGGTGAACTCAATTGAGACCCTGTCGGGTTCAGTGGTAGATCGCGCCTACAGCAACATGCGTCGCTGGTATGGCAACATGCTCCGCAACAACGGTCGGGCCATTAGTCTGGGACCCCGAACAATGGGGTGGTTTACCTGGTACAGCCTGTGGGATCAGCGGATTAGCTTTTGGACCTGTTTGATTACGCCTGGTTTTTTGCTGGTTTCCCTCCTACAGGGCTACTGGAAAGCATTTGCCATTGTTGTTTTCTGGGTTATTTGTAGCCGCTCATTGATGCTGATGCTCACATTTTGGGGCCGCAGCTCAATGCTAAAACCGATCCATTTTCCTCTGCTGTTGTTGTCACAG
>JBCDJC010000166.1:0-11124 GCA_038748225.1 Cyanobacteria bacterium P01_H01_bin.26 | reverse complement strand
GGAGACAAACCTGCACGATAAGCAGGCAAATTATTAATGTAAGTACGTGCAACCGCAGAGGAATTAATCGGTGTCGCAACGTTACCCACCTCGGGGGTTCCAGTTGCGCTTGCAAAACTAGTTGCCATAAGAACGTCTTCCTATGTATATGGACAGTCGTAAGACAGGAAATTCGAATTTATAACGCCAGCCATATCACTTAGCAGTGCAATACACAGTCTCAGAAACCATCTGTTTCTAAAACAGCTGTGGTGCAAAAGTAATATGACACGCCATTACCCATGGTCGGGATTGGCGACGCCTGAGCCCAATGGTCTCACAGAAGCCAACCAAATATGCTGAATGCAACAGCTTTGTTAAGCGCGAACGGGTAGAACGTTAACTTACTTAATAGTTTGGGGCGGAGCATAGGGAGCAGGCAACGGGCAATAGGAAAATCTCGTAGGGGTAGCCCTTTTAGGGTGACCTTTTGGGTATTTCTTGCTGGGATATTTCCTCAGGGAACCGTCAATGGAACAGGACACGGGGGCATCCATGGTTTATTATTTCGCCTTACTTCGAACTACTTCGCCTAAGTGCGCACGCCTAGCAGCATACCGCACACGCTTCGTAACAGTCATGGGCATTGATGGATGAGCTAGCCACAATGCAAGATGTGCGTTCCTGCAGATGTCGACCTATGGAGTAGGGTATGTGGCTAAAAATTCCGGTTGATCTTGACACCGAAGCATCCAACGTTCATCTTTTGCGGGAGTTAGATCGATGGATAGCGCTCGGGCTGCTGTCTGAAGGACAAGTCATCAACCTTGGGCGTAAGTTATGCAGCCCCCTGCCAATTGCCGACAGCGCACCACCGCCAGCTCAAGAAAAGCCCAGCGAGGGGGATGGCGTGGCGGCTGAGACTGTTTTTAAGATATCTGTCGACAGGCCCTTCTTTTCACGATTCAAATCGCGTCTGGTGCAGTCATTTTTGACAGAGATGAGCGTACTATGGCTGCTGTTTTTGGGGGTGTTTCTGGTAGTTGTGTCGTCGGGGGTGCTGGCGGCAAGCCAGTGGCAGTCCTTTTCGACGGTGGGACAATACGCCATTTTATTGGTTTATACCCTGATCTTTGGTGGGGCTAGCCGCTGGGCAGCTGGACAGACCAAGCTACAAACAACGGCTCAAATGCTCAAGGCCGCAACGCTGCTGCTGATTCCGCTCAATATGTGGATGATGGATACGCTGGGATTGTTCAACGCTTCAGCCGGGCTGACTATGCTAGCGAGCGTGGGGTTGAGTTTGTTGACCCTAGTGCTGACTCCGCAACGGCGAACAGGGTTGAACTTACTGGGCTTGAGCTGGCTGCATTGGGGATGGGGATGGGCGGCATGGCCACTGGTGGCCAGCTATTTAGGCACGTTGGGTAGCGCTACGAATTTGCTCCAACGGGTTTCAGGTGACTCTTCAGGTGACCCCACTGATGTGACAAAAGAAAACCCGTCGGGGCCTGGGGGGATTTTGGTTGCGATCGCACTTCTGATCCTTCTGGTGCGCAGCGTCTGGGTTGCCCAAGTCCCCATTTATCAGCTGGGTCTGGCCTGCGGTATCTGTGGTTGGATGCTCTGTCGGCTGCGGTACCAGGCGGGCGCTGGTTTAATGCTGCTAGGGTGGCTGGTCTCAGGGGTGCAACAGCCGCTCCAAGCAATAGGCGTCAGTGGCCTAGCAGGGTGGCTGCTGGTGGAGCGACTGCAGCGGCAACCGCGCCGCCAGCTACGCACCCTATCAACCCTTTGGTTAGTTGGCTTACAGACCTGTGGACTGGCGTGGTTAGCCCTGCCTATGGACCTGAGGCAGACATTACTTACAGCCGCCCAAGAATTTAGTGTAGAGCCCGTCAGCGCCCTCAACATCGCCGGAGTTTGGCTATATGGCTATGTGGGTCTGATGGCACTGGGAGTCAGACAATTTCGACACCGGGGAAATGACGCCTGGGCTCAACAGACCGAGCGGCTAGCCTTGGGACTCAGCGTTACGCTATTACTCTTTGCGCTTCCCCAGGCTGAGTCATTTTTGTTTACCCTCAGCTTGGTGGGGCTAACCCTCACATTTGGGGCATTTACCCGACTCCGCTATCCGGCGACCAGCTGGCTAATTTATGGCACCCAAAGTGCAGCGGTGGTTACCTTACTGAGTGGACTCTATGTGATCAGTATTGGGGTTCCCGGTTGGGGCGAGCCGCAGTGGGCTGGAATCTTGATCGGGCTAACAGCGGTGGAATGGATCGCCAGTGTGGCCACCGGTCACTACCCTGAATGGCGGCAGTCGGCCTGGTATCTGGGCATCGGGTTGAGCATTATGGCCTACAGCCTGTTGCTAAACGACTGGGGCAGCTGGTTAAACCTAAGCTGGCTGGTGGTGCCCGGACTATTGACCTGGCTAGTCCACCGGCAACCGTTTGCAACAGAGCGCCCCCAGCTCGCCACGACGCTGACGGTACTGACGCTGGGGGGTCAGATTTTACTGCTCAGCTCCTGGCAAATGGCCACGGCTGCCTGTGCCGTGGGCGCAGGACTGCTGTGGCTCCACAGCTGCCGCTGGCCTACTCAAAGCTATCTGCCTGCCCTAACGGTGGGCTTTGCCCTGGGCAGTGGCCATGCGGCCGCAAGCTGGCTATGGCTGATGGCAAGCCCCTGGCCCCATAACCTGGCTCGTTTATTTTTGGTCATTGCCCTTTTTGCTTCAGGTCTGAGCACTTTGGCCCGAGCCCTGGACCAGCCGTCTCGCCCCTTACTACAAACCTATGGCACCGCCAGCCATGGCTGGAGTCGAGGTCTTGCGGTGGTGCTGAGCCTGGGACTCACACTGATGCTGTTGTTGGGCCTGGGGCCGATGGGCGATCGCATCGTTATGGCTAGACCTATCTCCCTAGGGATAGACATTCTTTTACGCTATGGGATAGCCGCCATTACCTTAGTCCTAGCTAGGTTTTGGGGTCAGCGCCCACTGACCAATGCGGACTACTGGGAATTAGCCCATGGGGTGGCGCTATGGATCACGATGGGGATATGGCTGTGGCACCCAGAAACCACCCCCCAAACCCTGGGAGCCGCCATGGTAGCCCTGGGGCTGATCGCCCAGCTGATGGGAACCGTCAAAGCACAAAAACATCACCCCTACAAGACAAGCTGGCATTATATTCCGCTAGCGTATGGTGTGCTGGGGCTGTTGCTGGGCCATTTGAACTTCACCGCCACAACGGGCTTTTATTCTGCAGTGGTAGGTATCGTGATGCTGGCCATCGGCCAACGGCAACCAGCGCTACGACCATTGAGCTACGGCGGTCTAGGGCTGCTGTCCTTGGGAATCTACGAACTGGTGCTCTATCGCCTGCTCCAGGCTAGCGGCGGTGCGCCGGGGGATGGTTTGACAATCTTGGCGCTAGTGGGGGCTGCGATCGCAGCCCTCTACCTCCTCTGTCATAACTGGATGCAGCGCTACAGCCAGCTAACAGAGGCTGAGATTATGCTTACCTCTTTACTCCATTGGCTATTAGCCGTCGCCCTAGCTGCCATGGCCATGGTTATTGGGCAAAGTTTAGTGGGCATTTGGCTAGGGGTGGCCGGTTTGCTGTCCCTCTATGCCTGGCTCAAGGGGAACTGCCGCTGGTTTCCAACCCACCAACTCGACTCCACCGGGAAATACGTCCCCCTCACCAGCGAGCACCACAGCTATAAACAATGGACCTGGAGCGGTCTAGTCATTGCCACCGTGGCCATTCCCTATGGAGCAGGCCAGCTATTACCAAACCTTACCTTTATCAAGAGCTGGGGAGGCTTAATAGCCTGTGGTTTGAGCCTGATTATTTATAGACTGCCCTGGCGGCAATGGGGTTGGCCCCGGCGCCCCTGGCGGCGCATGGCCCTGGGCTGGCCGCTCCTCGCTATTCTCCTGGGTATGGCCGTGGTGAAAACCCAGAGTCTGCTGCTGGTAGGGGCATTCTATGCAACCATGGCTAAACAGCTGCGGGCTGTGCGCCTCAGCTACCTCAGTTTGGCGCTGCTCAACTGGTCTCTGCTGCGTTATCTGCTCGATCGCGGCTGGCTAACACCGCTTTGGCTCGGTACCCTGCTAGGTCTATCCGCGCTATATATTCTAGAGGTAGATCCCCACTGGCAAGAGCGTTCAACCCGTCAAGAACGCCATCGTCTGCGCAGCTTTGCCACTCTGCTAGTGGGACTAACCGCCATTTTTCAAGCCGAAACGGCCTCCCCTATATTTATTGGCTTAAGTCTGCTGATTAGTTTTGGGTTTATTGGTCTGGGCTTGGGCCAGCAGGTGCGAGCCTACCTTTATACAGGGACGCTGACGTTTGCCCTACAGATACTGCGCACTCTCATGATGTTTGTCAACACCGATGGGCGTCTGCTTTGGGCCATTGGCATTGTGCTGGGCATCGCCCTGATTTGGGTGGCGGCCACCTTTGAATCACGGCGAGCCCAGGTAAGTGGGTTGCTCAGTCAATGGTCTGAACGGCTCAGCAGCTGGGACTAGATAATGACCATCCCAACTAGTACTCAAGCCGTCTACCTGCGAAAATACGTTTCTCGGCAATAGGTCAAGAATTATTCATTAAAAGAAAAATCGGCCCCCCGTAGGAACCGATTTGGAAAAAGTCCTTTGACTTTGCGTTTATCTCTCATTTGGAGGTAGTTGAAAGTGCGTTGCCCGCACCGTCTAATTAATCTCCGTAGAATATTGTAACAATCAGTACACTTTTTTCTGTGATGAATCTTCACTAAATTGCGATGAGTTTATGGTGAATGTGCTAAGTGAATGTACTTAAAGGTTGCTAGCTATGGCGTCTACCTATCAAGCTAAATTGTTAGGTAAACGCCAAAAGTCAGGAAATCCTGATGTATTGCCCCATAAAAGCTCTTGGTTTTGAAGGGATATAGGCTCAAACACCGCCAGCCTGAACGAACAAGGACACTTTCAACTCTTGTCGATGATAATGGTAAAGGTCCCTACACCAGTTTGTCCCACGCCCCTGTTCTCTGAGTATCCCCTTGCAAATTACGTTTCTTGGTACTAGTTCCGGTGTCCCTACCCGAGCACGCAATGTGTCAAGCGTTGCCCTACGTCTGCCCCAGCGGGCTGAAGTGTGGCTGTTTGACTGTGGTGAGGGCACCCAGCATCAGTTTCTCAAAAGCGATCTCAAATCTAGCCAAATCCGGCGCATTTTTGTCACCCACATGCACGGTGACCATATTTTTGGGCTGATGGGTCTGCTAGCTAGCTGTGGTTTGGCAGGCAACGTATCGCGGATTGATATCTATGGTCCGCCCAAATTAAATGAGTATTTGCAAGCCTGTCGCCGCTACTCCCAAACCCATTTTTCCTATCCGATCAAGGTGCACACGGTGGAGCCAGGTAAGGTATTAGACGATGGCGAGTTTGCGGTCTACTGCCAGCGGTTAGAGCATCGGGTACCGGCCTTTGGCTACCGGATCGTCGAGAAAGATCGCGCGGGCCATTTTGATGTTAAGCGGGCCGAGGCGCTAGGCATCGCCCCCGGACCGATCTATGGACGATTAAAAAAAGGTGAGGCGGTTACACTGGCAGACGGTCGCATAATCAATGGTTCTGAGCTATGCGGTGAGACAATTGAGGGGCGTAAGCTGGTGTACTGTACCGATACTATTTTTTGCGATCGCGCCGTTGAGCTATCGGACCGTGCTAGCGTCCTTATCCATGAGTCTACCTTTGCCCATCAGGATGCCGAGCTAGCCTACCAGCGTCTCCACTCCACATCCACCATGGCGGCTCAGGTGGCGCTAGCAGCCCAGGCCAGCCAGCTAATCCTGACACACTTTAGCCCCCGCTATGCGCCGGGCAATACAATTCAACTCAGGGACTTACTTTCGGAAGCCAAGGCCATTTTTCCCAATACCCTCATGGCCCACGATTTCCTTGTCCACAATGTGGAACGCGCCGTAGCGTAATGGGCCAGGCGCTAATCACAAGTGCAGACTAGCCAAAAGCCCTTACCCTAACCATGCCCACCCATGCCTATTCGTGTTTATTGTTGAGCGTTGTCCCATGACTGCTACGGTCGACCGGATCATGGTCAGCCGAACGGGCATTACGGGTAGGCCCAGTGAGTCGCGATTTAAGCTTGGTCAAGTGGGTCTTATCATTAATTGGCAGGTGGGGTGGCGGCAGCTCATCATTGGGCCAATGGTCAATGTCGCCGCAGGTACAGAGCTGAGCCACCGGCATGACGGCGGACATCGCAACCGGAATGCTACAGCGGGCACAGTCGATGATTTCCCACTGGGGAGATAGCAGTTGCTCAATGGTTTCCTCGGTACCGTCTAAATAGCAGTCACGCCCGCCCACGGCCATAATGGCTTGCCAGCAGTCCTGAAACGCTCGACTTAGCTGATGGCCTTCTAATACCGGGACGGGTCGCTGGGTAAGACCGCCATTACCAATGTGGACGGATTTACCTAACTGAAACCAGTAGGCTAAATAGTTTTGAACTTCTTGGGAAGACGCCATAGACTAATTCGCACTGTGAAACAACCTTTGCTACAGCACGGTGACTGCCATGGACTCATCCTAGCGCTTCACTTTTGGAAGTATGGGGGATATTAACCTATTTTCAAGGTCTGTGATATTCCTGGACTAGGCCAGCGGCGGTCTAGGTGGCAACGGTTTGCCCAGGCGGGTCAAGTCCAGGGCATAGCCCCCGGTAGTTAGATAAACACGGTTTGCGATCGCACCAATACGCCGAACCAAATAGCCAAGGCGGTCACGAAAGGTGCGGCCCGAGGGATAGGCGGGGACAACACCCCAGCCTGTTTCTTCAGCGACCAAAATAACATCACAGGGCGTCTGATATAGAGCATCCACCAGCTCGTCGACACAGGCTTGCCAGGATGACTCATCTTGTTCCAGCTGATTTGCCAACCAGGTTCCCAGGGAATCCACCAGTAAACAGCCGTTGGCCGCCTCTCGGATGGCACGGACTAGTTCTTTTGGGACCTCCTGGGTTTGCCAGCTGGCGGGTCGACGGCATCGGTGTTGATCAATGCGTTGCCGCCATTCAACATCTTCGGTGGATACGATCGCCGTGGCGATATACACCACGGGTTTTGGCATTTGCTCAGCTAAGTGCTCGGCCCATTCGCTTTTACCGGAGCGCGCAGGACCGGTGACCAAAATCAGCTGAGACCTCTGGGAGGCTGGCAATGACGGTGCACCCATGGTTAAACACTAGTCATTTTAAAGCACCAAGGATGCCAGACTTGGTGACTCCAATATTGATTGCCAATGCATTCAGAGCAAAAAATCTTGGTTGTACTGGTCGTAGCCGTCGCTGCTGGGGCTGCCCTCATAGAGCCAGGCAATAAAAGAAATAGCCATACCGATGGCTGGACCTGCCCCAAAAATGATTAATTCAACACCGCTCATTGCTGTACTCCATGAATTGCCTATGCCAATCATTTCATTGGCACATTGAGTACAACATCAGCGCATACACCGAAGCTCAAAGCGTTAGGGCATTGGAGCTACGTAGGTTAACGGACTAGTCCGAAGCCGGGGTGTGCTGACGATGCTCCAGCCGCCATGCGACAAAAATCCATAGAACCAAAACGACCAGTGCTGTGACCGTGAACTGTGTCACCCACCCCACCAGCGTGGCGAGCGGGATCAGGCGGCCAACAAAAAACGCCAGCGTCACCATAGCGGTGCCCCACAGGCTGGCCCCTAGAAAATTGCAGAGAAGAAATTTCCAATAGGGCATCTGGGCAATCCCAGCTAGGGGGCCTGCAAAAATTCGCAGCAGTGCCACAAACCGGCCAAAAATGACGGCCTTAGCCGAGTTTTTACTAAACTGCTCACGAATATTGGCCAGGCTGGATTCATTTATCCGTAGCAACGTACCCAATCGCAGAAGTAATGGCCAGCCACCATAGAAGCCAATCCAGTAGCCGATGCTGTCACCGATGACCGCGCCTGCGATCGCACTCGCTAATACCCAGCGATAGAGCAGTTCATCACTGCCTGCTAAAAAACCACCCACTAAGGTCACCGTTTCACCTGGAAGGGGCAGCCCCATATTTTCAAGCATGATGCCAAAAAAAATAGCCCCATATCCATAGTCTTGAGCTATTTCCTGGATCGTTTCGAGAGAGAAAAAGTCGAGCGCCAAACCAAATACCAATGGAACAGAATGCATAAAGGCAGGTTTATATTTCTTTTATTTTATTCATTCTTTATTCCCAATGGGCTGACTGGCATGACGAAAACCACTGATTTTTATCTCAATGGCCCTGGCCGATCCCATTTCTACACAATCAAAGGCGATCTAAAGCGCTTCCACAAAAAAACTCCCCTTGGGGGAGTTCCATGACTAAGCAAAAACTTAAGACAGCGATTTCAACTCTCCGGTCAACCCTCTGCAAAGCTGGCCATTGATGTGGCACCTAACATGGACTGGGGAAACGTAGGTAGATCCAGACAGTGCTGGGTGCGGCGCGTCCGTACAGCCAACCGATAGCTGACATTTTGCAACTCCGCATTGAGCTGACGGTTTTCCTGCTGAATATGAGCCACCCGATTCTTGACCATCAGCATGCGTTCAGCAAACTTTTGCTTGTAGATTTTAGGCAGCTCTTGAACCACCTGCTCTAGCATACGGGTGCGATCCGTTAATTCTTCAACGGTCTGCCGCATCTGATGAATTTCCTCATCGCGACCTTCTATCTGTTCTTGATAAAACGCCACCTGCTTTTCTACACCTTGCAGCTGTTCTCGGAGGGCTCTTACCTCAGCCTGATGACGTTCAGAAACATCCGCTGACGGAAGGAAGTCTTGATTTCCCTTTACCAAGCGAAACAGCTCCTGGGATAGCTGCTGTACCAGCTGATCCCTCATCTGCAATTCTTCTTGCAAACGAGCAACTTCCACCTGATTGTCAGACAGCTTTAACTTAGTCAATTGGGCCACGAGATCACTCCTACAGTACTAACAATGGTATTTAAATCTGCGCAGGCTAAGAAAGCGAGTTAACCCACAGCAGTTACATTACTAACGGGCAAACATTTTAGACAATCAACAACCACCATCTAAAGCATTTGAGCGCAAAGATAGCAAAGCAAACACCCAAGTGCCCACAAATTTAGCACCAATTCTGTAAAATGCAAGGTTTTTATTCTGTAGAGCTGCAGTTTTCCAAAAATCAAGGTCGCAGCCACTCGAAAGTAGCTGCGACCTCAAAAAAATTAACGGGTGCCAGGTAGGATTAACCTAAGAGCCTAGGGGAGCAGCCTGGGGAGGAATCTCATCGGGTTCAGGCTCCTGAGGCTCATCAACAACCAATGTTAGATAGCGAATAATATCTTCACTTAGTCGCATGTCTCGCTCCATAGGGAAAATAGTATCCCCCGGAGCCTGGTAGTTCATCTGGATGTAAATACCTTCGCGAAAGCGATTTATCTCGTAAGATAAACGACGCTTACCCCGGTGCTGAGTCTCCAGTATCTCACCACCCTTTTCCTTGATCATGTCTTGATATTTACCAATGGTATTATCCACAGCCTCATCGCTGATATCAGGCCGAAGGATATACATGGTTTCGTAGAAATTACTCATGGGGTTCCTTATGGACTAAATGGCTTGGCAGCAGCAATGCGCCAAGCAAGGGCCTCCCATTGTATCAGAAAGGGACACTAGCGAATCTGCATATGAACAGCTTCTGAAATAGTCGGAATTTCGGTGTAGCGCCCCATCAAACACTGAAAGATGGCATAACCAACCGCCGCCAATCCACCAAATAGCAAAACGTTATAGAGCGTGTCAGTGATTAACCCCAACCCTGGCAAGGTCAGAAGACCCAACAGGACATCGCCGATGGTGATGATAAAACCAATCAAAATCGACTGCAAAGCGTTGAAGCGAATAAAGTGGCTGATATTGGAATTTCGAACGACGAAAAAAAACAGAGCAAAAAATACGATGAGTGAACCCAGCCCAAACGGCGCAAGGCTGTAGAGAAAACGGACCGGTCCCGTCAGGGCTATGAGCAAACCCGCCACTGGGGCGAGAACTGGAAAACTGTTAATCAGCCTAAAAAGAGCGCCGCCAACGAGAATTGCGTCAAGCAGTGGAATCAGATAGGGCAGGGCTCCCAGGAGCTTGTCAGAGGTTTCAGTGGTGCTGCTGCGCCAAGTCATAGAAATACGTTAAAAAATGCGTTGACTACGATAACCGCACTAGCAATAACAGCGACGGCTAATGGCTCGATTGAAAAACATGCCTTCAGCATAGCGCAGCTTTATGCTAAAGCTCACACTGCTGAAATGATTCAATGTTTGCCAATCGGAAACCCATTTGACATTGGTACTGGGTTAATTTTGTCGTCGGCTCTAGCTGCTGAGCACAGCCCAATTTGCCATCGTTAAACCGGGGTTGGCCGCTTTGGCTGGCCATCAAGCACCCGGCACAGACAGATGCTGACGGAATCACCTGATTGTCTAGCAGAATCACCAACATAGTATGACACCTCTTCTGGAAGCGGCTTTAAGCCTATCTTAGGTGAGGTGTAGATGTATTGGGCACAACTTTATTGAGTTGTTACTAGACCAGGAACATATTTCCTAATTGATTTGTTACTAGACCAGGAACATATTTTCTATGACGCGGGAGTTTCAATCCGACGGCGACGACGTGCTCGCCGACTGCGCTGGCGGCGGGGTTCCTCTTCGGCCAGGTAGGGTTCCTCTTCACCGCGCATCCAGGCAGGGCGTGTCTGGTCATAGGCCATTTGCAACGCTGCGGCGGCTACGGTGTGTGGGTCGTACTCCTCAGTGAGCTGGGACACGATGGGCAAAAAGGACGCCAATCGTTCACTAGTAACGGCTTCTTTGACCTGAGTTTGAAGCTTTTCTAAGGAGCGAGCGGCAATAGCGGCTCGGGTCGGAACCTTACAAAAGGTCAGCTCCTGCTTAAGACGACGCTCGATCTGGCGTAAATAATACTTTTCTAAGGGATGCACAATGGATACGGCGCGACCCTCTTGACCAGCGCGCCCGGTTCGACCAATGCGGTGGACATAGCTGTCTAAGTTGTCAGGG
>JBCDJC010000165.1:0-11188 GCA_038748225.1 Cyanobacteria bacterium P01_H01_bin.26 | reverse complement strand
CTTATTTTGACCTACAGCAAACGCTGCTTGAGCATATACAGCGGACTGAGCATCGTCCACACAAAAAACGTCATCTCACAGGCCGCCACATCATCGGTGGCAAGCGTCCCACGATACTTAAACCAGTGCAGAACGACTCGCCGCAGTGCCCCTAAAAAAACCTTGGCTGCGATCGCAGGCCGCTGACGGGGCGCAGCGTTGATCAACCGCAGGGGACAAATGCACAGGCTAGCCGCCTTGATCAGCGACTGCAGATAGTCTCGCTCCAGCCGCCAGCTAGGAATTTGATGATAGGCGTGCATGGTGGGGGTGTACCAAATTTCCCAACCATGGTGGTGCATGTGCAGCATCACCTCAAAGTCTTCTCCCCCCATCATGGACTCGCCCACGCGCCCCACCAACATCGGCGTTAGCGGCACGCTCGCGAGCCAAGCATCTCGCCGCACCACCACCGCCGCCGTCGGGGGTAGGTTCAGGGTCTCCGGCTCGTAGCGGTGGGGCTGGTCACCCCGCTCACGAATGGCTAAAAACGACTGGATCCGCCGAAAGTCTGGCCCTGGCGGCGACTCAAAATCACCGTGGATTTGACCGCCAAAGGCACCGGCTTGGGGATGGGCTCGACCAAACTGGCAACCCTGGGCCACCCAGTCCGCCGCCGGAATACTGTCATCATCCAGCAGCCCCACCCAGGTACTCCCAGAGTCATGGATGGCACGCTGGCGAGCGTAGGCGGCACCTTGACGAGGTTCAACACAGTAGCGCAGCTGGCGGGCATCAGGCCAATCGGCCTGATGGTGGGCCACCACCTCAGCCGTATTATCGGTGCTGTTATTGTCCACCACCAAAACATCCCAGGTCACATCGGCTGGGACAGTTTGCGATCGCAGCGCCTCCAGCAGCTTAGGCAGACGCTGGGCACCATTGTAGGTCGGTATGGCAACGGTAAAATCGACCATAGTTAGACATTAGCCGTTTGGGTAAAGGGCGATGGCTCAGATAGCTGATACCCCTGAACATATTGAATACCCAGCGCCCGCACCTGATCTAGCAACGCCTGGGTTTCTATCCCCTTGACAACCAGCTGTATGCCCTGGCGCTGGCTTAGCTGCACCCAGTTAGCGAGGGCTGTGCTCACGTCCGCTGGATCGTTACCCACCACCTGATCTTTGCTTAGCTTCAAACAATCCACGGGCAACTGCGGCCCATGGTCTGTCGCCATCCCAGTAATCTCATCCATGGCTACCCGTAGCCCCAGCTGTTTTATCTGGGCAATTAGCCGTCTGGCATCGCTCCCAGCGCTTACCATCGTCGCCTCAGAGATTTCAAGACAGACCCGGTCTGGATCCACCGAATGAGACTGGAGCTGCTCTTCTAAAAAGGTGGGAAAACTGCGATCGCAAACACTCATCAATGAGATATTAAGAGAATAAACGGCCTCCGATGACCCTGCCCCCAAGGTTGTAAACACCTGTTGAATCACTCGCCGATCGAGGGTACGCATGAGACCATAGCGCTCCGCCGTCGGCAAAAATCGTGCCGGTGAGGCCGGCGGCTGATCGGGAGAGTCCTGACGCAGCCGTAGCAAGATTTCAAACTGTTGACGATTTGGCTTCGCCTGCTCCAACGCTGTCGGTGTACCCAGAAAAGCAATTTCTTGTTGATACAGCTCCAACTGTTGACTTTCAAAGGCATCCGTCAGACGACGCAGCCACTGCTGGCGCTCGGGCAGCTGGGCATTGTCCCACCGATTTTGCCAAAAGTCCTGGGAGGCTTTTCTCAACAGGAAGACGGGACTGGCCACGGTGCTAGTTAGCAAGGCCCGTTCACAGGCAGCAACCGTATTTAAGTTAGCCTGTCGAGGTCCGTTTTTTAGATAGTGTAGAGCCAGCTTGCGAATATCATTAGCAACGTAGGCCGGTGCCTTAAAAAGACGCTGCCAGTCTTTGGTTCCCAATAGGCGAATATAAAATCGGCTCAGTCCCACACAGCGCAGCAGGGCCACTAAATATTCCTGCTGGAGACGATCACCGGGAATTTGGTGGGTAATTACCATGTCGGAGTTGTACCAAATTTCCCAACCGGCTTTTTGAATATGCAGCAAAGCCTCCAAATCCTCACTGGCGAGACCGGCCGATTTGCCTTTGTGGTTTAAAAACAAACGCTCTGGTACCGCATCAAGCCAGGCCGAGCGCCGCACGGCGAGACCAGCCGCCGGTGGCAAAATCTTAGACTTAGGCCGATAGAGATGGGGCATATTGCCCCGTTCAACAATCGCTAAAAAGCAAGCAATATGCTCAAAGCCATCGGGCAACGTTCCTTGAAAATCACCGTGAATTTGACTACCAAACGCGCCCGCTTGGGGATAAACCTGGGCAAAGCGATAGACGTGGCTTAGCCAATCAACCGCTGGAATATTGTCATCGTCGAGAAAAGCAACAATCGTACCCGTCGCCTCAACAACGGCTCGCTGTCTGGCAAAGGCTGCCCCCTGTTCGGCCACAAAACAGTACCGTAGCGCCGATGTTTGAGGCCATGTGCGCTGGTAGGCCGCCACCACCTCAGCGGTGCGATCGCAGCTGTTGTTGTCACAGACAATAACTTCCCACCTCAGCCCATCAATCCCCTCCTGCTGCTGCAGCCGGTCCAGCACCTGGGGCACCCGATCGGCACCGTTATAGGTAGGAATAGCAACGGTAATATCCAAACAAGGCCGTCCAGGCACGACCGAACAATCAGCCGCCGTATCCGGTTGATAATCAACGGTCATCATGGCTAAAAACCGACGGTTTTAAGAAGTAGCAACTTACACTGTCCCCAGGTTCATTACAACACAAGGCTCAGTCTAATAAAAATTAACGCCAGGCAGCTTTCTAGAGCGGCCTCTGCGCTCACCATTAGATCCTTCGGTCCAGAGGTAGCTTATACATTAAAATTTCTCACCGCTGAGTATAAAGGTCGGCACAATCGGTTTCAAAACCTGGTGTGAACCACGGGTCTCAAGGCGGCTGCCGCCGGTCTGCACAACTTCAATATTACGCACCTGGAGATCGGCAAAGCTCTCAGAAATCACATACAGCGATTGAAAGCTGCTGGCGGTCGCCACCAGTCGTCCGTGGGCGGCCAGTTTTTCCCAGGCATGGGCCAAGAGAGGTTTTAAGTCTCGCCCCCCCTCAACCAAAATCGAGTTGGGCACATGGGGCAACGTATCAAAACACTCGGGAGCATTGCCAACGACCACCTCCACATTGGTGACCCCAAACCGCTGACAGTTGTTTTTGATCAGCGTCGCCACATCTCGATCTCGTTCCACGGCCACAATTGCCCCGTGGGGACACAGCAGTGCCGCTTCTACGGTCACCGTCCCGGTCCCAGCCCCAATATCCCAAAGCACCGCCTGGGGAGAAAGCCTGAGGGCACTTAAAAGCACCAGGCGCACTTCCCGTTGGCTCATGGGAATACCCGGCAGCTGCTCAAATAGACGGTCGGGTATTCCCGGGGTGGCATAGGGCCAGAGCGGCTCCATGGTCATTTGCCTCACCATGCTTGAATAGCATGAGGATAGCGCTGTTCCTCAAGCCTGGCTAGCCAGCCATTGTCAGCCAGGGGACTGTAAAATCCGCAACGTCCGCAGGGTGGGGTCTGCCAGGCCGCTGAGGTGTGCCCCCGCTGCCTGGGCCATCTGCAGGGTTTGAAGGATTTCGGCTGTGATCGGTTCTCCAGGCATCAGGTTAGGGATACCCGGCGGATAGATACAGACCGTATCAGCGCTCAGTTGGCCCACGGCATGATCTACAGCACAGGCCACAGCCGGGGCAAAAAATGCCGCACGGGGGGAAACTCCAGGCAGCGACATGGTCGTATGCAGCCCCCAGGGGGAGATGGCACCTGTCGCCGGGAGCTGTCTTAGCCCCCGGACCAGCTGCTCAATGTCTTGGGCACAGTTACCCAGGCTAATGATAAACGTCAGCTGCCGCAGCGTTGGCAGCTCAGCGGTAACCCCCCGTCCATGGAGCCAGGTATCGGCGTCAAAACCGGTGGTACCGGCAGCAGCAACATCCACGGTCAGCCGAGTCAGATCCTGTTGAAAAACGCCCCCCTGGCTCACATCCAATACGGGCAGAGAACTATCCCTAAGCTGGCAACGGGCGGATTGGGCTAGGGCCAGGGTATGGTCCATAAGTACCTTGCCCTCGGTGGCCATCTGGTGACGAACGGCATCCAGGGACCCTAGCAGCAAATAGCTAGGACTGCTCGATTGGGTCATCCGCAGCGCCTGAGTTAAACGATTGCGATCGCACCGCTCCCCTTGAACATGGAGCAGGGCTGCCTGGGTAAACGCCGCCAAAACCTTGTGGGCTGAGTGAATCACAATATCGGCACCGCCGCTCAGGGCCGATGGCGGTAGCTCAGGATGAAAGACCAGGTGGGGACCGTGGGCCGCATCTACAATCAGCGGGATATCATAGCCGTGAACCACATCGGCAATGGCGGCAATATCGCTACACACACCCTCATAGGTGGGGGATACCACCACCACCGCTTTAATATCAGGGTGCTGGTGCAGGGTCGCTGCGATCGCATCCACCGTCACCCCCAGGGCCATCTGCCAATTTGGCTCATAGGCCGGAGCCATCCAAACAGGCATCGCCCCGGTCAGCACCAGACCGGACAGCACCGACTGATGCGCATTGCGCGGCACAGCTACCCGATCGCCAGGGCCGCAGGTGGCCAGCAGGGCCGCCTCCACACCACAGGTAGAACCATTGACCAAAAACCAGGTTTGCTCTGCACCAAACGCTTCAGCGGCTAGCTCCTGGGCCGCCAAAATTACCGACTCCGGGGCAAACAAATCATCCAGCTCAGGCAGCTCAGGCACATCCACCCGAAAGATATCGCTACCAAATACGGCCCTGTGCCTTGCCGATATCCCCTGTCCTCCCTTATGCCCAGGCGTATAAAAAGCAGCCTGACGACGGCCAGCACATATCTGCAGCGCACTGATCAAGGGAGCCTGTGTTTGGGATAACATTGCAATCCAAAGAATGTACGGTGAATGCTCCAATGCACCTGCATGAGCCCCTGACGCCCAATTAAGCAACCACAGAGAACAGCTGGCGACGACGCACAGACCCACAAAAAAGGTGCTGAGAAGACCCCAGCACCGGTTATACATTGAGCGAAACTCGTCATGACATCAACAAATACCGACTAGCTAAGCTAACCAGCATCCATTAACAACGACAAACTATTTCCGCATCTTCTTCGCCATGTTGCGAAACATATCCATACTGCTGTCAGAGGATTGATCAGCAGACGTATTGGGTTTGGCAGCAGGCTTACTAGGCGTATTGAAAGTGGGCGTAGCAGGAGTGCTAAAGCTAGATGTTGCAGGCTTAAAACCATTATCTAGATTCTTTTTGCTGCTAGAAGAAATACTCCTAACACTTTCCATTTCTTCCTCCATGCCCTTCTTTTTTGCAAACGTGCGACGGACTACAACTTCTTTGCGCATAAAATCAATGTCGCCGAAGCTTTTAGCATCATCTTCGCTCAAGAAAAAAGGTTCCTTTGATTCGGTGCTTTGTTTGTTGCCGCCGAAGAGTCCGAAAAATCCAGCCATGATTCTCTTATGTAACGAATAGTAGCTATTAGGTTCTTTTATATTAACTTTTATCAGCCATTCTCAGAAACCTTATTCTGTAAAGTTTCGTAAACTAGCCCCACGCCCATAGGTCATCGCTAGAAGCTTTAGATAGCGCAGCGCAAACGGCTGCATGTATTCAGTAGTCTGCGATACCAGGCTCAATGATCGCCCTCGGACATGCCAGAGCTGCAAAAAAAGAATCCGGCCGTTGCCGGCCGGACCCTAATCACAGATTATATTGGCGCTCGCTTAATCACTTAGCCACCGCTAGCTAGGCCAGGGCATTGGAGACATCGGCTAGTGCATCTTCGATGACATCCAGGGTTAATCCCCCTGATATCTCTCCAAATGGAGTATCAAAATCGATTGATGCTAAACCGCTATCGAGGGAAAGGGTACCTGTTGTTTGATCGATAATAGCGCTCGCCTCCAGCACTAAGTCATTCAGGGAAGCCGTTAGCTCAAATTCACCAAAGTCGGTAACAACTGTTCCCATGATTTCACCGGCCTCAATTGTTATATCACCAGTCAGATCTTCGCTAAGAGCAATGGCCACCTCACTAGCAATAGGACCGATTTCAAATGTTGTCTCGATATCATCCAGGGCAAAGCCACCAAAATCCCCTACCATCAGAGTGGCCACACCGTCCGATAGCCCTAACTCACCGGAGAAAGCATTTAGGGGAATCTCGACGGATGGCACATTGGGAATCGGTAGACGTAGTACACCATCAGCTAAATCCAGTTCGAATTCAGGTCCGCCCGGAACGACCGCTGGTATAGAAAATTGAGTATCCTCAGGAAACTCAAAGCTGGTATCTACCTCACCAGACGGGGTTAGTAAATCAAGATCGAGATCACCGCCAGCAAAATCTACGGTGCCCTCAATATCCCCTAGCGCTGTCGCAATATCGACCGCAACCACACCGTTAGTAAACGGTAGCGTTACCTCCGCCATCGACAGCAAACTGGTGAGTCCATCGGTCAGTGCCTCAGTAATATCTAAACTCAACGAGTAGTCGTTACCAGCAAGGGTGATATCGCCGGTAAATTGACCGTCATTGAGAGTGGCACTACCGCTGATGCTGGAGAGAAAATCACCAACATCATCCAAGAGATCGCTGACCTCGTCGGATAAATCTGTCTCAAAGCTAAAGGGTTCACCATCAAGGGTCAGTTCCCCAGATAGTCTAGAGCCATCAACCGTAATCGTGCCAACGCTATCGAGCACATCCTCCACAAAGTCAATGCCCTGGGTTAGGGCCGGGGTAATCGAGAGCTGGCTAAGGTTGGGGGCAATCTCATCAATTAGCTCGCTAACATCGTCAAGCAGCTCTAGCAGCTCATCGTCTGATAGGGATGGGAGCGCCACATCAAAAAAATCGACAATTTCATCCAGTGCGTCAGAAATTGTCGCATCTTCCGGCAGATTAGCAACAAAGTTGACAACCTCTTGCACAATGTCGCTGACATCGACAACGTCAGCTTCAATATCAAGGCTTTCTAATCTGCTGACAACAAGGTCAGTCGCCGCCTCAACCACCTGAGTTGTATCGGAGAGGGCATCATTTACAATATCTGTCACATCTGCAATCAGGCTGTCAAAATCGACATCTGGCAGCAACGATGCAGACACGACATCATCTAAAAAATTATTGGCAGAATCGGTAATTGCGTCTAAAGCGTCATCTAAAACTGATAGAACGTTCACGGATACTTTCCTATCCTGATAAACAACTGAAGTAGATAAAATACCTGCCTTCGGTAGCAAGGTAATAATCAAAAGCATGTCGCTTAGGGTCGCCCACTTCAGTCTATGACAGCTTATAAAGATTTAGCAGCCATTTCGGAAAACGCGCACAGAGAAAGAACTAGACCAGCAAACGCTACAGCTCACTACGGTGACGCTCTAACAAATCGAGCAAATCAACCTGGCACTGAATCGGCACTAGGTCACTCAGCGGTAGAGAACGACGACCACCGCCTAGCTTTACAGGGATAGACTGTAAAATCTCGACAACCAATGTCTCGGAGAGGTCACTATCGGTCACCATTGGGTAAAATTGCTCCGCCAGAGTGGTATGCAGCGAAGTATCCCGCAAATACAAATGCCATTTTGCAACGTCAATGTACACCGTATCGCCAATGTCCGCTGCTAATGCTTCAATAACGGCTGCTGCACCAGGGTAAGCCATGGGAATTTCTCTTGCTAGAGGAAAGTTGTCCTGCTTTAGGGTAGAGGGTCTGGCTGATTAAATGATCGGTTCGTAAAATGCAGTAACAAAAATCTCAGTTTATTACAATAGCTTGTCAGATTGGGGCTCGGATGGAGGGTATTTTGCGATCGCAAACGCCCACACCCCATGACCCACTAAAAGTGCCAACCAAGGCAGGGTCAGCTTAGGCAGCCACAGTAGGTTACCCGGCATAAATTCGTGAAAGAACCAAAGTCCTGAATTAAACGCCGTAAACGCCGCCACATGGACCGCAAAATTAAGCCGATCTTCTAGCTTCCGATAGGCCGGATCGGCGCGATCGGGTTTACGTGGCCATTTGGGAGGCATAGGGCACCAGTAAAAAGGTCATGTTTCCATAGTATAAGCCCCCGATTTACCCCCGGTTTTACTGATCAAACGAATATCCTCAATCTGCATCGATTTTTGCACCGCTTTCGCCATGTCATACAGGGTCAATGCCGTCACTGATACCGCCGTCAGCGCTTCCATCTCCACCCCCGTCTGACCAGCCGTCTTCACCATGGCCTGAATGCGGTAGCCTGGGCGCTCGTTGTCGGGGTCTAATCTAATCTCAACGGTCTGAATCGGCAACGGATGACACAGAGGTATCAGGTTAGCGGTCTGCTTTGCTGCCATAATGCCAGCAATCCGAGCCGTTCCCAGCACGTCACCCTTGGGCAGATCACCCGCTTGAATTGTTGCCAGCGTCTCACGGGTCATTCGTAGATAGCCTTCAGCCACAGCAGTACGATGGGTTATGGCTTTCTCAGAAACATCTACCATATGGGCCGCGCCCCCGCCATCCAGATGGCTCAGGGCCGGTTGTTTGATTCGATCACTCACAGGCCAAACACCCCCATAAATTGGCGTGAAAATCTTGGATAGCGTCTCAACAGTGTGTTAGAGTTTAATCCTGTCAGAGCCTGTAGCTCAGTGGACAGAGCACCTGGCTACGGACCAGGGTGTCGGGGGTTCGAATCCCTCCAGGCTCGTTATAGTGTCGAATTCGACACAGCATAAACGTCTTTTCCACCCCTCAGTGCAAACTGTACGGAGTGACCCATGTCTTTACTGGACGTTGTAATAAAGATGACCAACCCCAGCAGGGTCATGGCAGCGGCTACACCAAAAATATCCCGATAGCTGGTCAGATCGGCAATTTGCCCCATCACAGGACCTGCCAAGGCAATACCCAAATCAAACCCGGTCAGGCACAGCCCAAACATCAAACCGCGATCGGCGGACGTGGAGCGATCGGCCATCAGGGCTGCCACCATCGGAATTAGCATGCCGCCGCCCATTCCCTGCATAGCCGCCGCTAGAAGCACCGCCGCCTCACTTTGGGCTAGCCACAGGGCAACCATGGAAACCGTATAAAACAATAGCCCTAGGGTAATAAATGGTCCCCGACCGTAGCGATCGGACGCCCGTCCCGCCAAGAGCCGAATACCAAAGCTAGACATGGCAGACGCAGTGTAAATCAAGCCAATATTGAGCGCAAAGTTTGATTCCCGGGCATAGAGTGGTACAAATGTTGCCAACCCGCCAAAGGCTAAGCCAACTAGCAACAGCATCACGGCGGGTATCCGCACCGCTGGCATCCACAAAAGCGACCAAAAGGCCGGCCTACGGCGCACCGTCACCACCTCCCGCTTGGGCTCTGCAATCGTCACGGCACAGACCACTCCAACAGCACCAAGCACCGCCATCAAAACAAACACCTGGGTAAACCCTGAGCCCGCCTGCAAATAGCCCCCCAAGGCTGGACCAACCGCCATGCCAATGGGATTGACCAGACTCATATAGCCAATCAGCTCCCCCCGCTGATCCGGTGGTGCTAGATCGGCTACCAAGGCACTATAGGCCGTCACAAAAGAGGCAATGCTCAATCCATGAAACGCCCTAAATATCATCATCAACACAATGGGTGACTGTATACGCCAAAGATGACCACCCAGTGCTATCTCCCAAGTAATTTGAGGAATTAGGGGCACTAGCCAGTAAAGCAGAGGTGCGATCGCGATCGCCAATAGCCCAGTAATAAGAACAGGCTTCCGGCCCCGCTCGTCGGTCATACGGGCCATCAATGGCCGCATGGCCAAAAGCCCTATGGCAAAGCTTGCCATCACCAGACCGATCTGCTGGCCATTCGCCCCAAACTGCTCAATATATAGAGGCAGGGCCGGCAGCAGCCCGGCGAGACCAGCCCAAAAACACAGGCCAGCTACAAACATTGCCGCTAAGTTCCGCCGTAGAGAAGGTTCTAGGGTGACGAATACGTTCAAAATAGTTTCTCCTTAGGGGAAGATGCATCTGTCATAGTCACTAGCCAATGCGGCCACATGTTGATCAAGTCTGAAACCCCAAGCCATGGCCCAAAGCGGTGGACTATAGTGACACTGAGCCTGCTGACAAGTCAGTGTTAATTATTGTAACGAATTCTCCAAAGGGAACGGCGACCTTTGATGAGCATGAACGCTACCGCTATGGGCTGACTCGGCGCTGGGCAACATCCTGTGATGATTCAAAGCAGGTAACATTTATCATGCTCAATCCCAGTCAAGCCAATGCTGACCGAGATGACCCAACCATTCGAGCCTGCTCGCAGTTTGCCCAGGGGTGGGGGTATGGCCAATTAAATGTCGTCAATCTTTTTGCCTATCGCTCCCCCCATCCATCCGCGCTCAAACAAACGTCGGATCCAGTGGGTCCAGCCAATGATCGCTATCTTGTAGCTGCCGCCGAGTCAGCTGACAGAGTAATTTTAGCCTGGGGTAATGGGGGACAGTTACTCAACCGCGCCCAGGCTGTGATCAATCTGCTGCAGCCCCACCACCAAAAACTCTACTACCTAATGCGTAACCACTCAGGTCAGCCCCGCCATCCTCTGTACATCAAACGCACCACCCAAGCTAAAATTTGGTCATAGGAAAACCGGTTAAGGCGCAAGAAGCCCTAAGGTGCGATCAGCACTCAAATATGCAAAGCAATCGATTATCCGATGTGTATGGTGATAATGACAGTAGTGCTTACCCAGATCTGAATAACGGCAAAGAAAACAAGTAATCAATTGACTAGAGCAGCTGCAAAAGAGCAGGCTTTTCAAAAGCTTCTTAAGATCCCAAGAGAGGTTGGCATCTCAAATGAACACCAACCTCTCTTAGTTTATTAGGACCCTGGCACCGAGCTATTTTCACAAGGGGCAACCCCCTCACTATCTTCACCGCAGATGCGTTTCACAACCGAGTTCGGGATGGGTCGGAGTGGGACCACACCGCCATAGGCACCAGGAAAGCTGTAGAGCTGT
>JBCDJC010000164.1:0-11270 GCA_038748225.1 Cyanobacteria bacterium P01_H01_bin.26 | reverse complement strand
ATTGCCAATACAACTAAAGCTCACTTTATTGCGATTAATGCGGTCTTGGCGGGGGTGAAGGATATTCGAGGTGCGATCGCAACCGCCCAGGATCTTCGGGGTCAGCAGGGCCAACGCACCATTCTATTTGTCGACGAGGTCCACCGTTTTAACAAATCCCAGCAGGATGCTCTGCTACCCTGGGTCGAAAATGGCACCGTCATTCTCATTGGCGCCACCACTGAAAACCCCTATTTTGAAGTCAACAAGGCGCTAGTTAGCCGGTCGCGAGTATTTCAGCTCAAACCATTAGGTCCTGATGACCTCCGACAGATCGTGGATCAAACCCTGGCTGATGCGGACCGAGGCTATGGCGATCGCGATATTCAAATCGATGACGATGCCCTCGATCATCTGGTCAACGTGGCCAACGGCGACGCCCGTGCCTTGCTCAATGCTTTGGAACTGGCGGTAGAAACCACTCCGGCAGGAGCGTCTATTTCCTTAGCCGTTGCTGAAGAGTCGATCCAACAGCGGGCGGTGCTGTATGACAAAGAAGGCGATGCCCATTTTGATACCGTCAGCGCCTTTATCAAAAGCATGCGTGGGTCAGATCCGGATGCGACGCTCTATTGGCTAGCCCGCATGGTCTATGCCGGTGAAGATCCGCGTTTTATTTTTCGACGCATGGTAATTTTTGCTGGAGAGGATGTGGGGCTGGCCGATCCCACTGCGGTGGTGGTGGCCAACAGCTGTGCCCAGGCCTTTGACCGGGTGGGCATGCCCGAAGGTCGCTATCCCCTGGCCCAGGCGGCGCTCTACCTGGCCACCTGTCCCAAGTCCAATAGCGTTATGGGCTTTTTTGATGCCCTAGCCACCGTAGAAAAGGAACAGGAAGCGGCGGTGCCAAATCTCCTGCGCGATGCCAACCGGGATAAAAAAGAATTTGGCCATGGTCAGGGCTATCTGTATCCCCATGCCTATCGGGACCACTGGGTGGAGCAGCAGTATTTACCCAACGGTCTCCAGGGCAAAGTGTTTTATCAGCCGTCTAACCAGGGGTATGAAGACAGTATTCGCCTAGATGTGGCCCGTAAGCGTGAAGCTCAGCTAGCCGCTGTGATGGAGGCAGATTTGCCGGAGGTGCTCACATTTGGGCCGACCAATACGGGGCAGGAGCAGTGGCTGCAGCGGACCATGGGGAATGCGGGGGAGCAGCTAAGGGCGGTGTGCGATCGCATCTACGCCCAGCTCAACCCCCAGCGGCACCATGTTCTGCTAGACCTTAACGCCGGTCTGCTCACCTGGGAGGCCCTGCGACAGGTCCCCGAAGGAGGCGTTTACGCCCGCGCCGCCACTGGGCAAATTCACCAAGCCATGAACGAACAGGCCCAAACCCTGGGCGAATTGGCCCGTCCGCTCCTATTATCCACACCCCTAGAAAACCTGTCTCAGGTCTTGGCCGCTGAGGCAACTGATGTGGTGTTTGACAGGATCGTGGGACGCAATGCATTCAAAGATATTGCTAATCGAGCCGCTATCCTGCAACAGCTGGCTGACGTTCTAGCGCCGAAGGGACGTATGGTCTTAGCCGAAACAATTCCGTTTCGGACGGTGCGACTGTACAGTTTCCTGGCCAGCGATGCGCTGCCCCAAAAATTATTTCAACGGCTACGGGATTTAGAGGATGGTCTGTACGTCTGTGACCCTGAGCGATATTGGGACCTAGATGCCATCTCTATCTGGTTTGATGGTACGGGGTTAGTGGCCAATGTCGATCTGATGCAGCTGCCCACTGAGCTAACCGTCACCCGTGCATTGCAACAACGGTGGTTTGGGTCTGGGTCTCGCTATATGGAGCATTTGGCCACAGCGTTTTCCGAATCGGAACTGGCTACTATTCGTCAGACCTTCACCAGAGAGATTGGCACCTCCCTTTCGTGGAAAACTAACATTGCCCTAATCACGGCCCACAAATCTGCAGTTAGCTAGGGGAGCTTTCTCGACAGCGTCACCTTTGCCGATGCTGTGGGTTCCCCCGCCACAATTCAAAATTCGGTCACAATTCGGTACTGTCCATAATTAACGCTTCTAAGGCTCCTTGTAAATCCTTTGTCAATGTAGCGACGGCTTTGCGGCGGCTAGTCCTGTAGTCTCCCCAGCGCTCACTCACACAAATCGGCTCCCCCACCGTTAGCAGTGCTTCTCGCTTACCCAGGGAGGGCCGAGGAAATGGATTTTCTCCCTGGAGCCTTGCCACCATATCCGCCAATAACAAAATGGTTTCTGCAAATCGATCGGCTGTTGGATTTTCCAGCACATAACGGCCTGTCACAGCCACAAAGCTCTCCACCAGACGCATGTGCCACATGCGCAGGTCGGCTTCTTCTGCGATCCGATTGGCCAGTCCTCGTTCCACCGGCGATAGCGTCGTCTCATCCCGCAGATCCTCTCGATAGATGCGCTCCCAGCCAGCCTGTTCTAGGCGGCGACAGCGGTCAATCACAGAGCCCTTGGGCTGCAGGTCAAAGTACTTTTCGGCCACGGCCAGGGCACCGTTGAGCAGATGCTGGAGTCGAGCTGCCAGCTGTGCATTCGTACCTGCTTTCTCTGTTTCAGGTTGCTCTAAATCGTAAATCTGTTGGTAGTAGCCCTCCATTAGAGTCAGCAGATGCTCGGCCAATCTATAGAGACGCCCGTAGAGTCGGGTGATTTGAGCTGTAGGCAGCTCCACCGGTGGCACAAACGTTTCGCTAGAACCCGCCATTCCACTGCGGGTTTCTAATCGGCTCAGCAGCTGCTCGATCGCATCCCAGGGTGGGTGGATATATCGATATTGAATCCCGATGGGAACAACGTAGACGGGCTCGGAGCGCTCAGCTTTGACTAGATCCTCTACACACCAAAACGCTAGCTGGGGGACCCCTGGCTCTAATGGGCTGACAATTTCGCTGTGGCCATTATTGCCCCCCTCTGGTGCCGCTGCCAGGGGAAACTGGCCGTTGACCAAAAGCTGCCGCGCGGCTTTGAGGGCGGCCAAATCTAGCTTGCCCCGCTGGATAGAGACTCCACCTAGGCGAGAACATAGCCAGCTTGTCCATCTACCTGCCCACAGGGGAATCCCTCGATCGTAAATAAAGTGGCTGTGCACTGGTTGCTGCAGCGTTACCCCCAGATGTTTGGCTGCTCGAGGTACTGCCCGCCAAAGCAGATGGGCCATACCGTAGGCATCCTCAGGGGCAGGATGACGAAAGGCAATGACAAACCGGTTTTGTCCTGCCTGAAAATTGCCATAGAGGCCAGCCAGGGTCTCCGCATTACGGACCTTGATGCTAACCAGATCGGTCTGCCAGCGAACCCAGCCTGGCAGTGCCCCTTGAACCAGTCGGCGTACCCAGTCATGAAAGCGTTCGGGAATAAAATCTAAGGGGGGTTGAGCGCGGGTTATGGCGTTTGTCACAGCGTGGTGTCTCCGGCGGGCAACGATTCAAGACTGTAGGGGAGCTTGATAAGCTCTTAATAATTACTGCTCCCTTGGGCTGTGTCACTATCGTGACGAGATGTGATGATTTCTATATTGTCCACCTTAAAAGTCTCTGAAACTCCCTTAGGTCCTGCCTTACGGATTCAGGAGTTTGATTCTCAATCTTGGGAAGTTTTAATATTTGGTCATAGCCTTTAAAGCTTCCATAAAACACCATCCGCCAAATTACCGATTTCTAAGGGGCAGGCTTTAATAAACATAGATATGAACAAAGCACTACCTTAAATAGGTTCAAATCCTATATGAGATTGCTGATCGCCTATGGAGCAGGTCCTAATGTATTGGGACTAGGCAGCTGAGCCAGCGGGTGAGCAGCAATTTTGCATTAACTGTCCATTTAGTTCCCACTTTTCTAACCCCATAAGACATTCTCAGGATAATAAGAATGTTATCTGTGAATCTACCGAATTAGGGTGACAATCGACCGCACTTATGGCCTATTGCTGTTAAGTTGTTTAGTCATTGTCCATGTCCACGCTTAGAGCTTCCCATTTCAGCAGCCAAGTGGTGAAAAATACGACCGTTGATGCCTCTATCATTGATGTCCAATCACCATCTTGGGATGCCCTGTTTAATAACGTTAATGATGATTTGGATACTGCCAACACCATTATCGAATCTATATTGACCGTTCAAAATCGCTGTCAAATCACACCTTTTTATGTCCAGGCGATCATTGCCAATTCTTCTGTATTTTTAGTCTCTAACACGGGCAGTTCCGAGACCTTAAGTCTCACCCATTCGGGGGCATGTTGGCTCCTAGGAAAATCCATAACCTGTGCTTTACCGGTCGGAAATTCAACCGTTGATCCTTGTCATGCGGTGATTCGCTATACGCCTGAAATGGGCTTTCTGATTGTTGATGTTGGCAGTCAGGGCGGTACTTACCTAAATCGGCATCGTCTTGTTCCCCAAAGACGACAACAGCTTAGGGATGGCGACATGATCGAACTAGGAGATCTCGTGCTGGAGTTTTTTGTAGACAATTTTGATTGTTTTGAAGATCCGCTAGATACCCATGAGGTCACCTATACAGGATATGACGCCCCATATGTAGAGACGACCCATACAGGTGACTAGGGTTTGTGCCCTGTGGGCCTATTAGGCTATCTGGTATGGATCTTTGACACGGTGCTATGTCCGCTGATAGCGACCACCGGGTAGTTGGACAACAAAACCAGCGATTTCTAATTGCAATAGACCACTCAGCAAGACGCTTGTGTCGAGCTGGGTGGTTTCTACTAGAGTATCCAGACTGATGGGTACAGTGGGAATCAGTTGAAATATAGGTTGTAGAGCCACGTCTAATTCGCTGAATTTGTTTTCGTTCTCTGTTACGGATGCAGGGATTATATTGGATGGGGGTTCGGATAATGTTTGCTCGATGGGCACAGGGCCAGTGTTACCGGTGTCTACAGTTGTGTTGGCCGCACCTGGATTGGCTGCACCGATATTGAGCAGATCTTGGATTAGCTGGTTCTCACCCATTACCATCGCTGCTCCAGTATTAATCAGAACTAAACACCCCAAGGAGGTGGGATTGTCCAACCCCCCTGGCAACGCATAGACATGGCGGCCATAGTCATTGGCTAAATAGGCTGTGATCAGAGCCCCCGAGCGTTGAGGAGCTTCGGTCACTAAGGTGGCGTGGCTGAGGCCAGCAATGATGCGGTTGCGTTGGGGAAAGTGACTGCGCTCTGGCGGTGTGCCGTTGGGGTACTCGCTTAAAATCAGCCCTGTTTCCAAGATGCGGTGATAAAGCTGTTCGTTGCGGCGAGGATAGATAATATCTACCCCCGTTCCTAGGACCGCTATGGTCTGACCTCGGTTGTGTAGGCAGCTTTGGTGGGCATAGGTATCAATACCAGCGGCCATGCCTGAAACGATGGCGATCTGCTGCTGACTACAGCGACGGCTGAGTCGCTGGGTCCAACGCTGGCCGTAGGGGCTCGGACGACGGGTACCCACAATGGCTAGGGTGATGGCTGACAGACGGTTAGGACGCAGCGGCCCTCGGTAGTATAGGACGGGCGGCGGGTCTGGAATCTCCCACAGCAGACTGGGGTAGTCTGGATCGGCTGGGGTCCAAAAGTTGGGAGACTGGGCTTCGTGCTGTTCTAGGAGCTGATGGGGATTGAGCTGAGATCGCAGCTGGCTAATCTGATCGGCTATGACAAGACCAATGCCATCAACGGTTAGCAAGTCAGCAGGGGGAGCCTGCCATGCCATTGACAGCGACCCAAATCGCTCGTATAGCCGCTTGATCAAAACCGGCCCAACATCCTTTACCTGTTTCCAAGCGACCCAATATGCCCGTTCCAACCGCTTTCTCCAAGGGTTCAACGGTTTTAGGGTGCCCAAAGAGCCCTCGGTGGGAAATTTAAGCCTCTGCCTGTCGCTGCTGTTTCAGATAGTCAAAGACGCTTTTATCACCAATATCCGGTGGAATTGGCTGCACCAGCTTACGCAGTGCAAAAACAATAAATAGAACGGCCCAAGCGACCAGTAGCCCCTGGCCCACGTTCCCAGGCATGGCTCCCACCATGTGGGTGAGCAGCAGTGCGGGGACCAACGGCACCAGGAGTTTGGTTTCTAGCCGATTAAAACAAAAGGCTTCTTTAAAGAAAATGCCGGTCAGGGCCGCAAATGTAAAACCCACCCCTAAAACTGACCACGGTTGTTCGTAAACCGTCAGGGTCAGGGGGCCAGGTACCGTGAGCGCAATCCCCACGCTAGCTAAGCCGCCTGCTAACCAAAACGCCTGCAGGGCCTGGTGCAGCGGTTTTAAATAGATGTGAATAAACCAAAGGCTGACCCCCAGGCCCAGCCACATCGCCAAGTAACATCCCGACATCACCCATAAAAGGGCCGTATTGATATCCCCCAGCAGCAGTAGTGCTACCCCCAGGGCAAAGCTCAAAGCTGCTAGCCCCAAACCACAGCGATAAATCACCACCTCACGACGGTCGTCCGGGGTAATCACAAAAGAGCCAAACTGGCCCTCGTATCTATCCAGATGTGATTCTGTCTGTGCGGTTACCATACTTGCCTCCTAGCCCAATCCAATGGGACAGTGCCCAACCCGTTTACTCGCTATGCTCTCAACGATAGCGGTAACTTGATCGTAAAACATGTCTGCTTGTCACCACTTGTAACCTGAATTACGCCGTCAATATGCAGCACCAGCTTTTGGACCAGGGCTAGCCCTAGCCCGGTGCCTCCCTGCTTCCACGGATCGGCGCTGGGCACTCGGTAAAATTTATCAAAAATCCGTGGCAGCTCATCCTGAGGGATTTCCACCCCCGTGTTGACTAGGTCAAATTGCAGGGTGTTGTCACCCGTCTGTTTGACGGTGAGGCTGATGGTTCCCCCTGGTGGGGTATATTTGCAAGCATTGTTGAGGAGTTCTGCCCAGATGCGATCCAGGCTTGATAAATCGGACATCAAGATGGGGAGTGCCTCCGCCATGGCGACCTCCAAACTTTGCTCACGACTGGTGGCGCGTTCTTGAAAACTACTGACGAGCGCTGGTAACCACTCATGGATTTTGACCGGCTGCAGAGCCAGGGCATGGCTGCCGACATCCAGCCGCTGCAAATCCAAAAGATCGTTGATTAAACTGATCTCTCGCTCGCATTCTTCCTTGAGAATGCGATAGTAGCGAGCGATGCGGCCCTGTTCGACATCGGGCTTTGCGAGTTCTTGGTCTAGATCAATTTCTTGGTTTAGGGTGGCCCCCAACAACTGTAGGGCAACGCGCATACTGGTAACGGGTGTGCGTAGCTCATGGGAAACCGTGCTCAAAAAGTCGTCTTTTAGGGTATTTACCTGTTCTAGTTCACGTACTTGGGACTGGGACTCCTGATAGAGACGGGCCTGACGGATGGCAATGGCGCACTGATTGGCCACCTGCTGCACCAGACGAATTTCGTATTCGCTAAAGCCATGATCCTTATCGTTGATTAGCCACAGGTCACCGAGGATACCCCGGTCATCAAAAATGGCACAGGCCAGCATGGACACTAACCCTCGCACCGGGTTGGGGGCAATAGAACAAAACTGGAAGTACTGCCCTTCAAGCAGCTGGTGATAAACTTCTGGAAACGCCTCCATCTGAGAAACGCGGCCCCGATCGGAGGGCAGGGTGGTGTATTCGTAATAGATCGTGGATGTGCCTTGCTCTAAGTCGTAGAGGGATGTATTGGAACCTCTGACGTCAAGGGCTTCGGTGATCTCTTGTACGGCTGTTTGCAAAATTTGTTTTTCGTCGAGACTATCGCGCACCCGGTCAGTAATCCGTTTGAGGGTGGCTTCAAAGTCAATTAGTTTTTCTAAGGCGCTGTTTCGCTCTTCTAGTTTTTGGCGCAGCTCGTCGTTAGTTTGACGAATACGAGCCAGTTCACTGACGTCTTTGAGGGTGTTGATCAAAATGGGTCCGTTTTCGGTTTGGAGCAAGCAGCGGCTACCCCAAACCTCACGCTGTCCTTGATAGGTGTTGATGGTAATGGACCGATCGGTGCTCGGGCCAGCTTTGAAAAAACTGTCATCTTGCGATCGCAGCAAATCTGCATCCACTACCGCCGCCACATCGTGGTCAACGCACCCCACCAGTTGCTCCAGGGGAGTATCTAAAAGCAGGCAGCAGGCAGCGTTAGCAAACAGCCACCGATGGTCAGCATCTTTTATATAAACTGGAGTCGCCACCACATCGAGCGAGCGGGTGAGCAGCTCAAGCGATGCCTGGGCAGGGGTAGTTGACGTAGCGGATATACTCATTAGAGGGTGAAAAACTGAGCAGTGACGTATTTTCTTAACTATGCCCTGGATTTGATGTAAACGGGCAGCCATGTATCTAGAGTGTAAAATTCTAGAGTTTATGTCTGGTCCAGCTCCATGGGTACGGCTCCTTCTGACGCTTTGCTATCTCCCCCCGTCGATTGGAAAAAGTTAACCTATCCCCCGCTTAAACTGGGTGTTTTAGCATCCGGTAACGGCAGCAACTTTGAGGCGATTATGGCCGCCATCGACCGCTCGGACCTCAGGGCAAAGGTCAACGTTGTTATCTGCAACAATCCTGGGGTTCCTGTCCTCGACCGAGCGGCCCGGTGGGCTATACCCACTGTGCTTTTGAACCACCGCGAGTTTGAGTCAAGGGCCGCCCTCGACCGTGCCATTGTAGATGCCTTGGTTCAATACGATGCCGATTGGGTGATCATGGCTGGCTGGATGCGGCGGGTCACCGAGCATCTGATCGATGCGTTTACCGGGCGTTTGCTAAACATTCATCCTAGTCTGTTGCCTAGTTTTCCTGGGCTTCATGCCGTACAGCAGGCCCTGGATGCCGGGGTAAAGGTGACAGGCTGTACGGTCCACCATGTGGAGCTAGCCGTCGATAGCGGACCGATTGTCATGCAGGCGGTGGTACCGGTGCTATCGGACGATACCCATGAACGCCTCCAAGCCCGCATCCAAATCCAGGAGCATCGCATTTATCCGGCCGCGATCGCCATCGCGGCTCACCATCGCGCTGCAGCAATTTAGACAACCATTTAGGCAGTGCGATGGCAGATGGTTGTACTACCCCTGGGCAGGCTCAGATATAGTATTGAGTATGGGCGGTTCCTAACCACTCGACTGCTTCTTCTTGAAATACCATGGTCCTGAGTTCGATATTCCAACGCTTTTGCTGGCTAGTTGCGATCGCACTGGCCGTCAACCTCACCATTGCGGCTCCCGCAAGCGCCACCGGGGTATACGACATGCCCCTCAACGCCAGCACCGATAGCTGGGTGCTTGACGATGCCAATAAAATCACTCGACTCGCCGAAAGCAACCTTAACAAGGATCTCCAGAAGCTGGCAGCCAACACCGGTCAAGAAATCCGCTATGTCACTATCCATCGTTTAGACTATGGCGAAACCGCCCAAAGTTTCACCGAGCAGCTTTTCGATCGCTGGTTTCCCACCGCCGAAGCGGGTGCTAACCAGACCGTTGTTGTTTTAGATGATGTCACCAACAATATCGGCCTCAAATCCGGTGAAGAAACCGCTACGCTGCTCCCTGCAGAGATTGCCGATAGCATTGCTCAGGAAACGATGAAAGCGCCGCTGCTCAAAAACAATAGCTACAACCGAGCATTTGGTGATGCCACCGTCCGTCTGGCCGCCGTACTAGCCGGTGAACCTGACCCTGGACCCCCTGTTATTGAAGAAACTATCCAGGTTGAAGGTACCTTTGCCACCGCAGAGGAAACAGAGGAAAACCGTACCGGATCTACCTGGATAGTCGTTGTGCTACTGATTGTATCGACGGTTATTCCCATGGCCACCTATTACTGGTATCAGTCCATGGGCGGCTAGATTTCAGCCCAGTTAATGCCCAAAAAGGGACCCCCAAAATTTGAGGGTCCCTTTTTTAGAGGCTAGACCATGGGTGCGTTAGCGCTATGTGAAATCCCGGTTACCTACTTTTAGCTATGGCAGGGCAACTGGACTTACGCATAAACCGCTTCTAGGGCGTCGCTGGCCACACCCTGCAGCAGTCCTTCCGTTAAGGCCATATGCAACATCAGATCGACTACGCGGTTTGAGTAGCCCCACTCGTTGTCATACCAAGTCAACAATTTGAAAAAGTTGGAATTAAGCTCAATCCCTGCACCGGCATCAAAAATACTGGAGCGGGGGTCCCCGACAAAGTCAGTTGAAACAACGGGCTCGTCCGTATACCCCAAGACGCCACGCAGGCCGTTTTGGGATGCGGCTTTCATGGCGTCGCAAATTTCACGGTAGCTGGTGGATTTTTCCGTCCGTACTGTCAGGTCAACCACCGAAACATCCGGGGTAGGTACCCGCAGCGCCATCCCGGTGAGCTTACCTGTTAGTTCGGGCAGCACGAGGGTCACGGCTTTAGCCGCTCCCGTTGAGGCTGGAATAATATTTTGAGCTGCGCCACGACCGCTCCGCAAATCCTTTTTGTTCGGGCTGTCAACGGTTGACTGGGTGGCGGTGGACGCATGCACTGTGGTCATCAGACCTTCCGCAAACCCAAACTGTTCCTGAATAACTTTAGCCACCGGAGCTAAACAGTTTGTGGTGCAGCTAGCGTTGGAAACAATGCGATCGGTCTCAGGGTTAAAGCTTTTGTGGTTCACCCCGACGAGCAAGGTGGGCACACTGTCCGGACTTTTAGTCGGCGCCGATATCACCACCCGTTTGGCTCCAGCCTTGAGATGATTGGCGGCCTGATCGTAGGTGGTAAAGCGTCCCGTTGCCTCCACCACATAATCAACATCAAGGCTACCCCAGGGCAGCTCAGCCGGATTAGCGATGGAAAAACAGGGAATAAACCGTCCACCCACAACAATCCCATTATCCCGAGCCTCAACGTGACCGGCAAACTGACCATGGGTGGAGTCATACTTGAACAGATAAGCCAGGTTTTCGGGGGATACTAAGTCGTTAATACCAACAAACTCGATATTCGAATTGTTAATAGCGGCCCGCAGTATCAAACGACCAATACGACCAAACCCGTTGATGCCAACTTTCAATACGGCCATAACAAATTTTGCTCATAGATGGTGTACAAAACACTGCCTGACTAAGCGAGCAGCTATATTCGGTTTACGGTCGATCTGTCCGAGTTTGTGGGGATCATCGGTTTTCCTTTAGAGTTATGGCGACTTATATAAATTAGGGTGTCAAAACATAGGCAAATGTTACTAAATTGAGACCGTTTGCAACGAAGT
>JBCDJC010000163.1:0-11312 GCA_038748225.1 Cyanobacteria bacterium P01_H01_bin.26 | reverse complement strand
TGCAGGAGTGCGATCGCCAGGGCACTGCCCTCCGTCGGATCGGTCCCCGCCCCCACCTCATCCAATAGCACCAAGGAATTTGCCGGACGGGCACCGTCTGCGCCATTCCCTAATGGTTCTGCCACGGAACTGTTCTCGGTTTTGCCCGCGCCAATGGCCTCCAAAATCCGACCAACGCGACGGATATGGCCCGAAAATGTGGACAAACTTTGCTCAATGGACTGTTCGTCACCGATATCGGCCAAAACCTGGCCAAACCAGGGCAGCTCTACCGGTTCGCGGGCGGGGACAAACAGCCCCACCTTAGCCATTAGGGCCGCTAGCCCCAGGGTTTTGAGGGTAACGGTCTTGCCGCCGGTGTTGGGTCCGGTAATGGCCACCACCCGAATATCAGGTCGCATCGTGACATCGATGGGGACCACCGCAGCGCCGTCCCCGTGGCGATGCTGCCACACCAGCAAAGGATGGCGCAGCTGGCGGAGTACGGTACGCTCGTCAGGCGCATTAAATCGAGGCGGATTGGCCTCCATCCAGAGGGAGTAGCGGGCGCGGGCCGTGGCAAGATCCAACGTGGTGACAGTGGCCATCAGCTGCTCTAGGTCGGTGCCAACCTCGGCCACCTGGGCGCTCAAGCGCTGACGAACCAGCTCTTCTTCACGGGTTTCCTGCCGCTCTAGCTGGCGCAGCCGGTTGCCAAACTCGACGACGCTCTGGGGCTCAATATAAAGGGTGGCCCCGCTGGTGGAAACATCGTGGACAATGCCGGGGATGGCCTCTTTTTGCGGTGCCTTGACCGGAATGACAAAACGCCCGGCCCGCTGGGTAATCAGGGTCTCCTGGAGGGCACCGGACTGGCGCTGCATGATACGCTGCAGCTTGGCATGGAGCCCATCATGGGTACTTTTAATACTTTTGCGGATGCCAGCAAGCTTGGGATTGGCTCGGTCGGTGACCTTGCCGCGATCGTCAATACAGTGGTGAATTTCCTTTTCCAGCTCTGGATAGGTGCGCAGCTGGGCCACCAGGGCTTGGAGGACGGGAAAGTCGTCTTCCTCCTGGGCATCAATGGTGCGGCGCAGCTGGCGGGCACCGGCCAGGGTGGTGGCGATGGCCAGCAGCTCCTCACCGGTCAAGATACCCTGGAGCCGGGCTCGCTCTAGGGCATCGCCAATGTCCTGGATACCCCGAAAGTTGAGCGGAGTGATATCTTCCAGACGATAGGCCTCGCGGGTTTGGGCTAACAGCTGTTCGCTCTGGGTCTGGCGGTCGGGAATGGCACCATGGCGGGCAGCGAGGGCACCCAGCTTAGTGGCGGCAAAGGTGGCTAGCTGCTGACAGAGACGGGGCCATTCTAATAAATCTAGGGTTTCAGACTGGATCAAGGGTGATGGAAAAACGCGATGCTCTAGGTGGGATGGTTTAAAGGGCTGAGTATGATGCTTATCTAACTGTATAGCGTCTATCTTAAGAAAATGCTGCCGTCTGATCTACTTATCCATCGTCCCCGGGGGGATTCTATCGATGCTAAACAGCTGCCGCTGGACGAGTGGGGTGAGATCGCAACCAACCTGATCGCCCTATTCCAGGCTACCGTAGGCGATACCCAAGGCAGTCTCAACCAAAAACTTCAAGAACTCGAAGGTGAAGATACCGACTACCGCATCAAGCGGGGGCTGGCCCATATTCTACGCAGCAGCTTTAGCACCTTTGATATTATCAGCCCCCTTGAGCCGCAGGATTTGCGCCAGCGGGTATTTGCCCTGGCCGCCGCTAGCGCCCCCTCCCCAAAGGCTGCCCGGCAGCACCTGGAGCTGCTAGCTAGCCAGCTTACCCAGGCCCTAGACAAAGATGTTGAACCGGTTCACATTCAGCAGGGGCTGTATGCCGATCTCAAGGAAAACCGGATTCTGACTGAGTTTGATCCGCCCACGCCAGAGGCGCTGATCCATCGCTACAACCTATCCCAGGTACAGGGTATTTTTTACCGGGCCAGCCATGTCGTCTTAAATCTGCACCGTAACGACCCTGGTGAATACAAGCTGATGTTTCGCTACCTTAAGCTGTTTCGACTCATGACCTACATTGAAGGCGAAGCCGACCAGGGGTTTACCATCACCATTGACGGTCCCGCCAGCCTATTTAAGGCGAGCACGCGCTACGGTCTCGACATTGCTAAACTGGTGCCCGCCATTCTGCATGTGACCCGCTGGCACCTCAGCGCCACCCTCCAGTGGAAAGACAGCTACACCAAAGCCATTTCTAAAAAGTCCTATGCCCTCACATCGGAATGCAACCTAGTCAGCCACTATCCGCCAGGAAAACCCTACGACAGCATGGTTGAAGCGGCCTTTGCCGAGCGCTGGACCGATTTGGTCAAAAAGGGAAAAACCCAGTGGCAGCTGGAGCGTGAGGTCGAACTAATTCCCCTTCCTGGAAGCGTGATGATTCCTGACTTTCGTCTGGTCCACCCCGATGGTCAGGTCTACCTTTTAGAAATAGTTGGCTACTGGCGACCCGACTATCTCCGCAAAAAGTTTGCCCAGGTACAAAAATCAGACTGCCCCAACTTGATCTTAGCCATTTCAGAACGCTTAAATCTTACAAAAGCAGGCATTAACGTTAAGAATATACCGGCCCAAATTGTATGGTTCAAAAACAAACTTCAGCCCAAAGCCCTATTGGATCTATTGGAGCAGCTTTGGCATGATAGATCATCAATATGACCAACGATTGCCGTCTTTGTTCGTATACTTAATGGGTTGGAGCTGCCCACCTGCACTGCTGCATCAGACATTCAGATGTGATTAGATCACCTGTCTGTCCGGTCGTTATTTGAGTTATTGCCTGAAAACAACCGAATTCGTATTATTAGCTGGTCACTTTTAATCTAGCCCTTAAATTTGGGCTCAATAGCACTTGAGAAACCCTACCTACTCCCTGCATTATGACCACGGTTTTGATTGTGGATGACAGCTCAACCCTACGGGAGATGATCTCTGGTCTCTTGATCAAAGCGGGTATGACTGTATTAGAAGCCGAAGATGGTGAAAAAGCTAAAGCTATGATCGCCTCAAAACCTCCCGATCTTGTGGTTCTTGATATTGTCATGCCAAATATGAATGGCTACGAGCTGTGTCGGTGGGTGAAAAGCAACGGTCCCACCAAAGACGTACCCGTTGTGATTTGTTCGTCTAAAAATGAAGACTTTGACCGCTATTGGGGTATGAAGCAGGGAGCCGATGCCTACATAGCCAAACCGTTCCGCCCGGCTGAAATGGTAGAAACGGTAAAGCATTTACTGCGGGGTCGCTAAATCGCCGGAGCTACGGACAGAATTTGGTGGCCTGATACTGTTTTTTGCCCCCTAGACCGCCCTACTGCCCAGGGCGTATGATTAGTCAGATTTATTCCGTCCTTAGGACCTGATTAGCATTTCCCATGGCAATTCAGCTGCGGATTCACGTTCCACCCCACCCGTTGATCAAACATTGGCTCGGTGTTTTACGGGACGTCAACACCCCTTCTGCTGTATTTCGCAGCGCTATGACCGAAATGGGGCGCTGGCTCACCTATGAAGCAATTCGTAACGATTGGTTACCCACCGTAGATACCACCCTAGAAACGCCCCTGGCCCCCTGTCCTGCAACCTTTATTGATCCTGGGATGCCGCTGATGGTAATCCCGATCCTGCGAGCGGGGTTGGCCCTGATGGAAGGCGTACAGGCAGCATTACCCACGGCTTCGGTCTATCACCTTGGCTTTGTTCGTAACGAAGAAACCCTCGAAGCCAGCTGCTATCTCAACAAGCTGCCTGAGCACATTGACCCTAGTACCCGCGTGCTGATTAGTGAGCCCATGCTGGCAACGGGCGGTACCATGATGGCCACCATGGCAGAACTCGTAAAGCGCGGCGTCGATCCCTCTCTGGTTAGGGTGGTATCGGTGGTGACGGCTCCCCCAGCGCTGCAAAAGCTAGCTGAGGCCTATCCGCAGCTTGTAATTTATACAGGTATCATTGACGAAGGGTTGGACGAAAACGGCTTTATCGTTCCAGGACTAGGGGATGCCGGCGATCGCACATTTGGTACCAATTAGTCACTTTAGTCACAACACACCATGAGTCAATCAAATAATTTCACCAGTGGTTTTTTTCTAGGGGCCTTTTTGGGTGGTCTAGTGGGCGGTGTGGCTGGCGTATTGGCCGCCAATCGTATACACCGCAACGAGCCTGAAGCGGATGTTAGCTTTGGTCGTCTGTCGGATGAAATCAAACAAAACCTGGCTGATATGAGCAGTGACGAGCGCATGGAAGTTGCCCGTCGCGGCCTTGAAGATAAAATCTCTGAACTAAATGCGGCCATTGAAGACGTGCGTCAGCAGCTAGGCACGACCAACGGTCGGGCGGCTGACTACGGGGCCACAATTGATTCATAGATGGCAATTTTAGGTGGCGATTCGCAGGTTGCGTTTAATCCCAGGGTCCCAGGCGTTATTCCCAGCCGAGTAGCTCAGGGGTTTCGGATGTCAACACCTCACTAAGTTTATGGTTGAAGGCTAATCTTAAGAGACATCTAACTTAACCGGTCTTTTAGGTTAGAAAATCATCAGTTACACTGATTACCAGACCTTAGAGTTATATTCTGACTTCCCACAAGGTGGAATACCTATGCTTCAAATCATTCCCGCCGCGCTAGCCCAGTTTATTAGTATTTATCTAGCCCTGCTGTTGGTGCGGGTGCTGCTGACCTGGCTACCTAATTTAGATTGGGGAAATCCCTTCCTATCCGCCCTCAGTCAGATTACCGATCCGTATTTGAACCTGTTTCGGTCAGTTATTCCGCCCCTGGGTGGTATTGATTTTTCGGCGATTTTGGCATTTATCGTGCTTCAATTTGTGCGCAGCGCTTTACTGCAAGCAACCTATGCCCTAGCCGCAGGCAGCTACATGGCCTATTCAAGTTTTTAGCCCCGCGTTTTTTGGCGGCGGGTTGGCATTGGGGCTTGTTCCCAAGGATTTTTCTTAAAAAGCAGAGGGGGAAAAGTTATTTTCCCCCTCTGCTTTTTGACTTACCTTAAAATGGTCCCTCATCTATTCGTCCCTGGCGTCGTACCTTGCCAACAAAACCAGAGGCCTTAAACTGCTTTAACTTGAGCGGCGGGGGCTGATTTGCCGCCACTGACACACGAATTTGAAAATCACTTTCACCGGGGGGGACATACTCCACACCCCCAAGTCGTCCCCGGTTTTGCATGACCGGATTGTTATTTTTGTCATAGATGCGCCCAAAAATATCCGCATTGAGAATGGGCTTACCGGAATTATTGGTTAGTGTGCCTGTGATCAAATAGCAGGTTGCCCTACCCAGGCTCCCGGACACAACCATGCCCTCAGTATATTCTGCAGGGCATGCCTCATAGGCCACGTTAGAGACATCTAGGGAGGTCATGGCCTGGGCTGGCGGAGCCACAACCAGCCCAAAACATGCGATTACAAATGCGACAAGGGTTGCACGAAAGGCCATGGAAAAATCAGAGTAGGTTTATGGGGGTGTCGCCACAGCGCTGACCGGTCGATGAATATACCTATGGGTGACAGCTGTAGCTAACCTATGGCCATGGTAGCGGGTCTGCGGTGCCAAAAAACATACTCTGATGGAAAACTGTTCGGCCCAAGCCGCTGCTGTCCGTTAGACCGTTTGCCGACGATTTGGCAAGACCCACAATAAAACGGGGGTTAGTAAAACCATGGCTAACGATAAACTAAAGCAAATCCAAAGACCTTGAATCTGAGTAGGGCTCATGACGATTTCTCCAGGAAAGTGAGACGGTGGGATCAAAAGTAGCTATGCCCAATGGCAAGCACTACAGATTACAGAGCCTACCCAGGGAATTCCTGAAAAGAAGAGACGTTTGATAAAAACTGTAAGGACTGCTTACTTTATCTGTACAAACCGGTCGGCTGCCATGTGGCGGAGCCGTTGAATATCTTCTCTGCGAGAAATAGATAAAGGTACGGTGGCTTTGATGGACTCGATCAGCAGTCTGGTGTCAAGGGCGCACTTTTCGTAAATGGATTGATACAGACTCGACACAATCACCTGCTGAATTTCTGCGCCGCTAAAGCCTGCGGTGGCCTGGACTAGCTCAGTCATGTTGAAGCTAGCGGGGTTTTGGTGATGGCGATTGAGGTGGATGCTCAAAATGGTAGCGCGGTCCTGGTGATCGGGTAGGTCAACAAAAAAGATCTCGTCAAAACGTCCCTTACGCAGTAATTCAGAAGGAAGTTGGGAAATGTCATTGGCGGTGGCCACGACAAATACCTCCTGGGATTTTTCCTGGAGCCAGGTCAAAAACGAGCCAAATAGACGACGGCTGAGGCCACCGTCAGTATCTGCACTTTGGCTCCCTCCCATGGTCTTTTCAATTTCGTCAATCCACAGAACCGCCGGAGCCATTTTTTCGGCTAGGGAAACGGCCTGACGAAAGTTTTTCTCTGAGCCGCCCACGTATTTATCATAGAGTCGGCCAGCATCGAGTTTGAGCAGCGGCATCTGCCATTCTCGGGCAATGGTTTTAGCGGCCAGTGATTTGCCGCAGCCTTGGATGCCTACGATTAAAATTCCCTTGGGCGGGGTTAGGTTGAGGGCCTGGGCTTTGGCACTAAACCCAATGCGGGCACGGGCTAACCAGCGCTTTAGGCTGTCAAATCCACCCAGCTCAGCGGTGTTTTTCTCAACTGGAATATAATCGAGCAGCCCGCTTTCACGGATGATCTGCATTTTGCGCTCGAGGACTCGGCCAATGTCTTTAGCGGTAAGGTGACCGTCTTCTAGGGCAGCGTAGGCGATGACTTTTTTGGTTTGGTTGAGGGTCATCCCCTGGGTAGTGTTTACGAGCGTGCGCATTTCGTCTGGGTTGAGCTTGACTTTAATGCGTCCCCGCAAAGCCTGTACGGCTTCTAGAATCGCCCTATGTAGCTCATCTTGATCGGGCAGGGGCATGTCAAAATAGACGGCTTCGTGGGCAATCTCTCGCGGTAGGGACACCTGGTCTCCAGAAATGAGAAGAGTGGACTGGTTATGGGCAAACTGCTGGGCCACTTCGCGAAAGAGGCGAGTGATGACGGCATCGTCAAAGTGGGTGGCAAAGTCTTTAAACCAGTAGACGGCGCGGTGGCCAACAGCCTGAATATGACGTAGGGCATCGAGCGGCTCGGCCGTGTCGGTATTGATCGCCGCGCGGCTCGCCCCCGGTGGTGCATATTCGTTTTGCCAATGGTTGTACCGGTTGCCCTCTAGACGGACGAGCCCCTGGGCAATACTCCATTCATAGACGGGCAGCTGTAGATCGAGGGTAGCTTTGTTGATCAGCTGCTGTACCCGCTCTTCTTCGACGGTTTCTACCACAATGATGGGATGAAACGACATGACTAAGGTCTGAAGATGACGAACGCTGGCAGCAAAGGGCATGGGTGATGATTACAGGAGATAGCTGGGTTCAGGATGCCCAGATGGAAGAGTAAACGGTTGGGCTGGTGGCCCCTTATTTGGGCTCATCGGCGGCCGAGGATATAGCCGGGGGGGGGTCGGTAGTTTTGAGAAGAGACTCGGCCGCGTCGGGTACGCCAACTAGGGTGGACTGTTGGGGAGTGAATTGAGCAATATTCCATCGGTCGAGAATGTCTTTAACCAGGAGTTCTTGCATCCAGATTTTGGCAATGACTGCTAAGGGCAGGGCCAGTACCAGACCGAGAAAGCCAAATATGGTGGCAAAACAAATCTGGGCAATCAGGGTAAATGCCGGAGGTAGGGAGATTTGACGGGCCATGACCGTCGGTGTAAGCCAGTAGCTTTCAATCTGTTGGATGATGACATACCAAACAATCACTGGAATCACTTTCCAGGGTTCGGGGGAGAGCAAAGCCACCATGGCTGGGAAGATAACGCTCAGGCTCGGTCCAACGTTGGGAATAAAGTTGAGCACACCGGCCAGTAGCGCATGGGCTAGGACCAGCTTGATCCCCAACAGCCACAGTCCAACAAAGCTGAGGGAGAAGATAAACACTGAGTTGAGGAGAATGCCTCCCATCCAGTTACAGAGGGAGACTTCACAGTCTTGTAAAATACCGTCTGCCCGCCGGCGGTAAAAGGCGGGTAGCAGACGCAGCATAGCGCTACGGTAGACTTTGGGATTCCCTAAAAACATTAGGGACAAAATCAATACCAAGAGTGCCTGGAGTAATACCCGCAGTGAGGAGTTAAAAAATGAAAAGAAGTTATTAAAAACATCAAAGAAGTTGTTAAAAACATCGAGTAGGGCCGATTCAGGCGATGTGGCCCAGTCTAGAAACTCGTTGAGTTCGGGAAAACGCAGCTGTCCGGGCAGGCGAGGTTCGAGCTGCTCTAGGGTTGCAGGCAGCGTGCGAACACCGTTAATGATCAGTCCGATTAGTTCACTAAACTGCTCGACAAACGGCGGTACCACCCCTAGGAAAAAAAGGGCAATGGCTAGCGAACTGATGGTTAGCACAGTCGGGATGGCAAATCGTCGGGGTAAACCGATTTGCTGCAGACGCCGGACGAGGTTGTTGAGTGCGATCGCAACCACCACTGCCATAAACACCAGCAATAAAATGGCGCGAATCTTCCAAACAATATAGAAAGTCGCTAAGATGCTGATCAGGCCAATCCATTCACCAAGCTTCACAAAGTACTCCTGACTATCACCGTGGGTTCCGCTGGCCGATGGGAAATCTACTACGCATTTACATCAGCCAGCCAGAATCCGCCTATTCTAGCCAACCCTACCGACAAAAAGCTTTTTTAGAAAGAAAGACCTTGCTTTGACCCTCCCAGTTCCCCAGTGGCAGTTTCCCAGCGATACGGTAATTTCCAGCGATTGGGTAGACACTGTCCAAAAGATGGCCCGTCTCACCCAGCTGCCAAAACGGGCAGCCAAACTGCTATGGCAACGAGGCATTTGTACCCCTGAGCAGCTAACAGCGTTTATCCATCCCGAGGCCTATACACCGACACCGCCCAGCGCGTTTGGTTTAGAAATGACCCGGGCTGTTGAGCGCATTCTCCAGGCCCGAGAACGCCAGGAAACAGTAGCCATCTGGGGGGATTTTGATGCCGATGGTATTACCTCCACCGCCGTGCTGTGGGATGGTTTGCGCCAGTTTTTTCCGACCGAGCGGCTCAGCTACTTTATTCCTAACCGACTGACTGACTCCCACGGTCTTTCTGGTCACGGTCTAGATACCCTAGCGGCGGCGGGCACCAGTCTGGTAATTACCTGTGATAACGGCAGCACGAACCTAGTAGAAATTGACCATGCCCACACGCTGGGGATGGATATCATCATTACCGATCACCACACCTTGCCCGCTGAGCGACCACCGGTCGTTGCTATCATCAATCCCCGTTATTTTGAGCCCGACCATCCCCTGGCCCAACTGTCCGGTGTTGCTGTGGCCTTTAAGCTGATTGAAGCCCTCTACGAACGGCTCACCCCCACCCGCCCCCTCAGCGAACTCAGCGATTTAGTCGCCATTGGTTTAATTGCAGATTTGGTACAGCTGAGGGGCGACTGTCGCTATTTGGCCCAAATTGGTATCCGCCAGCTGCAGACTCACCTAAAAACCAACACCCCAGTTCGGCCTGGGGTAGCCCAGCTGCTAAAGCTGTGTCGTCGTACGGGCGATCGCCCCACCGATGTTTCCTATGGCATCGGGCCTCGCATCAACGCCGTCAGCCGTATCCATGGCGATGCCCAGTTTTGTGTTGAGCTGCTCACCAGTGACGATCCGGACCACTGCCATCGGCTAGCCCAGCAAACTGAATGGGCCAACACCCGCCGTAAAGCCCTACAAAAAGACGTCTACACCCAGGTCGTTCAGCAGCTAAGCAGGTTGGATATGGCCACAGCCCAGGTGATTGTCTTGGCCGATGCCCAGTGGCCAACGGGGGTACTGGGCATCGTCGCTGGACAGATCGCTCAAAACTATGGCAAGCCTGCCATTTTGCTCACTATAGATGGCAATGTGGCCAGGGGCTCAGCGCGCTCGGTAAATCACATTGATCTCTATCAGCTAGTGTTGGATCAGACCCATTTGCTCACCAGCTTTGGCGGCCACCCTTTTGCAGCGGGTATGACCCTACCTGTCGAAAATATTGGGCTGTTTACCGATGCCCTCAACCGGCAGCTGCGACAGATAGGCACACCGTCTGGCCCGACGCTTGAAGTGGATCTAGATGTCAGCGTCTGTGAACTGGGCAAGGAGCTATTTCAGCAGCTCAGCGTACTAGAACCCTACGGTATGGGCAATCCGGTACCTCGGCTGTTGATTCGCAATGCTTGGTTTGAGCAGACCTGGCATCAAAAAATAAAAGATCCGGTATCAAAGCGCAAACTTAGATTTATCAAGACCCACTTTTTTATCAAGGACGATACGTCAGCCGCAGGCTTTCCAGGACTGTGGTGGGATCACTACAAGGATGACCTACCGACGGGACGCTGCGATGCGGTGGTAGAGCTAGACTTCAACACCTATTCTCGTCAGAAAAAGCCTCAGTATGGGGGCTACGAAGTGCGGCTGATCGATGTGCGACCGACCGCAGCCCTCACCCAGGCAATAACCAAACCTAAACAACAGGTGATCGACCGCCGGTCCCAGCTGCCATCATCGGATGCCCTACCGGATACCCCGCCGGACACCCTGGTGATTAACCATTGTCCAACGACCTGGCAAGACCTGCGTCCTTGGTTTCACCAGGCTACCCAACAGCAAACACCCCTGGTGTTGGCCTATGACAATCCTCAGACCCAGGCTCCGATTGAAACCTGGAAACAGCTAGCGGGGATTGCGAAATACCTGGCCCGCACTAAAAACAGCACCACCGGAGCGGCCCTGATGGAAAAGCTAAACTTCGAGGAGACATCGCTGCAGCTTGGGCTCAGGGCCTTAGGCAGCTTAGGATTTCAATCTGACAGTACAGAGTCTGGTGCCATCATGCTCACATACAATGCTGACCTAGCCGCCTCAGTCGAAAAACAGCAGACTGCCCTGAAAGCTTTTCTACTCAGTCTGCAAGAGGAACAGTTTCAGCGCAGCTACTTTTGTCATGTGCCAGTCAGCGTGGCCCGGGCGGTGATGGAAGACTAGGGCGGCTGCCTGAATCAGCTGGAAGAACCGCGTTTAGGCTCTGTTACAAGCAGTGTTTTCTCACCATTGTTGGATACCAAATACCAGCTGACAGTGTCTTCAGTTTGTTCTTTGGCCAGGTAGAGAGCAAACGGACCAGATTCTG
>JBCDJC010000162.1:0-11493 GCA_038748225.1 Cyanobacteria bacterium P01_H01_bin.26 | reverse complement strand
CTCCCTAGGTTTGTTAGCCCAATAGAGTAAAGAGGCCCAATAAACACCCAACATCAACACAATATCAACAATGATTAACTTTTTTGACGACAACTAAACCACGACGGCTACTATGACTTCTCCTAAAAATCTTCATCGGTTAAGCCTCCCTGGGGGTGCTTACGATCACTGCCGGGGTAGTCTCGCGTCTCAGCTTACTCTGGTGGAGTACGGGGATTATCAATGTCCGTATAGCAGAGAAGCTCACTATATTCTCCAGGAGATCCAGCACATACTAGGAGAGAAGCTGCTGTTTGTTTTTCGTCACTTCCCTCGGTGTCACATTCACCCTAGAGCAGGTCATGCGGCTGAAGCGGCTGAAGCGGCGGGTTCCCAGGGTAAATTTTGGGAGATGCACGATTATTTATTTGATCATCAATCTCAACTTGCTGATAGTGATTTGGTGGAATATGCGATCGCACTTCATTTAAACGTTGACCAATTTTTACAAGAGATGACGGCTGATTGTCATGTTAAACGGATCAATAAAGATTTAGAGAGCGGTCGTAAAAGTCACGTGAGTCAAACCCCAACATTTTTTATTAACAGTGTTAGATATCCGGATAATCTTAGCTTTAATGAACTGTTATCGACTCTTGAAAAGATAGATCAATCGCATTGTTAGCCAATGCCTGCTACGTAAGCCATACCCTCTTAACGGAGTCCTTTTTAATGGATAGCCATCTCTCACATGCAGCCCCTTCAATGATGGGGACTAAGCGGCGATTGCGCCACCTTTGGCTCGGATTACTGACGGTGGCGCTTCTGTTTGCAGGCGTCCTGATTTGGAGACTGCGGCAAGCTGATGAACCAGCGATGGCAGCTGCTCCACCGACTGCCGTCACAGTGGAGAAATTGCAATCTCGTTCTGTACAGTCTCGTTCTGAATTTGTAGGCGCATTGGAAGCCCAGGAGCGGGTTACCGTCAGACCCGAGGTTGAGGGACGCATTAGCCAGATTTTTGTTGAAAATGGGGACCAGATAACAGCGGGTACGCCAATTTTACAGCTGATCCCCGATCGCCCAGAAGCTGTTGTGAGTGGCGCGATCGCAGATATTGAAGTAGCCAGGGCTGCTCGCAATACGGCCCAAGCCCAGCTATTGGAAGCAGAAGCCGACCGTGACAGTGCCATCGCCGAGAAAAATTTGCAGGATACTGAATTTAGTCGCACCGAGTCGCTGGTGGCAGCCGGGGCCCTGGCACAGCAGAATTTAGACCAGGTAGTGCGCAATCGAGAAGCTGCGATCGCAGCCCTCAACGCCGCCGAACGCCGCATCCAGGCAGCCCAGGCCCAGCTGGATGAATCGCTTGCCGGACTGCGGCGAGCCGAGTCGGGAGCTGACGTTGCCACAGAAGATCTCGCCGATTACCAGATAGTGGCCCCCATCGATGGCAGCGTGGGGGACTTACCCATAAAAGTCGGTGACTATGTGGGTACAGGGGCCGAGCTGACCACCCTAACCCGCAACCAGTCATTAGATTTGCGTTTGTCAATTCCAGTGGAGCGCAGTGCCCAGCTGCGCTCCGGACTCCCCGTAGAGCTGCGCATGGAGACTGGCACCGAGCCACTGGTGACCGGACAGATTAGCTTTGTCGCAGCGCGGGTCGAAGCGGGGGCTCAGTCAGTTCTGGCTAAAGCCACCTTCCCCAACCTCGGTGGTTTACTCAGGGATGAACAATTTGTTCGCGCCACGGTTATTTGGGAAGAGCAGCCGGGGGTAATGGTGCCCACTACGGCTATTTCTCGTGTGGGTGGTCAAAGTTTTGTATTTGTTGCAGAATCCTCCGACGAGGCTGATTCAGGCTATGTGGCGATGCAGCGCCCCATCCAAATCGGCGTTATCGAAGGTAATCGGTATCAGATCACTCAAGGGCTGGCTGCGGGTGACACCATCGTTACCTCAGGCACGCTGAGACTATCCGACGGTGCCCCCATCATCCTGGACTCTCAATAAAAACCATAGTCTCCTCCGAGGCCCGCTGCTCTTCTTGTCCCCCTTACTTTGCCATGACCAATCCGTCTTCTCCTTTTGATCCATCATCTCAGCCCCCTAGCACCCACGACCTAACCCAACAGCTTGCAGCCATTCAACAAACGCTGGGACAGCTCGCAGATGAGGTTACAACGCTGCGTCAGGATGTGAGCCAGCTGGCATCGCTACCGCAGCAGGTTAGCCAGCTAGAACGACGGCTAATGGTAGTGGGGGACCTGTATCGTTACGAGACGCTCCACGCACAGCTGGCCGCCCAGCAGTGGTTTGAAGCTGATAAAGAAACAGTGGCTTTGATTGCTGAGATCGCAGGTGTCTCAGATCTAGAAGAACTCAGTCCCCGTGATATTCGTAGCTTCTCCTGCGGTGAAATCCAGGTGATTGATCGCCTGTGGCATACCTACAGCGAAGGAAAGTTTGGCTTTAGCGTCCAGATTCAAATGTACCAAGAATTAGGCGGAACCCTGGATACAACCATTGGCGAAGACCAGCAGCTAGTTGAGCGCTGGGGCGCTGCCCTGGGCTGGCGCAGTGGTGTCAGTAGCGAGAATCCAGGAGGCGATCGCTGGCGTAAATGTGACGAGTTAACGTTCTCCCTTGATGCGCCTAGGGGCTGCCATCCTTCCCGCTGGTGGAACTCTCCCTACGGCTCCCGGATGACCAACTATTTTCTCAATCGCCTGATCACCTGCGCTCTGTAAAAAGCTTTTATGTTTGTTCAAAACTTTATCCGTCGTCCGGTTCTCACGATGGTTCTCTCCATCGTCATTCTAATGGTGGGTGTTATTAGCATTCCCACCTTACCGGTAGAGCAGTACCCTGATATTAGCCCAGTCCAGGTGGTCGTATCGGCTAACTATATTGGGGCCAGTGCTGAGGTCGTCGAAGAAACCGTAACAACGCCGCTGGAGCGAGAGATTAATGGCGTCAACGGCATGCGCTATGTCAACTCCACCAGCAGCGATGACGGCAGCAGCAGTATTACCGTTACCTTTGAACAGGGCTATAACCTGGATATTGCCGCTGTCGATGTCCTCAACCGGGTCTCAATTGCCACTCCCCAGCTACCCGAAGAGGTTCAGCGTACGGGAGTGATTGTTCGTAAACAGTCCAGCAGTACGGTGGTCGGCATGGCCATCTACAGCGAAGAGGAGGGACTATATGACGACAACTTTATTAGTAACTACGCTGACCTGTATGTGCTTGATGCCCTCAAACGAATTGAAGGCGTGGCCGAACTACGCCCCTTTGGAGAACGTCGCTATGCCATGCGACTGTGGCTTGACCCGGCTAAAATGGCAGCCCGCAATGTGACAGCAGACGATCTTGTTGAAGCCATTCAAGAACAAAACCTTCAGGTGGGAGCAGGCAGCATTGGTCAACCCCCGGCCGACAATGGACAAACCTATCAGCTGACGCTACGAGCCAATGGCCGCTTAGAAGACGTCTCCGAGTTTGAAGACCTGGTGATCAAAACAGAAGCCGATGGTAACCTGGTGTATCTGCGAGATCTAGGGCGGGCAGAACTGGGGGCAGAAAACTATGGCACCTTCGCCCGCTACAAACGGCAAGGGGCCGTGGGCTTTCAAATTTTACAAACACCAGGCACCAATGCCTTAGAAGCCGCCAATGCAGTTAAAGCGACGATGGCAGAGCTGGCGGAAAATTTTCCACCGGGCCTAACCTATTCGATTCCCTTTGATCCGTCCCTGTTTGTGGTGGAATCTAGTAAAGAAGTCATCTCAACGCTGCTACAGGCCATTGCCCTGGTGGTTCTAGTGTTGTTTTTATTCTTACAAAACTGGCGAGCCACCATTGTTCCAGCCGTTGTCATTCCAGTCGCCCTGATCGGCACCTTTGCGTTTATCAAAGTCTTTAATTTCTCCATCAACAGTCTTACCCTGTTCGGACTGATTCTGGCGACGGGTATGGTGGTGGACGATGCCATTGTCGTAGTAGAAGACATCGTCGGCAAAATTCAAGAAAAGGGAATGCGCCCCCACCTGGCTGCCATTGAAGCCATGCGTGAGCTTACTGGAGCTGTCATTGCCACGTCTTTGGTGTTGCTAGCCGTGTTTATTCCAGTCGCCTTTTTCCCAGGTACAACCGGGCAGCTCTATCGACAGTTTGCCCTAACCATTGCCTTTTCGGTGGTCATTTCCACCTTCAATGCCCTTAGCCTTACCCCTGCTCTATCGGCCCTGATAATTCGCTCAGGACAGCAACCCGGCGGCTGGCTGGGGCGTTTTTTTGGCTGGGTCAACCGGGGTATCGAAGCCATGCGCCGGGGCTATCAGCTCCTACTTGGACAGTTGGTACGCTTAAAAACAACAGTACTGATTTTATTTGCGGTCTCTCTAGCGGCAACAGCCTGGCTCTACATGTCAGTACCAACCGCCTTTTTACCCGAAGAAGACCAGGGCTATTTGATCAGTCTGATCCAGGGACCGGAGGGCTCATCGATTAACTACACCAGCGATGTGATCGACCAGGTTGATGATATTTATCTGGATGTTCCTGAAATAGAAGGAACATTCTCGCTAGGCGGATTTGGATTTAGTGGCAACATTCCCAACAACGGCGTGATTTTTTCACCGTTAATTCCCTGGGGGGACCGACCTAGAGCAGATGAGTCAGCCCAGTCGGTTCTCAATGAGGTACTCCCCCAGTTTGGTCAGATCAAAGCCGCTAATGTGATTGCCTTTAATCCACCCACCATTCAGGGGTTGGGTAGCATCGGTGGGTTTGTATTTCAGCTGCAGGACCGAGGTAACAACGACCTCCAAACATTTCTGCAAGCCAAGGATGAACTGATTGCAGGGGCCAATGCTGCACCGGAATTGCAAAACGTATTTACCACTTATACCGCCAATGCACCCCAGCTAGAAATTGACATTGACCGTAGTATGACCAAGGCAATGCAGGTGGATGTGGATGAAGTCTTAAATACCCTACAAAGCTTTCTAGGCTCACGCTATGTTAACGATTTTAATGCCTTTGGCCGCACCTACCGAGTGTATATCCAAGCGGACCAGGCATTTCGAGCTAACCCGGCAGATATAGGCAAGCTTTACGTGCGTTCAGCCACTGACCAGATGATTCCCCTGGATAACCTGGTTAATGTGTCATCAATCACGGGTCCCCAAACCCTCAACCATTACAACCTGTTTCGCTCAATTGAAATCAATGGGGCGGCGGCTCCAGGCTATAGCTCCGGGCAGGCCATTGCGGCCATGGAGCGCATTGCAGCAGAAACACTTCCCAGTAATATGAGTTTTGAGTGGTCGGGTATTTCCCTTGAAGAACTAGAATCTGGCGGACAGGCTCCAATTATTTTTGGGCTAGGCATTGTGTTTGTTTTTCTGGTACTAGCTGCCCAGTATGAGAACTTTGTTGACCCGGTCATTATTCTGCTGGCGGTCCCTCTGGCCATTTTAGGGGCGCTGCTGGCCGAATCGTTGCGGGGCTTTCCCAACGATGTGTACTGTCAGGTGGGGCTGGTGATGCTGATTGGTCTGGCCAGTAAAAACGCGATTTTGATTGTGGAATTTGCCAATCAGCTGCGGGATGAAGGTCTCTCGATCACACGGGCAGCGGTGGAAGCTTCCCAACAACGGCTACGGCCAATTATTATGACCGCCATTTCCACGTTGCTAGGCATCTTTCCGCTGGCAATTGCCACTGGAGCCGGATCGGCTAGCCGCCAGTCGCTGGGTACCGCTGTGTTTGGCGGCATGGTGGTCTCAACGGTTTTGAGCCTGGTGGTTGTACCCGTCTTTTATATCTTGATTGTGAGTGCCTTCTGTCGCTTTAAAGATGGCTGCCGTGAGTTGTCTACTGTTGTAGAAGCGTCAGCAGACATTCCCAGGGAAGAAGCACTCTCCGGCAGGCGGTAGTAGCCATTTGCTCAGTCCCATTCATGCTACACAGGCCTGGGGTTAGATATGACCCATCGTATTGTGCGCAAACACGGCGGTGATATCTGTTTTGACTCTTCCCCAGGCAATACTCGATTTTGCGTACGGCTGCCAATTCGCCTCAAAGCTTAGTTGTTGTGTAGCAGCATTACAACAACTAAACTTCAAAAGCGTTTACGGTATTCACCTGGATTGATTCCCAATACTTTCTGAAAACTGCGCCGCATCGATAGCTCGTTACCAAAGCCGCACGTTTGTGCGATCGCAGCCACCGACCGCTTGGTTTGCTCTAAATACTGGCGGGCGATCTCGACCCGAAGCTGTTGTACGTACTTTCCAGGGCTGGTGCCGACTTCAGCGGTAAACACGCGGGAAAAATTTCTTTCGCTCATCCGAACATGACGGGCTAGGGCGGCAACCGAAAGGTCTGCCTCAGGATGTTCGACCATCCAGAGTTGCAGGTCGCGGATAGAGGCATCTTGAATCTCTTGGCCCCTAGAGGCGACGCTAAACTGCGACTGCCCACCCGGTCGGCGCAAAAACACAACTAAATCTTGGGCCACTTGAGTTGCAACAGTATGGCCATAATCTTGCTCAACGATGGCAAGCGCCATATCAATACCGGCAGTAACTCCAGCAGATGTGTAAAACGGCCCATCACACACATAAATTGAATCGCAATCAACCTGGATGCTGGGATATTCACTAGCAAGTCTTTCGCAGACAGACCAGTGCGTGGTCGCCTTGCGTCCATCCAGCAGCCCCGCTGCCGCCAGGGCAAAAGCACCTGTGCAAATTGATCCAACGCGATCGCTAATCTTCGTCAACCTTTGAATAGACTGAACAAACGATTTGCTTTGGCAAGCCTTATGAATGCCATCGCCACCGCACACTAGCAACGTGTGAATGGGTTGCTGATAGTCGGCCAAACGCGCATCGCAAACCCAACGTAGCCCTGCACCCGATGCCACCTGGCGTGAGGGTGAGCCAATTAGCTGCAAGGCGTACCCTGGCTTTTTCCCAACCATGCGGTTCGCAGTATTAAAGACTTCCCACGGACCAGAAATATCCAGCGATTGGACACCATCAAATGCAATCAGAGCAACTCGGTAGGGTTCTTTTTGAAGCATGGAGATTTGAGAAAAACGATTGGCATAAAGTGAATGTTGATTGTCATTTACGCCATAAGCCAGCCTTGATATTGTATGACAAGCCAAGCGCTTCTGAAATTGCTCTAGAGGATAAACAACGGAGAAAATCAGCGTATCTAGTGGGGACACACACCACATATCGCAACAATCGCAGCACGCTAGAGGTGAAAGAGAACCAGTGTGACTATTGATGAACTAGCATGTCTTCATCCCTATCTATTTCATGTGACTACACCGGGTGCTTGGGCATCAATACGCCAGCACGGACTACTCAGCACCCAAAGATTATTGGAACTATTCGATGTGGAAGGAGAACTACGATATCAGCTGCAAACAACCCGACGGGCCACTGCAGTTCCCTTACACCATGAGCAGTATGGCGATGTGGTGCTAAACGACAATCGGCCACTCACTGAAAAAGCACTGTCACACTGCTTGGATGATGGGTTAACACCCGGCCAGTGGCTGGCAATGCTCAATGAGCGCGTTTTCTTCTGGCCTGATGAAGCGGGTTTAGCCAGTATGATAAACGCCAGAATGAATCGAAACAGAACCCGAGAGGTCTTAGTGGTAGAGACCGCTAAGCTAGCATCTGCGATCGCAGCTCGTATGGAACTCTGCCCGATTAATTCTGGCTCAACGATTCGTAAACCGGCCCGTCGCGGGTTGCGTACCTTCACCCCGTTTGGAAAGTATACCTATCGTGATTGGCAAAAGCTGAGGGGTAGACGCGATCGCATCCGAGAAGTTATCGTTCGCGACTCGATAGATAAGATTGAAAACTACGTCGTAGACGTCCGGCAGATCGGTCCATCAACCTTACCTTGACTCAAGCTTTTATGACATCAAGGCAACAGAATTTTGAAATAACAAAGCTTACCGTATCCTGCTCACAACACTAAAAAATAAAGCCATGACTATACTTGACCTAAGACCCAACTGCGAATGCTGCAACAAGGACCTTCCCCCAGAAACCCACGATGCCATGATTTGTACCTATGAATGTACATTCTGTCGTGATTGCGCTGAAAACAGGTTACATGGCATTTGCCCCAACTGTTCAGGGAATCTTACTCAGCGCCCAGTTCGACCACTGACCGGCCCAGCAGGCGGACTCGCTAAGCATCCCGCTTCAACTAAGCGCATTCTCAAAAAAGATGGTTGCCTATAGTCTCGAGAACATCTGGCACGAGCTAAAACCTACCATGAGTCAATGTCGATATTTATTTTGGTTAAGCAACAACATCACGTGCCTGCAAAAATGTTGGAGAAGCCAGTCGTCCATAGCCGCCAAACTGATGGGTATGGGTAGAAGCGCCATATTTGATTAACAACAATTTGGCAGCCAGGAACCTGGCGATGGATGGTTTAGGGATTGTGCTGCTGCCTCATTTCCAGGCTGTGCCTCTGGTGGCGCAGGGGTGTTTGACTCAGGTGCTAGAAGAATGGTCTTTCTCTTTACAGGCATACCCTTGGATCATGCTCTTCCCCCTATTGGTTGCTGGGCGTTGGTAATATTTGCTGTGTTCTGATCAACAAAACTCAACACTTTGTTTGAGCGGGTTCTCGAAGAATGTACCCGACCCCGCGAACCGTATGGATTAATCGCTGAAATCGATCAGACTCTAATTTTACCCGCAGATAGCGAATATACACCTCAACAACGTTGGAGTTACCCAAATAGGTATAGCCCCATACATTCTCTACGATTTGTTTGCGTGCTAAAACCTGGTGGGAGTGACTTATCATATAATCCAGCAGATCAAATTCCTTTGCGGTAAGCTGAATGTGGGAAGGTTTCCCTAGGGACACTAAACCAACACCACGAAAGACTTCGCGGGTTTTCCGATCAAGCTGTAGATCGGCACAACGCAAAATAGTTGCCCTCTCAGAATTCCTATCTGGAAATACCAAGTTAGCCTGAATCCTGGCCAAAAGCTCCTCTTTAATAAACGGACGTGAAATACAGTCACTAGCCCCAGCATAGAGTCCTGCAATTCTATCTTTTGCCTGATTTGTTGGCGCTAACAAGATGACTGGAACGGGATTTTGACTAGATTTTATCCGTGTACAAATTTCTAACCCTGTGAGTCCAGGAGGTGTCCAACTAACGATCGCTAAACTTGGTTTAATTTGCTGAATAGCTCTAATGCCGCGAAGTCCATCATATATAACATTTACCCGATAATCTGCTTGATTTAGAAGAAGCTGTAAGGTCTCTGCCAGTTCTATCTCATCAGTGATAATTGTGATGTATCCAGCTTCTGTCCTCTGAGAGAATGAGCGTGCATGGGGAAAAGCAGGATAAGGTTTGGTTAACATGGGTACGTCTCTATGGCAGATCATGCAAGGCTCATAATAGGTTCGCCATTGAGCTAGAACGGATAGCGGGTTTAATTGTTATGGCGTAAAAAGGGAGCCATTATGGGGGACTCTAGCAAATACAACATCTTGAACTGCTCTTAATTTACAGAGAATTACAGAAACAGATACCCCCCAATCTTACATTTCTGAAGGGCTGCTTAAGGATAGGTACAGACCTACCTAGAAGGGTGGTTGACAAATTATTTTCGGTTTATATAGTGAAGAACGTGAAGGTATCGACAGCTGTTGTAGGTTGGCTTTATGGGATTAGCACTCGAAACGCTTCAAAGGTGGTTTAGCTCACCCGATGTGAATCTGCTTGCTGAGAATGTTGTTTGGAGATTTTCACAGGGCCACCCAATCTCTCAATGTGAGTACTTCTCAGGTTGCAAGGCGCAACTTGTAAGGGGATATCTCTATGCAGCTTAGATATAGATACACACGGCTCAATGTAAAAAACTTTCAGGCTTTAAGGCTTTTTATAACAATGTGTTGGGGTTAGCGCTCAAGTTTGAAGACGATGCGGACGAGTATGCAGAATTTGATACGGGGACTACCTTGATTACGCTATTTAATCGGGACAGGCTCACTGAATTTATCCCCCATGGGCAGAGCTTGAGCTACGACACCCACAGCGCTAGAGTGGTTCTTTCATTTCAGGTCAACGATCTAAAAACCGCAATATCTCATCTTCAAGCTCACAATATAGAAATCCTCAATCCGCCGACGGGGTATCCAGACCGTGGTTTTCTATCCACCTGTTTGCGAGATCCAGATGGTAATTTAATTGAGCTCGAACAAATGATCGATGTAACGATCGCGTAGCATTGGCGCATTTACTAACTTTGCCAAGCTCGGTAAGCCCTGGAACCGTTTGTCTAAAACTCAAACTTGGTTATCGGATCAAATCGTTGTTTAAATGACTCGCGGCGAAAGATGCCGCAGCTTGGAGCCGGGAGATGTATGCCAGGGAGGTTATCATTATTGGCGAGGGTTTGGATACATCTGTCAGGGGCGGTTCAGCCGCAGATGAGCTTATCCAGCAGATCATTGACAGTGGCATGATGGACGACCGCCAGATTGTGATTGCCTGGGCTGACGGTGACGAGAGCTTTGCTTATTCGTTTATTAATTTTCGCCATACGAAAGAAGAGGCTGACACCGGAGCCCGCGCACTCTACGTGTGGAAGAAGACAGAGGATGAATGGCGTGTGGTTACAGACATATATCAAAGTGGTCTGTTTGTGTAGTTTTGAGCAATTTGCAAGATATTGATCTACAAAAGCAATGACAACGCATGTTCATACAGCATAGTTGATCCACCACTGACGCCCCGCAACATCGTAATCGCTAAATGCATATTTTCAGAAGCCAAACGCTCTAACACATCGTGTGGAACATGGAGCACCTGACAGGTAGTCATCGCCTTTACGGTGGGTGGAGCAATTTTATCAATTAGGGCAATCCCACCATGCCAGTTGCCAGGGCGATCGTCCACCCATTCTCTTGGTGACGTCGTCCCAACAATCTGGCGCTGCATCCACCATTGACCTCTGAGCAGAAAACTATAGAACTGAGGGGATAGCTCGCTGGAGAGAATAGGCTGATTGGGTTGATAGTGTTGAATCAGCGAGACATTTATCAAGTACCGTAGCTGGTCTTCACTTAGCTGACTAAAGTGATCGATAGACTGGATAATCTCTTTCATAATAAGGTAACAAGGGCCTTAAATCTCTGTGAAGGGTTTGATAAAGCAGGTATTGGAGCCAGAAATCTTGCCCCAGCAATGATCTTTTGTTCCTTGATCAGTGGCTAGAAACTGTTTGGACTAATCGAATCAAACGATCCTATACAAAATAAATACGATGCGTTTCGTATATTTAATTTCTAAACGATCTGTATCGAAAGTGTCAACCCCTAGAACAACCATGGGGCGCTAAAGCATGGATACAGGAGGAACCTATCGCTTGAATTTGCTAGATATTTTATTGTCCTTGTAGTTAATGCATCCTTTCTGTAGGTGCATCCTT
>JBCDJC010000161.1:0-11511 GCA_038748225.1 Cyanobacteria bacterium P01_H01_bin.26 | reverse complement strand
CCCGTATCCAGCTGCCAGGGCTGACTATCTTGCGAATTCGACACCCGAGGAAACCGAATCCAGGCAAATTTAGCGCCGCTGCCCGATTCTTCCGCCTCGCGACAGAGACTATCCTCACTCTCCGGCTGCAAATGGCCCCGGTAGGGCAACGTACCCAGGTAGGGAAAATCCGGCAGGTGCTTCACAAAATGCTCCCCCGCCGTATCAAATAAGCTCAGGTCGCCCCGAAATTTATTGACGATAAACCCCAGCCCCAGGGACTTGGCTGGCTCTGGAATCAACGAATGGGTGCCAATGATTTGCGAAAAAATTCCCCCTCGCTCAATATCCCCCACCAGCAGCCAGCGGCCCTGCAGGTATTGGATGGGTCGCAGGTTCACAATGTCTCGATGCATTAAGTTCAGCTCCACCGGACTACCCGCCCCTTCTAGCAGCAACACATCACAGCGATCGCGCCATTCCTCCAGCGTCTGGGCCACCACCTGCCAGATATCCTCAATGTGCTGGTAGTAGTCCCCCGCCCGGATATGCTGCTTTGGCTCCCCCAACAACACCAGCTGAGACGTGCCATTCCCTGAAGGCTTAAGCAATACCGGATTATGCTCTGCCACCGGACGTACCCCACAGGCTGCTGCTTGGGCGGCCTGGGCTCGACCAATTTCCCCACCCTCCAGAGTGACGTAGGAATTATTGGACATGTTCTGTGCCTTGAAGGGCACGACATTCACCCCCTGACGCCGCAGCCAGGCCCCCAATGCAGTGACGATCCAGCTTTTACCAGCATTAGAAGACGTACCAAGGACAGACAGTGCTTTCATTCGTGTCAGGGGATGTGGGTTGATGGAGATGGACCAAGGGACATGATGGATAAACCATGACCGATTTGACAGAGGGATATACCGCCATTGTTTTAATCAGCGCAGCAGTCGTCGACTTTTTGGTCGGCGACCCGTGGCACTGGCCCCACCCGGTGCAGGGGATGGGCTGGTTGATTCAGCGGTATACCAACCTGGCTTTTAAGACTACACAATCGGCGACGGTTATGAAGGGACTCGGGGTATTGCTGACTGTTCTTTTAGTTGGGGGGAGTGCGGTTGTGGGCTGGGCAGCGGTTGCGATCGCACATTGGCTCCATCCCTGGATTGGCTTTAGTTTAGACGTCATCCTAGTCGCGTCCTGCTTTGCTGGTCGCAGCCTGCGGGATGCAGCAGAAGATGTACTGGCCCCTCTACTGCAAGATGATTTAATCGAAGCACGCCAGCGTATGAGTCGCTATGTCGGTCGCGATACCCAGGATTTGGAGCAACCTGAAATCCTTAGAGCAGTGTTTGAAACCGTAGCTGAGAATAGCGTCGATGGCATTATGGGGCCTTTATTCTATGCCCTAGTGGGGGCGGCCACACCGTTAGGTAGTGCGGCTATTGCCTTGGCTTACAAAGCCGCCAGCACCCTAGACTCCATGGTGGGCTATCGAGAAGCCCCCTATACCCACATCGGCTGGAGCAGCGCCAAGTTCGAAGATGCCTTGACCTGGCTACCCTGTCGTTTAACAGTGTTAACTCTGGCGCTACTTTCCAGAAAACCTCGGACAGTCATTGCCCTCTGTCAGCGGGATGCGGCGGCAGACCCCAGCCCCAACTCCGGCTGGAGTGAATGTGCCTATGCCGCTAGCTTGGGGGTGCAGGTGGGTGGCAAAAATGTCTACAAAGGTGTGGCTAAGGTGAAACCCTTGATGGGCGATCCGATACAGGAGATTACACCTGATGTAATTCGAGCATGTTTACGGTTAAATCGAGTTTGTTTTTTACTCTGGCTTGGATTAGGAGCTCTGTTGCTTTAGATTTTAGAGTAGAAAATTTAATATTCCCTATCGTGTCAAACAACAATGCGATAACCAGATTAATCGTCCCCGCCGTACCCCCTTATTTAATACAATTGAGGACAACCCAGTAGGCTGGGTTCTAGGGCGGCCTCCCCGGCCCTAGCCATGGGGGTTTGGGGAACTCGGAGGGACCCCAAGCAACCGATTTTAGCTCCCTCCGATCATATTTTGATTCAGTGTGATGGTTGCTTCTCCTTCTCTGTCTGGTTCATATCATCCTACCCATGGTGGTAATCGCAACTGGGCCGCTCAGCTGGCCAATTGCAAACCAGAAGAGATTCTAGATTTTTCTGCCAGTATTAACCCGTTAGGACCGCCTCAATCAGTGCTAATGACACTGACAGAACATCTTCAGAACCTAACAGCCTATCCTGACCCTAGCTATACTCAGCTGCGGTCAGCCCTCAGCGACTTCCATAATCTGCCGATGGAGTGGATTCTGCCGGGGAACGGGGCAGCGGAGTTATTAACCTGGGTGGGTCGAGAACTTGCCCAGTTAGAGGCTACCTATCTGGTGACACCTGCTTTTGCCGATTACCAACGGAGTTTGAACGCGTTTAATGCCAAGGTCATTCCCGTGCCAGTGGACCTGGAAACAGGATCACCCAAAACAACCATCACAGCGTCTGCAAACTGTGGACTACTGCTTAACAACCCCCACAATCCCACGGGTACGCTCACGCGACGAGACGATTTAATCCCCCATCTTGAGCAATTTTCTCTGGTGGTAGTGGATGAGGCATTTATGGACTTTTTGCTACCAGATCAGCAACAAAGCTTATTGGATGTGATTCTGGACTTTCCTAACTTGATTGTGTTGAGATCGCTAACCAAGTTCTACAGTTTGCCGGGACTACGTCTGGGCTATGCCGTGGGTCATCCTGATTATCTAAAACGCTGGCAGCAGTGGCGGGACCCTTGGCCAGTGAATACATTGGCGGCAGTAGCTGCGATCGCAGCCCTCAAAGACCATCCATTTCAGCAACAAACCTGGGACTGGCTTCCCCCTGCCCGCGATGCCCTGATTACAGGACTCCAAAAACTACCTGGACTTACCCCTCTACCGGGTGCCGCTAATTTTCTCCTGGTTAAAACAGCTATTCCCAGCACTCAACTGCAAAAGGATTTACTTAAATCTCACAAAATACTGATCCGCGACTGCCTCAGTTTTCCAGAACTCGGGGAGAACTATTTTCGCATTGCTGTTCGTTTGCCCGAAGAGAACGATCAATTATTAGCCGCCCTTGCCCAGTCCCTACAACCTTAACCATGACCGCCGAACCACCGGGTTGGCATGCAACGCCCCTACAACGAACACCTTGCCGCCTTCATCCTTGCTCCATGCACCCCATCACCGCCGAAAGCTTTGCCATTATCGATCGAGAAATCGGCCCCCACAACTGGCCCCTTGAAGAATATGCCATTATCCGCCGAGCGATCCATTCCACCGCTGATTTTGAACTATTGAACTTGTTTGAGTTTAGCAAGGATGCAGTAGCCGCAGGGATAGCGGCCCTTCAGCAACAGCAACCCGTGATTGTAGACGTACGTATGGTGCAGATGGGTATCACGGGAGTCCTTAAGGGAATCGGGCATACCTCCATTGCCTGTGCCCTGGATTGTGTTCCAGAGGATTTTGCCCCTAGTGGTGACAGCGCTGCCACCACCCGCACCGCTGCAGGCATGTTGGCCCTAACTCAACAATATTCCACTGGCATTTTTGTTATCGGTAATGCGCCTACAGCACTGCTTACTCTAGTAGACCAGATTCGTCAGGGGCTGGTCAAACCCTCTCTAGTGGTAGGGGTACCTGTGGGTTTTGTTGCTGTTGAAGCAGCCAAACAGGTCTTAGCCCAGGTAGATGTCCCCCAGATTCAGGTGCGGGGACGAAAAGGGGGCTCACCAGTAGCTGCAGCCATTGTTAATGCCCTAGCTTATTTGTCTAAACCCGATTGAATATTGTCTCTAGGGATATACTCCTATTTCATAAAAAGCCGTTGGATGTGCTTCGGCAATACCTTCTCTGACACATCTAAATCCCAGACTCTCATAAAAATTTCGCAGTTTATTTCTATCTGAATGACAATCCAGGCGGAGCCAGGGAATTCCTTTATTTTTTACTTCATTCCTAGCAAAGTCAACCATTTGAGCCGCAACTCCTTTCCCCTGATAATCTGGCACTACGGATAGCTTGTGGATAAAGCCTGATTGATTTGGCGGTACATCAGGCCAAAATGTTGGATCGTGATACGTAAGTAGCATAGCGGCTATAGGATTAGCTCTTATATATCCTGTAACAATATTGTCATTCTGGCAGCCATGAAAAACCTGTTCTGCGGTCAACTCATCGAGTGGCCAAAGGGTCTTTTGATGGTCAATAAGATGTACGGCAGCCTGTCTAATGACATAAAGCGCATCGGCTTTGGCCCCAAGCTGGATTGATTCAATCATCTTGATCGGGAAAACTGTTTTTACTGAAACGGCCTATTGTATATACGTTGTAAGATCTATTCACTAGGTTAGTAGGAGGGTAACTGAGTATCTTGGGCAATGATGTTGCCTTTGCGATCGCACAGCACCGTCCCCACATCCACCGACACATTGGCATACTTCTGAATATAGGTCTGGGCGCGATCGCTAATTTGCCTGGCCAATAATCCAAATACTGAATCTGCCAAACCCGCTTCCATAAGCAGTTCATGGGCCGCCGCTGCTGTAGGAGCTGCCAGCACAGCACGAATCACCGCCAGACCATCAGCGGGCATCTCCTCTACTTGAGCAATTGCCGCTGCCAGTATCGGTAGCTTGCCATCGGCCACATGACTCGACGTGTTGAAAATACCCCCCGCCAGCTTAACTAGCTTGCCATGGTAACCCAGCAGTAGGACCGATTCTGCCCCTCGTAATCCAGATTCTGCCAACATTGGCCCCAACCAATTGCCCGTCTGCACAATATGTTGCGAACCAATCCCTAACCGTTGCGCTGTACGCTGACCATTGTGACCGATGCAAAATACCAGATGCGGCGTGCTCTGAACTGCTTTTTGTAAACTAGCTCGATACTCTTCTAACTGGTCAGTAGACGAGTGGGGTTGAGAAATACCGCTAGTCCCCAAGAGAGCTAATCCTTCTAAAATACCAAAGGCTTCATTGGAAGTACGCTGAGCCAATCGTCGACCCTCTGGCAAAATAATCCGCACCTTGGCCTGATGCTGTGCCGGAATCAGGGAACGAATATTCACATCAAACAGTTTACGAGCATAGGCATAGAAAGCAGGTTCTCCAGTGACTGTGCGACCGATGCCCTCACCCGCTTCTAAAATCAGATTGTCTTCAACATCTGCATCAATTTCTTCGAGATGGACCCAAGCCCAGATAGGAGTATCGCGAGTCAGGTCAAGATTATCACCAGGGTCACTAAGACAAATGCCAAGGGCCGTGGTGGAGTCGATGCGGGCCACTTGTTGGATTGCGATCTCAGCCTCACCCGGAGCTAGATTAATGCTAACTCCTATCTCGTGTTCGTTATCAGATAGCAGCACCTTAGAAACGTGTTCTCCCTTGCCATGCTGAATAAGAAGATGAACGAGAGCAGCTTTAGCAGCAGCAACAGCAAAGACTGGTAATGTGTAACCAGCTCGGGCCATGGTTTCTCCTAATATTGTATTGAATGCATAGCCTAGTTCTCGGCCATCCAGGCTAGAAAAGCAAGAATTTGACCCACTGGAGGTAACGGATAATCGTTTAGATCAATGGTCAACTGCTGTTCCTGTAGTTTCATAAAACGCCATTGGGTCCCATTACTGACGCAGCCATAAATTGTTGAAATCAGCTGTTCTTTTCTTTGATTAAACCGCTGGGCAGCTATCATCTCTGCCGCACACTGTCCCAGTCCAGACTTAAGATCGGCTTTCTTCGCCTCAACCAAAATAAAAACAGGGGCTTCAATATCAATCAACTCCGTTGAGCGACTCAACAGAAAGTCACAGGTGCCATTTAGCCCTACTGATTCATCCACGGTAAAATCTTCACCTGAAAAGAAACTAATCTGCTGTTCTAAGATTTGCCGTACTTCTAATAAAACTGGACTAATGATTAGCTCTGAGCGTGCTTTTTCACTCCCTGTCGCTACTGCAACAGGCAAACTGTAGTCTAAAAAACTTCTTAGCGTAGTCGATGGTTCAAGGGGGGCTAGATCTGGCAAAAACCTGACACCTTCTTTGGTGCTTAGACCAAATGCTTCTTTGACGCTGGCAAGGGTTTTGAATTGACTGTAGGCCATAGCCGCAATTTAACAATGAACCATGTACCTCAATTATCTATCAAGACAGAATGTAATGACCTCATCTAAACTATGGGTTTGTTGGGGATAGACCAGTTTAGGACGAGCAATAACCAACAGTCTCACCCCCAAGGCTTTTGCTATTGCTAATTTTATAGGCACTCCGCCAGGCCCACCGCTGGCTTTGGTGATGACTGTATCTACACCGAGTTTCTGCCAAAGGGTTTGTTCTGCTAGGGCATCGGTGGGGGAGCGATCGCAAATTAGCTGCTCTGGAGCAAACCCCATTTGTATGGCCTGAGCTTTCGCCGTTGGCAAAATTCTGGCCCAGAGGTAAGACCGCTGCTGCCAGGGCTGAAATCGGCGCAGTGCTTTGATACCTAGGGTGAGTAAGACCCGACGATTTTCTAGATATTGAGGTTGCAGGAGGGACTCTAAATCAGGCACGGACTCCGCAGGGGGCTCCAGAGAATGGGCCTGTCGTTCAAACCGCAGGTAGGGTAAACCAAGCGTCATAGCCTGTTTAGAAATTTCGGTGGCAAAGGGATGGGATGCATCCACAATGGCACGAATGACGTACTGCTGAACCAGGGTTTTCATACCCGCCAAATCCAACTTCCCTGGCTGTACCCGACCGGGCAGTCCCTGATACAGTCGGGTTGCCGTGGGGGACACCACCGTCACCAGCCACGGTAGCCCTGCCTGAGTTAGTCGCTGGGCGATGGTTCGACTTTCGCTGGTACCGCCAATCAGCCAGATGGTCACGCCTTGGCTAAATGGGGGCGGAAGAGGTGGCTATGGCCTGGATTATAAAGTTGCGATCGCGCCTCTCGAGCTGCCAATGCCGGACTAATTAGATACATCACCGTGCGATCATGGCCTGCTTCTTTGGTCATGGTTGCCATGGTATCTAGATGGCCCACATGAATCTCTTCATCGGGCCAGCCTAGGCGATAGCAAAGGGCAATGGGGGTTTCTGGGGCATAATGGGCCAGCAGTTTGTCCTGGGCAGCGGTGACATGGCGAGCACTGAGATAAAGACAGAGGGAAGCCCGATGGGCGGCCAGAGAGGCTAAGTCTTCATCCCCTGGCACATTGGTACGGCCCTGCACTCGGGTAAGAATAATACTTTGCACTAGCTCGGGCACCGTTAGCTCCACCTCCAAACGAGCGGCGGCTAGTTGAAATGCGCTTACCCCTGGCACAATTTCAAATGGTATCTGATGCTTCAGCAAAAAGGCGGTGAGTTCATGCAGGGCACCGTATAGACAGGGATCGCCATCTTGTAATCGCACTACTCGCTTGCCCTGAGCCACCCGTTCTTGCAACAGCGGCAACCAGGTTTCTAGGGTATGGGACCGGGTATCAATGGTTTCTGCTGACTGACACCATTGCAGCATTTGTTCGGAAACCAGCGAACCGGTGTAAAAAACGGTATCGGCGGCTGATAGGAGAGTTTGACCACGTACAGTGATTAGGTCCGGAGCTCCGGGGCCAGCGCCGATAATATGGATGGGAAATTGGTTGGAGATAGTAGGCTGAGGCATGGGTTAAACAAAAATGAAAGTAGATTTCAGATTTTCTCTCTAGTCATATTGCGGGAGAAGACATATCTGTAAGATCTGCCTAAAACTAACGTTTACCCAATAACTTGTAGAAGCATTATCTTAAATCCTAAATAATAGTGACAACACTCAAATCACTATAAGTGATATCAGAATTCAATGAATAGCTTGACATTTAGCAAGCATTTTCACAAATCCTATTTCTTGAAATCCATTTTGTTTTCAATGAATGCGAACAAAGCTTCACATTTTCGTAGATTTTTAAATAAATTACCTGCATACACATCAGGAAAAAGCGTTCTAGCAGAACTAACTACCTGTTCAAACACAGCGATTGTTTTCTTCTCAATAATTTTTACTTCACGAGCCTCAAGCATTCCAAGCTTATTACTTAAACTATCTGGAATTAATCTAAAAACAATATGAGCAATGAACAAATTTCCATGGACTAGATATAAATGTTCTTTATTCTTTTTCAGTTGAGGTTCCCATCTATCTAATTCTTGATTAATAATTCTCATAATTTGAACCGTTCGCCAAAGATATGGACCTGTGACACCACCATTAAACAATGCTTTGTATGGAGCTTTTTCAATATCATTCCAAAGCTTACTAATTTTACCCTTGGCCTGTACTACGTATCTCCAGTTATCAAAAGAACAAGCCCTTGCGATAGCGGCTTCTTCAATCTCAAATCCAGTCTCTTTAGAGAGAACTAAGTCCCCTGACTTGTAAACGTATGTTATGTCTTCTAATCGAAGTTCATTACGAATCCTCTCTTGCTCTGGATCGAGAGAAATAAAGTCGCGGCTATCAATCTTATTTTGAGTATTATTAAATCTTGTAACCTCTCGATCAAAATCTTCTGGACAATTCTCTAATGAAATAAATCGTATAAACACTTTTGCCTGTTGCACTAATTCTGGATATAAGGTGAACGCCTGAGAAGCTGAGCCAACTGTTTGAGCTCCATTCACAATTCGAATATCTTTACACTCAAAAATACCTGAGTCTCGACTAGAACCTCCAAGGGCTTTCTTTTTAATGGAAGAGGTTAGTGCAGTTACACCATTGTTGTAATACCAAAATTTATCTGGTGAGGTTTTAAGTGTTTCAATAATTCCACTATTAACGCCAGTTTTTCCCAAGTAAGTTCTAATGTTTGGAGTAAACAGATTAGTATTATGTTCTTCCCACCACCCAACTAAATCTGCGACACAGACCTGCCCATAAAACGATTGAAAGGGTTCTTTAGTTTGCCCCCAATCATATAGCATTACCTCAATATTAATAGGAGACCCCTGAGAGTCCTGTGAAATGGCATTATGAAAGTGCTTTTGGTCAAGTATTTGGAGAAAAACTGAGTCTATGATGTCATTCTCCTCACTCAGGAAATCATTTAAATCTTGTTTTACATCATCACTGATACGCTCTTTCCCTGTATAGGCTAAAACAAGCATTATTTTTATATTTGAATTATTCAAAGCACGATCAACTACATCAGCTTTTCTTTGAACTTTCTTGTTGAATTTTTCAAACCTTTCCCTCATCAAGTCCTTTACGCCTCTCAAAAACTTCTGAACATCTCCTTTGGAGAAGCTGCCAGAACCATCTTGCTTCCACTTAGACTGGACTAAGTAAAGTGCACTAGTTTGTTCATCATAAAAAATAGCATCAACTCCATTATCTTTACCCCCATCAACAATTGCCTCAGCAGCCACCTCAATGTTGGTATTAGCAAGGTTTATAATTGAAAATGCAGCTAGACTTCTTGATAGAAAAGACAATTCTTTACTACGAGCAGATTTCTTGTTCCAGTCCTTCATATCGATTTTGTCAGTGAAGGTTTTTTCCAGAAACAATCTGATTTGACGTATATGAATACTGCTCATATGCTCTCAAATATAGGTTTCATCTATCCTATTAGAGGAAATAATATAGATGAGGGAATAAAAATCATTTTGTAATCTTTTCTTTACACACGCACGTACCACGTTTTCCTGAGAGATAATTAAATCCAAAGATTGCTAATAAAATGTTAAAATAAAAAAGTCATACCAACATTTGAAGATAATACTTCAAGTTTGTACTTAAATATCGAGGACAAAGCGATCCTGTCCGATGCCCCGAAGTATGGTCTTTTAGGTTTGCCTGGAATAGGTCCTAGCCCTACCTTCAGATCATCAAATGAATCTTAATTTTTTGCTCTCATCCTTCCAAGCAATTTATATCCTATAGGTTTTCTTTCTAGCGTCTGTATTCAGGCGGCATCAACAACAGTATTACGCTCCCATCAAACCAGACATACAGATTATTTTACCCAAAAAGTATATCTACCAGCAATTAGCTAACTCAATTAGAACAAGAACCATGTCAGACTTTTATTTACGCTAATGAAAACATATTAAGTCAAGATACAGCATCTACCTTGTAACCCCTGGGCGTAATCATACGCCCCTGATGCAAAAACGTGCGTGAATTGCCAATGAGCACCACGGTGAGCATATCAATGGTGCTCACATCTACTTCCCTCAACGTGAGACAGCGGACTGATTCGCCTGAACGGTAGAGAGAACGTGCGATCTCTACCGGCGTATCAACCGATCGATGCCGACGCATAATTTCCAAGGCAATCTCAATTCCCTTAGTGCGGGTCTTCGAAAGACGGCCATGCTGCAAATACTGCTTATGCGATCGCAATGTCTAGTTTGACAGAACGACTTCAGCATAGTGATTTATTCAGGGTAGAGTATGGATTATCTATAATGGGAGTATCGGTTAAAGCCTATTGATATCTATACTATGGTAACCACTAGTGAATCCCTCAGACAGGATATTGAAAAGCTCACTGATGAGCAGCTCCAGCAAGTTGCTGAGTTTATTGCTTTCCTTCGATTTCAAGAAAAACGGAAACGTATAAATCTTGATCCGGTCCTTTTAGCCTCCCTTACAACTGAGTTTGCAGAGGAAGACCGCGCACTTGCAGAATCAGGCATAGGCGACTATGCGGATATGCTTGCTCAAGAAGATCAACTATGACAAAGTAATTGAGGCGTGGTGAAGTCTGGCTAGCAAATCTCGATCCTACTCAAGGTTCCGAACAAGCAGGTATTCGCCCTGTCATTATTTTCCAGAACGATACTGTTTCAAAGTTTTCTACGACAACAATTACTATTCCCCTGACAACAAATAAACGTCGTGCCTCTTTACCAATTTGCGTGATGATAAATCGAGGAGATGGTGGGTTACGACAAGATTCTATTGCACTTTGTTTTCAGCTTCGAGTACTGGATAAAACACGCTTGATTAAGCGTTTGGGACAACTTGACCCACAGACAATTGCTGAACTTGAAGAGGTAGTTTTAGTAACCTTAGGATACGATTTGTAAAAGTGTTAATCTGCCGCTCAACCCTACGCAGGAGCGGACGGATTTAATCAGCTGCAAACTCCCAGATTTCAATGTCCGTTTTCTCTGCTAGCCTATGAAATTGAACGTGGCTAGCTTCAGGAAAAATATCTGCTAGACGCTTGAATAACTTTCGGCTGAGGTTTTGATCAAACAGCAGTCTCATGCAGCACTTACCGAGGCCACTAGACGATGTTCGCGATCAGCTGCGAATTCCAGACAAGCCCTGATATCAGTTTCTACTAACTCTGGAAAGTCATCAATAATTTCATCTGTAGACATACCTGCAGCTAGCCAGCCTAAAACATCGTAAACTGTAATCCGCATCCGCCGGATACAAGGTTTTCCACCCCGCTTATCTGGTTCAATGGTGAT
>JBCDJC010000160.1:0-11553 GCA_038748225.1 Cyanobacteria bacterium P01_H01_bin.26 | reverse complement strand
TTAAACTCTCCAAATCAGGTGTCCACCTGATTCCGGTAGGAAAGTTTCCTCTATCGAAAATGCTTTGTGTGAACTTTACGTGAACAATTAATCCACTAGATCCACATAGGTTTGTACAGTCCGACCGGCCAGCTGACCTGAGTCAAACTGCCGCTCAAACTGAACAGATATATCCCGTGATGCAACAGTCGTAGAGCGACGACGGGGTGTAGCGACCTGGACAGGCTGCGGTTCACGCCGATCGTGTCGTTGGAGCAGGGCATGGGCGCCGTAATACTTGGTCCAAGCACTAACGTCTGAATTTTCCTGCCACTGCATCCGAGAAACAACTGTGGTTAAGACAGGTACGATATCACCGTTACGGTTACCTAAAACAACGACCTCAATGTCAGCTAGACTGGGGTTGGTGTCGAAGTTCTGATTAATCTCTTGACTAGCCATAGACTCAGCCTGGCGAATTAGGTCATCGCTAGAGGTCCGGTTATAAATGGGCATATTTAAGAGCACTGGCCCATCGGAACTGGCGAAGGCTGATTTGACAAAACTGTCTGCACATACGGTGCCAATAAGACACGCTGCCACAGACAAGCAGCCTAGCGTTAGCCTGCTAGGCCACATAGAAAGGCGATTAGCCAACATAGTTTGGCAATACTTGTGTAATTAAACTGCAGACAGCATCAGTCACTCGACCGAGCTCATCTATCCCCATACACATAGTTCCACAAACAATCTCTTTGGAGGTAAAGAGGAGGTTAATGGGAGTTTCTTAATAGTTAAAGGAGAGGGTAATTTACTAAATAATCTCTTTGGAGGTAAAGAGAAGGTTAATGGGAGTTTCTTAATAGTTTAAAGGAGAGGCGAATTCACTGAAAGGGCTCTCAAAAAGCCATTTTTTGGCATAGCAGGGGGCGCACCCCATTTGTAACCGTAGCTGGGTGAGTATCAGCGTCGGTTTTACTGATACGCTTGGGGGTGTCTCTGAGAAAGGTCTGGCTGGGTGGGGTACTGACTTGTTAGCGCGATCGCAAACGTCTTCTAGAACGATCTCCAGAATTATTTCTAAACTCTAGCATCACTGGGGCAACGTTACCTGCAGCAGCGTTCCCTGGCCAGGTGTACTCTGGATTGTGAGATGTCCCCCTAGCAGCTGCACCCGCTCTCGCATACCCCGCAGCCCGTAGCCGGTGTTAGAGGGTTCAGGGACAAACCCGACGCCGTTATCCAATAGCCCCAGGGTGATCCCCTCGGGGGTGGTGTCAGCCCACAGTTTTACGGTGGTTGCCTGGCTGTGTTTTTGAATGTTGGTGAGCCCTTCTTTAACAATTAGAAATAGCTGCTGGCTGACTTGGAGCGGCAGACTGGGCAAATTGATCTGGGTTTCGATAGAGCAGGCTTGCTGCATGTGCTCCACTAAATCAGCCAGCGCATCCGACAAATTAAAACTGCCGTGGCGCATGGTGGCAACGGCGCGCCGTACGTCTTGTAGGGATTGATTAGACAGCATTTTTGCCCGGTTGAGGGCTTGCAAAGACTGATTGGGATTTTGAGAATATAGGGTTTGGGCCACCTCCAGCTGCACATCTAGGGTGGTCAGGGTGTGACCGAGGGAGTCGTGGATATCGCGGGCAATGCGGGTCCTCTCCAAGTCGGTCGCCAGTCCCTCCACCTCCTGTGACAGGTCGGCTGCCTGCTGGCGACTTTTGCGCTCGGAGAGTACGGTCCAACACAGTAAAATAGTTAGGACACAGGTAATAATGTATACCGTTGTGCTGTTGATAACTACGTCTAAGACTAATAGAGGTGTGGGAACTGACAGGGATCTCTCAAACTGTTCTCGTAGCTCCTCCACCGGTAGTGAAAACGTGTAAAAAAATCGCTGGGCTAAACTTAGCTGCCAAGCGATGCCAGCCGCCGCCGCGGTAAAAATCACGTCACGACGGCGCAGCAAAAAACAACTTTTTACCAGCACAAGATACAAAAATGGATCCAATCCCCAATCGGTAAACAGACGGCTAATCAAAAGAATAACAATCTCTAGAAAGATGTATCCCTGACGCTTCCACCTGGGCTGTCGCAGCGGAAATATGGGGCTGAGGAGTGTCAAGCTCCCGAGTACCGCAAGACTAATATATCCGCCTCGATCTAGCTCGTATCCTAGGGGTCTGTTGAGCATCAGGAGTCCGATCCGCACGGTCACCGCCAGCAGGAAAACCCATTCCACGTAGCGTAGGGTTTTGGGGATCGAGGGTGATAGGGTGGCAACGGCAGCCGGAGGTGGTGTAATCGCTACCTCTCGTTTTTTGATGCTGCTGGTCGCGTCCATGCTCTGATCCATAGCTGTGTTTGTTGGATACCCCAGGGGTGGTACCTAGTAATTTTGGCGATCTGCGCCCCCTGACTTTGATGCTAGACCATCGGACTCGGTAGCTCCATGACAAAGGTCATGGGTTGGGATGACCTTCCGATATAGAAGTCCATGGGGCCCATCGCTAGAGTACAAATATGTTTCAACCGTAAATGCCAATGGATAGGCGAAAGCCAGTTGCTAGATCAGGGCATTGCCTACTGCTCGGGATCGTCTTCGGTTTGGTGTGTAGTGCCAACGCGATGGCCCGGACTTCTTCAACGCTGACCCCACAGATTTTGAACCCCCAGGACTCACCTATGATTGCGATCGCACCCCCTCCGCTCGTTGCCGACAAAACCACCGAAATCGATACGTACCTCAACGCCTATGCCCAAACCGGTCGTCTCTCGGGCAACGTGATCATTACCCACGGGAGAGAACCAGCGCTGATCCGCAGCTACGGTATGGCCAATCGGGAGCACGCCGTTGCCAATATTCCTGTTACCAAGTTCCGCATCGGCTCCATTACCAAGCAGTTTACCGCCGCCGCCATCCTACAGCTCCACGAGCAGGGACTGGTGGAGCTGCAGGCTCCCATCTCCACCTATTTACCGGACTATCCCAACGGTGAGCAAATAACCATCCATCACCTACTCACCCATACCGCAGGCATTCCAGAGTATCTTGACGGCACCACGTTTCCCGACATTGCTGAATGGATGCGGCTGCCCTCCACCCTAGACCAGCTGCTGGAGCGTTTTCAGGAGCTGCCGCTGGACTTTGACCCAGGCGAAAAATTTCAATACAGCAACTCCGGCTATGTTGTCCTGACACAGATTATAGAAACCGTATCGGGGCAGCCCTATGCCGACTATGTGCAAACCCATATTTTTGACCCCCTGGGTATGGACCACACGGGCTACGAGATACCTAAAGCGATTGTTTCCAACCTGGCCCAAGGCTATCTCCGCATTGGCCAGGACCTCTATCTGCAAACCGAGCCCATCGATATGAGTCTGCCCCAGGGGGCAGGCGGGCTGTATTCCACCCTAGGAGACCTGGGTATTTGGCAGCGGTGGCTCTATGCTGACGATCGGTCCCTGCTGAGTCCGGTCTCCAAAGCCTTGCTGATTACCCCTTGGGTCAAAATGGGTGACCCCGAGGATGGAACCAATGCCTTTTATGGCTACGGTTTAGTGACCGATACCCACCTAGAGCGACAGCGCATTCACCACAGCGGCGGCATCAACGGTTTTTTGTCCACGCTCATGCACTACCCCGGGGAGGATCTGACCATTAGTCTCCTCCTAAACCTGGACAACCAACCGCCAGCAACCATCGCCGAAGGGTTGGCCGCCATTCTCTTTGGCGAAGACTATGCCATGCCTCAAATACAGACAGCTGTAGCCATTGACCCTACGCTCTACACCAGGTACGTAGGCACCTATCAGCTTTTGCCCGAACTACAGCTCAGACTTTGGGTGGAGGACGAACAGCTCATGGGCCAAGCCACAGGTCAGGAATCCTTTGCACTCTACCCCAGCTCGGAAACCCAGTTTTTTGCCCAGGTAGCGGATATCACCATAGCGTTTTCCCCGGAAGACGATGGCACCGTTGACGGTCTTACCCTCCACCAGTTTGGCCATGAGCTATTTGCCATCAAACTGGACGACTAGGCCGCCATCGGCATATCCATGGCCACCACACCAGCATAGAATTTCTGCAGCTGCTGCGTTGCCCCTCGCCAGCCCCAGCGCTCGGCCTCTATGCGAGCGTTGCGGCGCAGCAGCTCAATCTCGGCTCGGGCCGCCAGCAGCCGCTGGGTAGCCTTGATCGCCCCATCGTCATCGAGGGGGTCAAACAAAAAGCCGTTGGTGCCATCGGTGACAATATCTGGAATACCACCGGCGTTGGCCGCCACTGTCGGACAGCCCGCGGCCATGGCTTCTAGCAGTACCAGACCCAGGGTTTCAGTGCGAGATGGAAAAATAAACGCATCGGCGGAGGCATAGGCGGAGGCCAGCTCCTCCCCGCCGAGATAGCCCACAAAGTTGGTGGCCGTTCCAGCAAAATGCTCTTCTAGCTCTTCGCGGTAGGGACCATCGCCAACCAGGGCCAGGCGAGCATCGGGAATGGCTTCTAAGATGGGCCGGATCCGATCGACCTCTTTTTCCGCCGACAAACGGCCCACATACAGCAGCAGCGGCGCATCCGGATGCCCCTGGCTGAGGCGCTGCCGCATTTCTGGAGAGGCCAGACTGGGACGAAACAGGTCCGTATCTACCCCCCGCTGCCACACCTCCACCTGCTCGATGCCGTGCTCGGTAAGCTCCTGTTGCATAGCCGTGGAGGTACAAAGATTGATCCGAGCGTTGTTGTGTACCGCCTTGAGCAGCTCCCACAGCATGCCTTCAAACATACCAAAGCCGTAGTGCTCCAAATATTTAGGCAGGTGGGTGTGGTACGACGCCACCAGGGGAATTTCTAGGGCTTTGGCATAGTAAATACCCGCTAGACCCAGGACAGCCGGATTAACAACATGGATGATGTCCGGCTTAAACGTCTCCAACGCCTCCCCAATGGAAGGTCGAGGCAGGGCTAACTTCAACTCGGGATAGAGCGGCATCGGAAAACCAGAAACCCCTTCAATACGGGCTCCCATATATTCCGTGAGGCCCCCTTCCGGGCAAAACACGCATACATCATCACCCAGGGCCTGCAGCTGTTCGACAGTGTGCTTGAGGCGAGTTACGATGCCGTCGACTTTAGGTAGGAATGTTTCGGTAAACAGAGCAATGCGCATATGTTTAGCAGTAGTTGAATGCGGTTGTATCAAAAAATACGATACTGTTGATATTCAACCGCGAAATTGACCAGGGCTCAAGATCCCATAAAACTATTTTTTTGCCAACGCCCTCCGGTAGTCTACGGTGTACACACAAGTATTGGAAACTAGCGTTTAAGGCAGGATGATGAGCCCCAGTCCAAGATGTGTGTACATGGTAGCCCCGACGGTAGGTGGGGCGGCGGCGGTCTAATGTAAGCTCCCAAAAAGGATGCTGCGGCCCAGTTAGTCCGTAATTAGTCTGGGATGAAAAACAAGGCAGGGAATCAGGCTCATCGGCCCGGTTCCCTGACCGGCTAACTAGCCTGCCGGAATGGGCGTCGGTGCTGGGGTAGTCTGCTTCGTCCACTTTGACGTGCAAATAATTTTAGACGGATCGCAGCGGTCGACGTACTTTTTGGCGATTTCTGTTACCTCTAGCATCAGCCCCTTGTCCAGCTGAGTGGGCTGGAGACCCATGTCTAGAAAGCACTGGTTATCCACCACTAGCTCGTTTTCAGGCGCTTCGTTGCGGGGATTTTCTAGATACTGGATTTCAGCTCCAGTAATATCAGAAACAATCCTGGCTAGATCGCGTACCCGATGGGTTTCGGTCATTTGGTTGAGGATTTTAACCCGGTCCCCCTTCTCAGGTGGATTATCAATCGCTAGCTCCACACAGCGAACCGTATCTTGGATATGGATAAAGGCGCGGGTTTGGCCACCGGTGCCATGCACGGTCATGGGATGGCCAATGGCGGCCTGCATCAAAAAGCGATTGAGCACGGTACCATAGTCGCCGTCGTAGTCAAAACGGTTGACCAAACGCTCATCCATGGCAGTTTCACGGGTGTTGGTGCCCCAGACAATGCCCTGGTGTAGATCCGTCACCCGTACCTTGTCGTTTTTGTTGTAGTACGCAAAAAACAGCTGGTCCTGGGTTTTGGTCATGTGGTAGATACTGCCGGGGTTGGCCGGGTGCAGAATCTGTTTTTCAATGACCTTACCAGCATCGGTGACCACCTGGATATCTAGATAGCCTTCGGGAATTTTCATACCTGCGGTGCCATAGCCATACACACCCATGGTGCCGAGGTGAACCACATGGATATCTAGCTCAGAGTCAACAATGGCACAGAGCACATTGTTGGTGCCGTTGAGATTATTGTTGACGGTGTAGCGTTTGTGGCGAGGCGACTTCATGGAGTAGGGGGCGGCCCGCTGCTCAGCAAAATGCACAATCACATCGGGGGCATAGTCGCAAATTAGATGGAAGAGTTTGTCATACTCTTGGGCAATGTCGACATTAAAGAACTCAATGGTTTTTCCCGTTAGTTCCTCCCACGCTTCTAAACGTTTGGACATGGGGCTAATGGGGGTTAGGGAAGCGATTTCTAACTCGTTATCGATATTGCGTCGCGACAAGTTATCAACAATAGCAACCTCATGACCTGCGTTTGATAGATGCAGTGCAGTAGGCCAGCCGCAAAAGCCGTCCCCGCCTAATACGATTACTTTCATCCTGTAGCGCTTACGCCTCCTTCATGATTAGCAAGAATTATACAGAATATGGGTATAAATCGTTATCGCCTGCCCTGGGGAGACTTGAGCCGGGTTGCTAAATGGACCGGTAGCCGTCGCAGCAGAAAAAGCAAGGAAATGCGATAGGGCAGTCGATTCAGCGAACGGCTGCGGCCAGGTAAAAATGAAGCCCGCTGGTATTCTGCATTCTTTGGAAAAAGGAAAATAATCGCGCCTGATGGCCGTAGCACGCTATGGGCCCTCTAGCTGGCATAGTCAAATCTGGGTTTTCTGGCGGTCGTCAAGGTTAGGGATATAGGCAAAAATAGAATACCCGTCTCAGTTAGGGAAGGGTAAACGGGGAAAGTCGCTGGCTAGGCTCACCGTTGCTTAGTTTGGGTTCTAGGGGCATGTAGACCGTTAACCATAGACCCTAGGGCGCTGCACGCATTCTAGAAACTACTGATCTAACTCGCTAAAATTAGCCCAAACACCCCCTAATAAACATGATCGCCGCCCAAGACAATCCACCTGTCCTCACCCCTGAAGAATACTTTGCCTGGGAAGAACAGCAACTCGAAAAACATGAATACATTAACGGTCAAATCTACGCCATGGGTGACGGCAGAGTTAACCACAGTCGCATTGCCGTCCGCTTCACTACCCTACTGGACATCCATCTAGAGGCCACCATCTGCATCACCGGCAACTTAGACCTAAAGGTTAACATTGCCGAAACTACTAACTACACCTATCCAGACGCCAGCGTTACCTGCGACGACCGCGATAAAACCACTCTCCAATACATTACATACCCCTGCCTAATTGTCGAAGTGCTCTCTGACAGTACCGAAGCCTACGATCGGGGCGGCAAGTTTAGGCTGTATCGCCAAAACCCAGCCCTCAAAGACTACCTACTTGTCAGCTCTGCCCGTATCGAAATGGACCTATATCACAAGAACGAAGCCGGCCAATGGATTATCCCCAACTATCAACCCGGCGATACCGTAGAACTGAAAAGCATTAACCTCAGCTTTCCCATTGAGCAAGTCTATCGAGGTCTTGCCCTCACCTCAGATGTCTAAGCCGTCACGCTTATGATGTCGCCCAGCGATCGGCCCGAACTTAAACGCCAGGCGTAAGACCTCAGAGAAGCATTTAACCAAATGCCATGGTGCTCTACAGGCCCTCTAGCTGGAATAGCCAGATCTGGGTTTCCTGGCGGTCGTCAAAGTTATTGTCACTTGCAAGGATCAGGCTTTGGCTACCGGCCCTCGGTCCCAGGGTCATGGCTTCGAGGTTGTCGGGGGCCAGGGGCGTCAGATCGGCCACCAGTCGTTTGCGAATGGGGGTGATACCGCTAACGTCGCCCTGGAGCGTTGCGATCGCACTGGTATCACTGGCCACCCCGGTAGCCAGCTGGTACAGCTTAATCGACAGCCCCTGCAGCCCAAAGGCCCGCTCCAGGGCCAAAAAGTGACCGCCCGCATCGATGGCCAAAATTTCCGACAGACCGTTTACCACGGCCCCCAGGGGAGCCGCATCCATGGTGTACAGATGCTCTGAAATCAGTGTGGACTGGTTGGGGTCAATCAGATAGTGCAGCCAGCGGTTTTTAAAGGGAATGTCCGGGTCAATGTCAAGATCCTGGTACAGGGGGCCTTCTGTGGCGGCAAACAGGCGAAACGGTTCGTAGGAGCCAGCCGGAGCGCTGATGGTGAGCGCCTCAAAACCGATATTTTCTTGAACGCCCTGGGTTTGACCGGTGGCGTCATCGTCATCGGTACCAAACAGGTAGCGTTGGGGCAGACGAAAGCTGCCCTTCAGCTGGCCGGTGGCTAGATCAAACTCCTGCAGCTGGGGGGGAATCTGCTGGCGGGGGGATCCTTCGCTCGCCACAATCAGACTGCGGCTGGGGGTGAGCACCATCCCCTCGGCATCGAGGGGGGCGATGGAGCCGCCGTCGCCATCGGTGAGCGGGGTGACCGCATCAATGGTGACCCCGTTGATGGCCGTAGAGTCGAAGTCGAGGGTCAGGGTGTAGAACCGGGGCTGCTGTCGGTCGTCCGCCAGGGCATAGTAGCGATCGCGATCGCGATCGTAGGCGAGGGCTGAGAGCCCCCCCACCTGGGTCCCTTCAAACTCAGCCATGGGTAGCACCACATGGTCTATGGCCGTCACCGACAGGTCTAAAAATAGCCGTTCTTCAGCGCTTACCTGGGGTACGGCGCAGCCGGTTATCACCAGCAGCCCTATTGCCAGACAGACAATCCAAAGCCCGTCTCGTCCCCGGCGCAAGATCCAGTTCAACATCAGTTGCCCTCACCAAACCCTTTCAGGGTAGCAAAGGGGCCGTGGGGTTTGGGCTGGTGTTGTCTTGGGGGGAAGGGGGAAGGGGGAAAGGGTGAAGGGTGAAGGGGAAAAGGGTGAAGGGGAGAGACGTTGCAGGCAATGTCTGCACGCCCAAAGGTGGAGCCTAATAAATTTTGTTTCCTAGGGTTTTGTCTGTTTGAGCGTGGTTCTGTTTTATTGGATACAGTATCTTGTCTTTTTCGAGGCGTTGTTTACCTGGGTTAACAGGTCTCTGGTCACGTGGTCCGATCGGATTAGAAACTTTGAATTTAGGGGCTAATGGCGATTGGAGAGAAATGTAAACTTTGTTTGCAAGGGCAATAGCTTGCGTAAAAACTAATGGGGCATTGTGAGAGCTTTTTAGAAGCTTGGTCGTGGGTTTTCTGTATCCTTTAGCAGTTGCCCCCAGGGTGAGCCCGCCGATGTTGTCCCCTGTGCTCCTATGAACTATATTTCTTCGTGCTACGGCCTAGCTCTGCTGTCTGGGACTGTGGGCATATTGTCGGGTGCTCCCAGCGTAGCCCAGGTGATCCCCGACAGTACCCTGGGGGCTGAAAATTCTATTGTTACCCCGTTGGATGCTGAGACCCAGCGCATAGACGGTGGCGCGCTGCGAGACTCCACACTTTTCCATAGCTTTGAGCAGTTTGGTATTCCGGAAAATCACGGGGTTTATTTTGCCAATCCGGCGGCGGTCAATACCATTTTTAGTCGGGTGACGGGGGCTGACCCCTCACGGCTGCTGGGCACCCTGGGGGTGCTAGGGGCCGCCGATCTGGTGTTCTTAAATCCCCACGGGGTGCTGTTTGGCCCCAATGCCGAACTAGATCTGCGCGGGGCCTTTACGGCAACAACAGCTTCGGGGGTAATGCTGCCGGGGGGGTACGGGTTTAGCGCCGTGGCTCCGGAGACCGTACCGCTACTGACGGTCAATGCCCAGGCCCCCATCGGCTTAATGTTTACTGGGGAAGAACCCGGTGCGATCGCAAATACGGGCAGCCTCACCGTTGACCCCGACCAGGGAATCGCCCTAATCGGCGGGGCGGTGATTAACCAGGGTAGCCTAACGGCCCCAGAAGGATCCATCGACCTGGCCGCCGTTGCTGGGGAAGGTCGGGTCCAGGTGGGGCCTCAATCCCAGATTTTGGGCTGGGAGCGGCTGAGCGGGGCCGACCAGCCCGATACCGGCGAGGTCATAGGCCTAGCTGGGTTTGAAAACATCGATCCTGGAACGGTGATTATCACCGGTGCCATCGATGTTGCCAGCCCGGACAGCGCGGGGGGAACCATTCAGATCCTGGGGGACTATGTGGCCCTGCTTGATGGTCGTTTAGAGGCATCGGGTTTAACGGGGGGCGGCACGGTGCTGGTGGGGGGTGAGTATCGAGGGCAGGGGGATTTGCCGTCTGCGCGGCAGACCTATATTGATCGGGAGGGTGCGATCGCAGCCAACACCATCCAGTCAGGGGATGGTGGCAATGTCATTGTTTGGGCAGATGAAACAACCCGCTTCCATGGGGAGATTTCAGCTCGCGGTGGCGACAGCTTTGGAGACGGCGGATTGGTCGAAGTCTCGGGTAAAGAAAATCTCGTGTTTCAAGGCTTTGTCGATGCGGGGGCCACCAGCGGTGCCAATGGTACCCTGCTGTTGGATCCGCTAAACATTGTGATTGTGGAAGGGGCAGGGGGCGAGGCGCTGCCAAACGTGGCTGACAATAACGGCGAGCGGAGCATTGTTCTCCCCTGGGAACAGGACCCTGCGCTAGATTTTACGATTGCAGAGGAGACGTTGGAAAATATTCCAGCGGATGTGGACGTCACCCTGGAGGCGGCCCTCGACATTGTGGTGGAATCCCTGGACGGTCCCAACGAAGACAATGACACTGAGCTGCTTTTTCAGAGAGGCCCCGGTGGCAGCATCACCTTTAGGGCCGACGCCGATGGCAATGGAACGGGTGTTTTTAGAATGGAGTCCACCGACACCATCGTAGCCCGTCAGCGAGATATTGAAATATCCGGGGCCGCAGTCACCGTTGGCAGCATTAGCACCGCTGTGCCAGTGGCCGACGGAGAAAATCCCGGTCCTGGAGACGGCGGAGCGATCACCCTACAAGCAATCGGAGACATTACAACAACCGGCGTTTTTGATGCTAATTCAGCCGATGACGGTAGCGAAAATCCAACGTTTTTACCCGTTTCCCTGGGTTCGTTTGTGAGTATTGGCAGGGAGGGCAACAGCGGCGACATTCGTCTGATTAGCGAGGCCGGTCGTATCAACACCCTCTCTGGCAGCATAGATTCAACCACCCCCAACGGAGACGGAGGAGATATTCGTCTGCAGGCTCCTGGGGATATCGATACGGCCAATGTGCTGGCATTTATTGACATTGACGATCGCGGCAGCGGCGACGGTGGTCGCATCGAGATTTTGAGCACGGATGGGACGATCGATACGACGGCGGGTCGAGTCAGTTCATCTTCCCTGGACGGTACCGGTGGGGATATCACC
>JBCDJC010000159.1:0-11583 GCA_038748225.1 Cyanobacteria bacterium P01_H01_bin.26 | reverse complement strand
CAAAAAGCCGCTAGATCTGTGTCTCACAATCTGGCGGCTTTTTGATGATGAGGCGATGTAAACCTTATTGCCTGGGGGACTCGGTCCACGGGCGATAACCGGCGCGAATACAGGTGTCTAGGGCCGTATCGACCGCTAGCTGAGCCTCATCACCCAGATCCACTACACAGGTGCCGTAGCGCTCGGGTAAAAGGCTGCGGCTGCAGTGCTCCAGCGCATTTACCGACGGCTGCTCCAGCAGGGCCCGGTGAATGTCGATGGTGCAGTTTGCTACTTCCTCAGGGCGGCGGGAGCGTTCACATCCTTCTAGGGCATCCGCTGCGCCAATGTCTGTGACCCCACTGACATCGGCTACGCACTCTCCTAGGGCGCTCGGGAATCGGGTGCCCGCACAGCTGGCTGTGGCTTGCTCCGTGGTAATCCCAGTATCTGTCAGCTCCTGCACGCATTCTCGATAGCCGTCATCCTCCGCGCCGTAGGTGGGCAGTGCCACGAGGGAGGCTACGGTAAAACTCAGCGCCGCAGGCGCTAGCAACGACCGACGTGTAAAACGACTCCAAACGGATATAGCGAACATATTAGTCATATTAAGCATTCTCAATAGATCCAATAAAACAGACATTGCCAGACAGCTTCCGATGTCCCAAAGCCGATGCAAAAACGGCGGTGTTGCCACTGGCAAACAGGCTACCCATGCATAGTAATAGTTAAATAGGGCAGCGGCTGCAGGGGCAGCGGTGATTTTTTAATGATTGACCTGATGAAACCCTGATTTAATCTACAGTGAAGGAGTGATAAAGACACGACCGCCGCTGAGTTATGGAGATGAGTCTGCCTGTTTTGTTCCGCTCTGAGGCTCAGCCACGTCAGACACGATTACAGCAAACGATCTAGAGGGTATTTAGCATGCATCTGAGTGACATTAAGCATCCTAACCAGTTGCATGGCTTGTCTGTGAAACAGTTAGAAGCCATTGCCCAGCAAATTCGTGAAAAGCATCTCCAGACGGTAGCTGCTAGCGGCGGACACCTGGGCCCAGGGCTGGGCGTGGTGGAGCTGACCCTGGGGCTTTATCAAACCCTCGACCTGGATCGGGACAAAGTTATTTGGGATGTTGGCCACCAGGCCTATCCCCATAAGCTGCTGACAGGTCGCTACGGGGATTTTTCCTCCCTGCGTCAAAAGGGCGGTGTGGCTGGCTATCTCAAACGCTGCGAAAGTAAGTTTGACCACTTTGGTGCCGGTCATGCCTCCACTAGTATTTCTGCGGGTCTGGGTATGGCCATTGCCCGTGATTTGCAGGGGGATGATTACAAGGTGGCGGCGATTATTGGGGATGGTGCCCTCACCGGCGGTATGGCCCTAGAGGCGATCAACCACGCCGGGCATTTGCCCAATACCAACCTGCTGGTGGTGCTCAACGACAATGAAATGTCTATTTCCCCCAATGTGGGGGCGATTCCTCGCTACTTGAATAAGCTGCGGCTGAGCCCGCCGATGCAGTTTCTTAGCGATAACCTTGAGGAACAGTTCAAACAGCTGCCCTTTTTAGGGGAGTCTCTTTCCCCTGAGCTAGACCGGGTCAAAGAGGGTATGAAGCGTCTGGCCATGTCTAAGGTGGGGGCTGTTTTTGAGGAGCTTGGGTTTACCTACATGGGGCCGGTGGACGGTCACAACTTGAGTGAGCTGCTCAGCACCTTTAAAGAAGCCCATGCCAAACGGGGGCCGGTGCTGGTGCATGTGGCAACGGTTAAGGGTAAGGGGTATGCGATCGCAGAAAACGACCAGGTGGGGTACCATGCGCAGTCACCCTTTAACCTGACCACCGGTAAGGGCTATCCGTCGACCAAGCCCACCCCGCCCAAGTATTCCAAGGTATTTGCCGAAACCCTGGTCACCCTGGCGGCGGACAATCCCAAGATAGTTGGCATCACAGCGGCCATGGCCATCGGTACCTGTCTAGACAAGCTGCAGGCAAAGCTGCCCCAGCAGTACATCGATGTGGGTATTGCTGAGCAGCATGCCGTCACCCTGGCCGCCGGTTTGGCCTGTGAAAATATGCGTCCGGTGGCGGCCATTTACTCCACCTTTCTACAGCGGGCCTATGATCAAATTGTCCATGATGTGTGCATTCAAAACCTGCCGGTCTTTTTCTGCCTAGATCGAGCCGGTATTGTTGGAGCTGACGGTCCCACACACCAGGGCATGTACGATATTTCCTACCTGCGCGCTATCCCCAATATGGTGGTGATGGCCCCCAAGGATGAGGCCGAACTGCAGCAGATGGTGGTCACCGGAATTGAGTATACCGATGGCCCCATAGCGGTGCGCTATCCCCGGGGCAGCGGCTATGGCGCTCCCCTGATGGAAGCAGGCTGGGAAGCGCTGCCCATTGGCAAGGGAGAGGTCCTGCGCCAGGGCGACGATCTGCTGCTGTTGGGCTATGGCTCCATGGTGTATCCGGCCATGCAAACGGCGGAGATTCTCAGTGAGCACGGGATTGAAGCAACGGTGATCAACGCTCGCTTTGTCAAACCCCTAGATGAGGAACTGATTGCCCCGCTAGCGAGCAAGATTCAGCGGGTGGTGACCCTAGAGGAAGGCTGTCTGATGGGGGGCTTTGGCTCCGCTGTCGTCGAGGCCCTCTTAGATCGCAATATCAACGTGCCTATTCTACGCCTGGGTGTTCCGGACGTGCTTGTGGACCATGCCACACCGGCCGAGGCCAAAACCGCATTGGGGCTAACCCCCGCTCAAATGGCCGATAAAATCCTCAAGCGATTTGAACTAGCCCAGGTGGGGCTGGCTAGTATGAGCTAATCGGTGCCCATGGGTTTGTTTTCCTGGGGCGGCGCTGGCAGCGCCCGGCTGCTAGCGCTGCTGTCGTCGCTGGGCACGTCTTGATGGCCGACGGGGATGTGCCCCCATGACCGATGCCGGGAGTAGAGCCATGGGTGGGTTGGGTCTGCGATCGCTAACCCGCCTAACGATGGCTGTGGTGGGGATACCGCGGCACTGATCGATAAACCACAGCCCCAACCCCAGCAGTAGGGCCACCACGCTGAGCAAAAAAATACCCATGGCACCCACCACCAGCGCATTGACCGCAACCACGGCCCGCAGGGTGAGAATACCCAGGCTAGTCACCATGCCCAAAAGGGTGGCTGCTGCCAGGAGAAAGCTGACATAGGCCCGGTGGCGGATCGCCTGGGTGGTATTGCTGCCTGTCCGCAGCCAGTGCCAGCGTAGCCAGGCGGCTGCGGTCACAGCGGCGACAATAATCACCATCAAGACATTGTTGCTAAGAAGCGAAATAAGCTGACCTGTTTGAACAGAAGACATCACGACCAGATCCAGTAAATTGGTTCAATTGTACTATCTAAAATTGCCCGTGACTCAGACATGGGAGAAAAGTTCGCTCGAGTGGTATTGTGATGGCGTAAATGTCTCCCTTAAGCTGCAGCTATCCGTAACGTGAAGTCACGTCGAGGGCATGTTGGACTCTATTGTTTGCTAGGCACCCTTGCTTGTGGCTTGGCCATTGCTTGCAAACTGGCGTTTGTTTGGGGTGTGGATTCCTATTTGTATTCGCTGCCGGTAGTTGGCGGTGTTTTCGCCAGTCTTGAGGTGGCTGAAATTATCAGCCCAATTCTGTTGACACTTTTGGGGCTGGCGCTGGGGGCGCTAACGTACTATTTGCCCGTGGAAACAGGTCTTGGGCTACGTTTGTTACTGCTGGGTCTGGCGCTACCGCTGGTGCTAATCCTTGGCCACAGAGTGCGACGTACGCTTTGGGTGCAGCAGGTTGCAACCCAGGGTAATCTGTCCCTACGCCAGGCCCAGCAGGTGACCAATGAGTTTTTGCAACGGGAAACCTCCCGTGGGGGGGATCTGGGCTTCTACTGGTATACGGCAGCTAGGGCCAAGCCGCCCATCCGTTTAGACAGTCTAGAGATGGCTACCGAGGCGGACTCCCTTCAAAATCAGCTATCGGATCTAGGACGTCGTCAAACGGGGCTGCTGGGGCTGGCATTTAGCCTTTATAACTGGCTTTTTAGCAATGCGGGCTGGGGGATTCGAGCGGCCTACGCGCTGCTATCCGGATTTGTGGGGCTGTCTTATTTTTACAAAGGGCAGCTGTGGGCCGACCGCCGCCGTCGCCCGTAGCCGGTGGTCATAGCGGCGGCCCTCATTTTAGCCGGTGGTCAGAGTCGCCGCATGGGGCGGGATAAGGCCCTGTTGCCCATGGCCACATCGCAGGGTCCGCTGCCGTTACTGCGCCGCACCTGCGATGTGGCCATGGGCTGTGTGGACCGTACCTATGTGCTAACCCCGTGGCCCCAGCGATATGCCAGCCTGCTGCCCCCCACCGCAGTACTGTTGCAGGAGTCCGGTGGCGGCGGCGGGCCGCTAGTGGCCCTAGCCCAGGGCTGGGTTAGGATTTTAGCGGACAGCCAGCGTCGAGGACAGTGGGCACCTGATTGGTTGCTAGTACTCGCCTGTGATCTGCCAGCCATTGATTTACAAACCCTTAGCCGCTGGCAAGGGGAATTAGATGCGGTCAGCGAGATCGCAGCCCTGCCCAGACACCAAGATCGCTGGGAGCCCCTTTGCGGGTTTTACCACCGTCGCTGTATTCCCAGTCTGCAGCGGGCAATTGCTGCCAAAATTTATTCCTATCAAGGATGGCTAGCCCAGGAAGAGGTTTTTCCACTACCGGTGACAAATTCTAATGTATTGCAAAACTGTAATACTCCGTCCCAGTGGCAGCATTTTTTGCACTCTAGGGCTCGTTGATCCCCCTAGAAACCCATAGACAGCTTGACAAACAGGGATCTCTTTCAATGTTAAGCTGTGTGATGTTTTTGTCAGGGGCATCGGGTCCTACGACCATGAACCCTTATAGTTATGATTAACGTTTGTTAAATTTCCTCATATTTCTGGAGATTCTCAAGTGGCGATTCCTCTGCTGAACTACTCACCGGTTAGCCAAAATTCTCGGGTTGAGGGCTATGAAATTCCTGGGGATGAACAGCCTAAAATTTATTCAACGCAGAATATTCTGTCTCCGACCGATATCGGTACTCTGATCGAAGCGGCCTACCGACAGATATTTTTCCATGCCTTTAAGTCTGACCGTGAGCCTTTCCTAGAGTCTCAGCTGCGCAGCAATCAAATTACCGTACGCGATTTTGTTCGGGGTTTGCTGCTGTCTCAGACCTATCGCAATAGCTTCTACAAAATGAATAATAACTATCGTTTTGTAGAGCAAACCGTACAGCGGGTGCTGGGGCGAGACGTCTTTGGTAAAGACGAGACCATCGCCTGGTCTATTGTGGTAGCAACCAAGGGCATTGAGGGCTTTGTGGATGCACTTCTTGACAGTGAAGAGTACGTAGACAATTTTGGCTACGATATTCTCCCCTATCAGCGTCGTCGCGTTCTGCCGAGTCGCGAGACAGGCGAGCTTCCCTTTAATATCAAGTCCCCCCGCTACGACGAGTACTACCGCTCTATTCTGGGTTTCCCCCAGTCCATCTGGCAGAGCGAAGTCCGTCGGTTTATCCCCCAGGAGAAACAGCCTTCCGCTGGCAATCCTCAGCTATATATGAATATGGCCCGTGGTTTGAGCAGCAGCACTCCTCCGGCCCCACCCCGGGTGGCCACCGCCAATATTAGCTTTACGTCCTCTGTTCCCTACCGCAAGGTAGACTTTGCCGTAAACTAAACGGCCAACGCGGCTATCTGAATTCTGAGGGGGCGGTGTCTAAGGGCACCGTCCCTTTTAGGATCTAGAGTATGTTTAGAATTTTTGTTAGAACCTTTGCGCTACCGCTGGCGCAGACGCTGTAGCAGCGTTTCAAAAGGGGGTGGTAGGGGTGCGATCGCAACCACCTGTTCCCCCGTACTCGGATGGGTGAGCGTCAGCTTTCTCGCATGTAGCGCCTGACCTGGCAGGTTCACCCCGACAGACCGGCCAGCGCCATAGGTCATATCCCCCACAATCGGGTGTCCTATCATCGAGCTATGCACTCGGATTTGATGGGTGCGCCCCGTTTCTAACCGGTAGTGCACCAGGGTATAGTTTCCCAAACGCTCTTGAATTCGCCAGTGGGTCACGGCGGGGCGTCCCCCCTTTTCTAAAGGGACCACCGCCATTTTTTTGCGATCTTTTAGATGGCGGCCAATGGGCGCGTCAATGGTGCCCCAGTCCTGGCTGCCATGGGCCGTTTGGGGCACCCCAAACACAACCCCCAAATAGTCGCGTTGGGCCGTTTTTGCTTGGATTTGTTTTTGAAGATGGTGGAGCACCGGCTCGGTTTTGGCCACCACCATGGCGCCGGTCGTATCCTTATCCAAACGGTGCACGATGCCGGGGCGCTGCACCCCACCCACCCCCGTGAGCTGCTCGCCGCAGTGGGCCAAAATCGCATTTACTAGAGTTCCTCTGGGATGGCCAGGGGCTGGATGCACCACCATGCCAGCCGGTTTGTTAACCACCAGTAGGGCCTCATCCTCATACAAAATATCTAGGGGGATCGCCTCAGGGACTAGGGTAAAGGGTTCAACCGCAGGCACCTCAAGCCGTAGCCAGTCGCCCAGGGTAACGGTCGCTTTTTTGTTGGTGCAGGGGGTGTCGTTCAGGCTGAGCGCCCCTTGATCAATCAGTTTTTGGATGCGGTTGCGGGACAGGTGGCTGTGCTGGGCAAGCCAGCTATCAATGCGCTCACCGCTAGCCTCTTTTACCGCTAGCTCAATGACGGGCTCGTTGATGAGGTCCCCGGCCCGTTCGCTACTCACCGTTGCTACTCGCGGCCCGGATCGTGGCCCAGTGGGGAGAATGCAGCGGCGATACGGAGGCCAAGGTGTGATGCAGGTCCACAACGCGACCGATAATTGCGATCGCAGGTGCCTGAAACTGCTGGTCCTCCACCTGCTGCACAACGGTGGCCAAGGTGCCAATCAGCTCTTCATGTTCTGGGCGCGTTCCCCATCGCACCAGGGCGACCGGTGTTTCTGCCGCCATACCCGCCGCCGTTAGCTCTGACACAATATACGGCAAATTGTGTATCCCCATGTAGATCACAATGGTTTCCGATCCCTGGGCCACCGCCGACCAGTTGATCTGGGGGCGATATTTACCAGCGGCCTCATGGCCCGTTACAAAGGTCACCGATGAGCTGTATTCCCGGTGGGTTACCGGGATACCCGCATAGGCTGGAGCCGCGATGCCAGCTGTAATTCCCGGTACTACCTCCACATCAATTCCAGCCTCCACCAGCCCGAGCATTTCTTCCCCACCTCGACCAAATACAAACGGGTCGCCCCCCTTGAGTCTGACCACAATCGCATGGGTATGGGCCTGATCGATCAAAAGCTGGGTGATCTCTGGCTGGGCCATAGAATGGCGACCACGACGCTTGCCAGCGTCAATCACCTGGGTGAGATCGCTAATCATCGCCAAAATTGGCGGACTTACCAGGGCATCATGGATGACCACATCAGCATGCTCCAGCAGCCCCTTAGCCTTGAGGGTCAGCAGGCCCGGATCACCTGGGCCTGCCCCAACCAGGTAAACTTTACCAACTGCAGCCCGGGTAAACGAATCAGACATATGGATAGGATAGAGATATATGCATGATAATTTTGGCAAATCCATATTAACGAGTTTGCCAAAATTAATACTGAGTGAGCCAAAGACCCACTCATACTGCTTAAGATATCCTTAACCCTAAGCCATAATCATCCCCATTGCGAGAACTCCCGCACGGTGCTGCATCCTGATCTAGAGTGTTCAAAATCAAATTAGCTAAATCCGCCGTCGCTCCCAGGGGCGGCAGTAGCCGAAAGTTTGTCCTAGGGAAGCGCTCGGCCAGTTCCTCAGTGAGGTGAGCTACCGCATCGGTAATGCCGCCCGCAAATAGAAAATAGGGAAAAATAGTCAGGGTGGAACATCCCTGCTGCATAAGGTGAATCGTTTGATTTTCAATATCAGACTCTGTCGTCCAATAAGCCACAGTCGTTCCCAAGGACTTGGCCAGGTTGTCCACCGTCCGATTGCCCCTGGCCCGACGGCTACCGTGGGCAACGATCAAACGTCCCGTTGTAGGGGAGTTCAGCAATCGATTTGAAATTAGAGCAGGCATCATCTGGGACCCACCGATATGCTCTCCCAGGGTCAGTTCGATCGTTCCCCCCAGCTCTTTGCGAGCCTTCTCAACTTCATTGGGGATATCTTCCATCACATGCTTGCCCCGCAGCAGAAATAGTGGGACTAGATGTAATTGCTCCACCCCGGCCGAACTCAGGCGTCGACCAAATTCACAGATCTGCCTGTGTAGAGAGAAAAGTCCAAAATCTAAGTTTGCCGTACCGACCATCAGCCGTTCCTTCGGTAGTCGAGCCAGTTTAGCGGCCTTAGTCCGCGGCTTCGCTGTTGTCACTGACCTCGATAGCCCATCTTTACGAGGACTGTCCTGTAAGCCCAGCGTAACCATGGCCGGGGGGCGACCTCCAGCAAGCAGCGAGCTGCCAGACTGGTAGTTCCATGGCTCAAGCAGCGTAGGATTTAGCCGTTCTCGCACCAGTTGGGCTAGCCGATTAGCAGCTGCCTGGTGCCGGGGGTCACGGCTACCGTGGGAAATCAAAAGATAGGCTGTAGATGTCACGAGAAGTTTTAAATGAGACTGTCAGGGTGGAATGAAATAAGTAAATACGCGAATCAGAAGTCTAGTGTCTGTTCACAGGGACAAGGAAAATTAATGATTTGAAAAGTGATGAATGTACCAACCTACCAGCAAGACTGGTGCTTTATCTACAGGTTCAATGGCTTCATAATCTAGTACAAAATCCTTCAAATCAAAGTCCTAAAACAAACCAGGTCAAACTCCACACACATTAAGCAGTAAATACTCAGCAATGCACCGGGCAAAACCCAGTTATCACAAACCAAGGTTGACTCTGAACAATCCGACAGTTGATTTATAACCGACTGTTAAAAACACTACTCACTATACTAGTGTCTACGCAATCTAATCAGAATTCTGTTGTGCTTGATGCTATTTACAAGCTAATCACTGTTCATCCTTTGCCCAGGACTGAGGATTCAATTAAGGCCTACTTTCTCAAGTAAAGGTGTTCCATGGGACGCCTCATCAGATATAAAGTTTGGGCTTGATTAAATCCTTGACCCTTAGTTATCCCAATCCATCCATTGCCAACTCCATAGTCATCCAATATTCGAGGAAAGCCGCATAATCCCCTAGTAGAGGTGCTATCATATATGATGTGAAAAATACGGCGAGCGTAGCCAAGTGGTTAAGGCAGTGGTTTGTGGTACCACCATTCGCGGGTTCGACCCCCGTCGTTCGCCCTTAGCGTCGTAGTTACTGAAGATAATCTGCCTCACCCTTAGCCTAAATTTATCGGTCAGGGGGCGAGTCTGATGAAGGGGCAACACCCCTTATGCAGTTACGCTCTCTGCTGCATAAGAGCTGGCAGTTGTGTAATGGATGCCATGGAGAGTACTAAAACAAGTTTTTCCTACTTTTCCTACATGGATGCAGGCATTGATAACAGCTATTACATGCATAAAGAAAACCTGGCTTGAGATTTTTATATCCTCTAGTTTCACCGGTATCGTCCTACCGCTGTGGCTAGATAGTTGAGCTTTGTGCATTAGGTTGGTGGTATGGCGTATGACGGTAAGGCTGTCATACATTCGGATATCGGTTATGGAATGGTTTCTCCAGAGGTGGCTAGCCAGGGAGTCGCTCGTTTGACGATATAACTCAGGCTTTGGTTTAGGCCTATTATTTGAGCTGTCCGGAGCCACAATACGGCCATCGGTATATGCAGAACCTGACGATAGCTGACTGCTGGTTGGCTAGCACTTATTTAGCAGCACCGTCCCTGATTGCCTAGTCAAGGGGCAGCCTAAGACTATCCTGATACTTTTGCTTGAGGAGCTCCGCACAATTCGGCCTAGTAAAAGCATTAGTATAGTGGGGATTCCAGATTTTGATTTTCTCAGATCACCATGGTGTCTAGGACATCTTATTCGTCTTTTACGTCAGCATCATTCAGATATGGCTCAATCAGTTGTATAGAAACTTTACCGATAGTTACAAGGTTTGAGTTTAGTCAGCTCAAGAGTCTGAGGCATTATTACCTATTACCGTCTGGGTGTACTAAGTATTTTGGTGACACGTGTAGGTATGATTTATACACAGAAAATCGTGTTCTAGTTGTCCTGCTCTTATAAGAGGCCCGGATGCATTAACGTGCTTGCCTACAAACCTGGTGTACTTAGAAATGTAAGAGATTTTCCATAGCCCAAGCCATGATGTCCGTGTTACCTATAAACCTTGATTATCTGACCAGCACGCTGATGTAATAGTCATCTATGAACTTTCCAGAAGAGCAGCGTCGAATTCTACTCATCGAAGACGATTACGGTAACCGTGTGTTGTTTGCAGACTTCCTAGAACACTGTGGCTACCGGGTGTTGCCTTTGGCCGATGGCAACAACTGTATCGAGATTATGCAGGAGTTTATGCCCCACATTGTGCTACTCGATATCAAATTGCCCCAGATTGATGGCCTTACGCTGATTAGGGCGATTCGACACCATCCTCAGTTTCGCACGCTGCCTATCTTGGTTGTCAGTGGCTATGCGTTTAATACAGATCGCCAGCGAGCCCTAGCAGCTGGAGCTACCGACTATATGGTTAAGCCTATTATGCCCACTACCCTCAGCAGCAAAATTCTCTCACTGTTAAAGATACCCCCTTCCCCCATTACCGAAGAGAACCTTCCTCAAGACTGGGAAGCCGACTCATCATCAGAGTTTTGGCGCTGATTGTTGATAAATTCTTCCGTTGTGAGATTGAGCTTCTGTAACGAGACACCAATCTCCTCGACCGATCCTCTCAGATTGTTTGAGAGCAGTAGCATCCGCTGGAGCTGGTTGAGTGCGTCGCTCATAGCGTCACGATAATACTGTTCAAATTCATCTAGAGACATATTTGTTTATCCGTTGACATGTCCTTAGTTTCCTCAATACCTGTTGCAATTAGGAAGAAAAACTATTAAAGTACTCGGAATTTTCACGTATAGCTTGATACGTGAAATATTGGCTTTATACGGATAAAATCTGTAGCCAAATATTCCAGGCTATTCAGAGAATATGCTTACCTGCTACGGATGACAGGTTGGTCTCTCATATGTAAGTAGGCGTATGGATAAGCAGTTAGCTAGACTTTGATTGCTTTCAGGGGCTCACGTCATGACTGTGGTAAGCATTGGGTTTCTCAATTTCCAATAGCACCGTTTTTGGAGTGACTGTCAGTCAGGGTAAGCATAATCAGATAATTCATGTTGATGGCAGCCAGGTTATTGTCGGTGATAATAACTGGCTCGGAGTATCGCGGTCCATGGGCCAGACTTTAGACCAGTTTTTGTATTTTCTCGAACGTCCCCTTAGAACTGCCCTTGTGACACTGCATCCATTACCTAATTTTCAGCTAAAAAAGCTGCGTTGAGAAAATTTCTTCTCTATGCATTAATGATAGCTGAAACCCT